>JANXSQ010000271.1 GCA_025356595.1 Janthinobacterium sp. | reverse complement strand
GCGCGGGCGCGGCTCCGGCCGGCGCTGGCGCGGCACCGCTGGCTGGCGCTGGCCGGCGCGCTGTTGATCGGCCTGCCGCCCGGCCTGGTCTGGCTGCTGGGCGGACGCGATATGTTGGCCGGCTTTGACGGCGGGAGCCGCGTCGCGAATGTCCATGTCAGCGATCTGCTGAGGGGCGAGCAACTGGTGCCGCCGCCGGCGCCGCCGCCGTTGGCCTTCACGACGCGGGAGGTGACGCTGCTGCGCCCGCTGCTGGGCGGCGCCAGCCGCAACTGGCAATTGCTGGACCGCGATTTCAGCCAGCGCCTCTTGTTGGTGTTCAAGATCATGCGCGACCGGCACGGCTACGAGATGGCTTTGCTGGAAGGCTACCGCAGCCCGGAGCGGCAAAACACGCTGGCCGCCGCCGGTACCGCCGTGAGCAACGCGCGGGCCTTCCAAAGCTACCACCAGTACGGCCTGGCGGCCGATTGCGCGTTTTTCCGGGATGGCAGGCTGCTCATTTCAGAGAAGGATCCATGGGCGATGCGCGGTTATCGCCTCTATGGCGAGGTGGCCGAATCGGTCGGCCTGCGCTGGGGCGGGCGCTGGACCATGATGGATTTCGGCCATACGGAGTTGCGCCTGCCGGGCCGCCTGGGACATTGACGCCGGTGCGCGGAACTATTTTAGTACCGGATGGGTCGCGCCGCACGCGCGGGGCGGTGCGACGCTTGCGCGGCGTCAACGGCGGGTCGGCGGCGCCCGGCCGCGCGGCGCCGCTTGCGGCGCCTCAAGAAAGCGCCGCTTTATCGGTGGCAACATGGTTCGCGCCACCGCAGCCACCTCCCACCGTTCCTCTTCCCCTGCGCTCCCTTGATGCGACGAATCTGGCTCTTCCTCAGCGACATCCGCAATCTGACGTTGTTCGCCTTCGCGGCGCTGGCCGCCTTCCTGTATCTGGGCGCGGAGGCGCCCGAGCTCGCCGCACCGTGGGCGCTGCTTGCCTTCGCGCTGGCGGCGGCGCTGTGGACGCTGCTCTGGTGCTGGCGGCGCCGGCGCGCGCGGCGCGCATCGGAGCGCCTGGCGCAAGCCATCGGCGGCGCCGGCCCGGCTAGGCCGGGCGAGGCCGGGCGCGGCGAGCTCGACCTGGTGCGCGCCGGCCTGCTGAAGGCCATCGAGACGATCAAGGGCTCCAAGCTGGGCCGGCTGCCGGGCGCGGCGGCGCTGTACGAATTGCCCTGGTATCTAATCATCGGCAATCCGGCGGCCGGCAAGAGCAGCGCCGTCGCCAGCTCGGGCCTGCAATTCCCGTTCGGCGACGGCGCCATCGCGCAGGGCGTGGGCGGGACCCGCAATTGCGACTGGTTCTTCACCACCGAGGGCATCCTGCTCGACACGGCGGGACGCTACGCGGTGCAGGACGAGCACCACGGCGAATGGTGCGGCTTCCTCGACCTGCTCAAACGGCACCGCAGGAAGGCGCCGATCAACGGCATCCTGATCGCCGTCAACATCGCCGATCTGGGCGGCGAGGATCCCGACCCGGGGCGTCAACTGGCGCGCAGCCTGCGCAAGCGCGTGCAGGACATCGTCGAGCGCCTGGAGGTGTTCGCGCCCGTCTACATCGTCTTCACCAAGGTCGACCTGATCGCCGGTTTCGCGGACTTTTTCGGCGCGGCCGAGCGCGGCGAGCGCGAGCGCGTCTGGGGCGCCACCATGCCGTACCGGCGCAAGGTCTCCAGCGTCGATTTGCTGGCCTTCTTCGAGCACAGCTTCAACGAGTTGCGCGACGGCCTGAGCGAGATGGGCCTGGCGAACATGGCGCACCGGCGCCGCGAGCGCATGCCGCCCGGCGCGTTCACCTTCCCGCTCGAATTCGCCGCCGTCAAGGATGCGCTGCGCGCCTTCATCGCCACCCTGTTCGAGGAAAACCCCTATCAGTTCCAACCCGTCTTCCGCGGCTACTATTTCACCAGCGCGCTGCAGGAGGGCGAGCCGCTCAGCGCCTCTTCGCGGCAGGTGGCGCGGCGTTGCGCGCCGGACTTCCGCGCGCCGCGGTCCGGCGCCGGCAACGGCCGCCAGTACGGCTACTTCCTGCGCGAGCTGTTTCAGAAGGTCATCTTCGCCGACCGGCATCTGGTGTCGGACTACGCCAGCAAGAGCAGCGTGCGGCTGAAGTACGCGGTGTTCTTCGGCGTCACGCTGGCGCTGGGCGCCTGCCTGGGCGGCTGGAGCTGGTCCTATCTGGGCAACCGCCAGCTGGTCAGCAACGTCCAGGCCGACCTCGACAAGGTGGTGCGGCTGCAGGACAAGCGCCTCGACCTGCAGTCGCGCCTGGAGGCGCTGGAGATCCTGCAGGACCGCATCGAGCAGCTGGAACGCTACCGCGGCGCGCGGCCCTGGTCGCTGCGCATGGGCCTGTACCAGGGCGAGCTGCTCGAACGCAAGCTGCGCGAGGAGTATTTTTCCGGCGTCCGGGAGGTGATGCTGAAGCCGGTGGCGGCGAATCTGGAGACGCTGCTGGCCGACATGAACGCCAACGCCGAGCAGTTGCAGCCGGCGCCGCGCGGCGCCCCGGCCGTGGCGGCGGCGGGCGCGCCGCGCCAATACCAGGAGGCCTCCGCCAGCAACGTCGAGGACGCCTACAACGCGCTGAAGACGTATCTGATGCTGGTCGATAAATCGCACGCCGAGGCGAGCCATTTGAACGACCAGATGACGCGCTTCTGGCGCGGCTGGCTGGAGAGCAACCGCGGCGCCATGCCGCGCGAGCAGATGATACGCAACGCCGAGCGCCTCATGACCTTCTACCTGGCGCAGACGGGCGACCCGTCCTGGCCGCGGGTCGAACCCAAGCTGGCGCTGCTCGACCAGGCCCGCGAGAACCTGCGCCGGGTGGTGCGCGGCATGCCGGCGCGCGAGCGCGTCTACGCCGACATCAAGGCGCGCGCGGCGACGCGCTTCCCCTCGATGACGGTGGCGCGCATCGTCGGCGAGCAGGACCAGGCGCTGCTGGCCGGCAGTTACGCCATCGCCGGCACCTTCACGCGCCAGGCCTGGGAGGGCTTCGTCGCCGGCGCCTTCAAGGAGGCCGCCAACCGCGAGCTGCAAAGCGCCGACTGGGTGCTGAAGAGCGCGGCGAAGGACGACTTGACGCTGGAGGGCAGCCCGGAGCAGATCCAGAAGGGCTTGATCGATTTGTACAAGGCCGACTACACGCGCGAATGGCTGAAGTTCGTGCGGGGCGTGACGATCGGTGAGCTGAACGGCTTCGACGCCGCCGTGGCGGCGATGAACCGGCTGGGCGATCCGCAGGTCTCGCCGATCGCCAAGCTGTTCAACACCATCCAGCGGGAAACCGCGTGGGACAATCCCGCCGCCGGCGTCGAGCCGGCCAGGGCGGAAGGAAGGCTGGCGAACTGGTTCAAGGACAGCGTGCTGCGCCGCGCGCCGGCGCCGGCGAACCTGAACGTGAATCCGGGCGCGGCGGGCGAAGCGGCGCTGCCGATGGGCGTGGTCGGGCGCGAGTTCGCCGGCGTCGCCAAGCTGGTCGCCGGCAAGGAGCTGGACGCCTCGCCGCTGCGCGCCTACCTGGAGGCGCTGTCGAAGTTGCGCAGCCGCCTGAACCAGATGAAGAACCAGGGCGACCCGGGGCCGGGCGCCAAGCAGTTGATGCAGCAGACGCTGGAGGGCAACGGTTCCGAGCTGGCCGACGCGCTCAAATTCGTCGACGAGCAGATGTTGACCGGCATGGGCGAGACGCAGAAGCAGGCCATCCGTCCCATTCTCGTGCGCCCGCTGATGCAGACCTTCGCCATGATCGTCGTGCCGGCCGAGGCGGAGGTGAACAAGACCTGGCTGGCGCAGGTGTACGAGCCGTTCCAGAAGTCGCTGGCCGACAAATACCCCTTCGCGCGGGCGGCGCGCATCAAGGCCAGCGGCGCCGAGATCGGCCAGTTCTTCGGTCCGGAAGGGGCGATCGCGAAATTCGTCGGCACGGCGCTGGGGCCGCTGGTGGTGCGCCGCGGCGACATGCTGGTCGCGCGCACCTGGGCCGACATGGGCTTGACCCTGGCGCCGCGGGTGGTGGCGTGCTTGCCCGGCTGGATCGCGGCGCCCGGCGCCGGCGGCGGCGCGGCGGCGGTGCAGACGCTGCTCCAGATCCAGCCGCTGGCGGCGCCCGGCGCGCTCGAGTACACGGTCGAGATCGACGGCCAGCAACTGCGCTACCGCAACACGCGCGCGCAGTGGAGTAATATGCTCCATCCCGGCACGCAGGGCACGCCGGGGGCGCGTATCAGCGCCATCACCTTCGACGGCCGCAGCGTCGAGCTGTTCAACGCGCCCGGCCAGTTCGGCCTGAAGCGCATGATCGACGCGGCCAGCAAGACGCGCAAGGAGGGCGGCGTCTACGAGCTGCGCTGGAGTCGCGGCAACGTCGCGGTGGCCGTCGATTTGAAGATCACCAGCAGCGCGGAAAGCTCGGGCGCGGCCGGCGGCGCGCTGCGGCAGCGCGGCCTGCGCGGCGTGACGCTGCCCGAGAGCATCGTCGGCGCGGCGGCGGCGGCGCCATGAGGCGCGCATCGGCTATTTCGGCAAGCTGCCGGCCTGCGCAGATTTCGTCAAGGCGGGCGGCAACGGCGCGCTGACCGGCCTGTGCGAATGCTACTGGGAAGGCCCGTACCCGGCGCCGGACGAGGGCGACTATGAGCAGCGCATCGGCAACCTGTCCTGGTTGCCGAGCCGCTCGCTGCAACTGACACGCGCCATCCCGCTGAGCGAGGCCGGCGGCTGTGCGCTGGCCGACTACGCCACCGCGCGGCAGCGCGCCGTCCGAGAAAGCGGCCGGCTGGGGCGAATTGCCGCTGCGCCTATGGTTGCGTGCGGTCCTCAAAGAGCCCGGCGCCCTGGCCCGGTTCTTCCCCGCTTGTGCGAGTCGTGCTAGTCTTGGGGCATGAAGATGCGTTCGCTTCCCGAGCCTGTTCCGCCGGCGCGCCGTGGTGCGCGGGGAGCGCGTCGGCGTCCTTCCTGGGCGGCGCTGTGCGCGCTGCTGTGCGCGCTGGCGGGCGCCGCGGCCGCCGCGCCGGTCGATGTCACCATCTACGCCGACGATCATTATCCGCCGTACTCCTATCTGGATAATGGCCGGCTCACCGGCATCTATACGTTGATCGTGCAAAGGGCGCTGGAGCGCTTGCCCGGCTACCGCGTGCAATTGCTGCCGGTGCCGTGGAAGCGCGGTGTGCTGATGCTGGAAAAAGGCCAGGCCTTCGCGCTCTATCCGCCATATTTCCGTCCCGCCGAACGTCCCTTCATGAAGTATTCCGAGGCGATGTTGACGGAGCAGTTGGTGGTGTTCTGCAACGCCGGCCTGGCCCGCATGCGTGCGCTGAAGGTGTGGCCGGACGATTATTCCGGTCTGCGCATCGGCATGAACGCGGGCTTCCTGGCCGGCGGCAGGGAATTCGACGCGGCCGTCAAGGCCGGCCGTCTGAGCGTCGACGCGGTCCACGGCAGCCGCGCCAATCTGCTCAAGCTCTTGCGAGGAAGGATAGATTGCTATGTCAACGACCGCCTCTCGATCCTGTGGGAACTCGAGCATATCAAGAAGGAGGGTTTGATGGCGGCAAGCTACCTGCCGTTGGTCGAAACGGTCGAACTGGGCGCCGAACAGGGCTTCCTCGGCTACACCGAACTGTCGCCGGAGCACTTCCCCTTCCGCGCCGACTTCGTGCAGAAGTTCAACGCCGTGCTCCGGGAAATGAAGCGCAGCGGCGAGATCAAGGAGATGGTGACGCGTTTCCTGCTCCAGTAGGGCGGCGCCCCGCCCGTGCGCTACAATTGCGCGGGCCAATGCTGGCCGCCACCGGGCGCAGGAAAACACTATGAAGAAAATCTTGTTGTTGTGCGCGCTGTTGTTGGGCGGCTGCGTTGGCCGGCCCGAAAACATCGAGCCGGTGCGCCCCTTCGACAGCGCGCGCTATGTGGGGAAATGGTACGAGATCGCGCGCCTGGACCATTCCTTCGAACGGGGACTGAGCCACGTCAGCGCCAGCTACAGCCTGCGCGGCGACGGCGGCCTAGCGGTCGTCAATCGCGGCTACAAGGACGCCGACGCGCGCTGGAAGGAGGCGCTCGGCAAGGCCTATTTCGTCGGCGCGCCCGACCAGGGCTATCTGAAAGTGTCGTTCTTCGGACCTTTCTATGGCGCCTACATCGTCTTCGACCTGGATGAACGCGACTATAGCTATTCGATGGTCAGCGGCCCGGATAAATCCTACTTGTGGCTGCTCTCGCGCAGCCCGACGATGGACGCGGCGACCCGCGCGCGCCTGGTCGCCAAGGCGCAGGCGCTGGGTTTCGACACCGCGAAACTGATCTACGTTAAACAAGACTGAGGCCCGCGCCCGCCGCGGGCGCTACAATCGCGCCTGCCCGCGCCTCCGCGCCGGCCCGAACGCAAAGACCGATACATGAGCAACAGCACCAAACGCGCCATCTGCGCCACCTGCCTGCGCCCGCAAGCGAGCTGCATCTGCGAGTGGATCACGGCCCTGCCGCACGCCGTCGAAGTGCTGATCCTGCAACATCCGCTGGAGGTGGCGAACGCCAAAGGCAGCGCGCGCCTGCTGCATCTGAGTCTGCCGGGCAGCACGCTGCTGGTGGGCGAACGCTTCGATCCTGCCGTGCTGGCGCCGCTGCTGGCGGGCAAGCGCAGCGTCCTGCTGTACCCGGCCAGCGCCGGCGAGCCGGCGCCAGCCTTCGACCCAGCCTGGAGCGACGCGCCTTCGGCGCTGCGCCTGGTGGTGCTGGACGGCACTTGGCGCAAGAGCCGCAAAATGCTCCACCTCAACCCCTTGCTGCAAGAATTGCCGCGCCTGCCGCTGCGCGACACGCCGGCCTCGCATTACCTGATCCGCAAGGCGCACGCGGCGGACCAGTTGTCGACGCTGGAGGCGAGCTGCTACGCCCTGATGCAGCTGGAAAACGACACGGCCCGCTTCGCGCCGCTGATCACCGCCTTCGACGGCTTCGTGGCCCAGCAATTGAGCTATATCAGCCTAGGCGGCGGCGAGGCGCCGGGCGGGCCTTGATCTTGTCCGGATCCCGGCATAGAATACTGTTCATATATACAGTACTTGAGGCGTCATATGCCGGACCACGATGGAGATGAGGAAGGGCGGGTGATGCTGGCGCCGCCGTCGCTGAAGGCTAAAAAAGGCCGGGGCGCGGTGTCGAACCTGCAGGGCCGCTACGAGTTGCACGGGCGCGTCGCCTTCGACGACGGCTGGCCCAGCGAGGAGGAGGGCGACGGGGCGCCGGCGTGGAAGACGCAGGTCAGCGACGAGCAGGCAAAAACCATCTTGACGCGCAACGCCTCGCCCGACATTCCCTTTAACGTCTCGCTCAATCCCTACCGCGGCTGCGAGCACGGTTGCATTTACTGCTTTGCGCGCCCCACCCACAGCTACCTTGGCTTGTCGCCGGGGCTGGATTTCGAGAGCAAGATCTTCGCCAAGGTGAACGCGCCGGAACTGCTGCGGCGCGAATTGGCGAAGGCGTCTTACGTGCCCGAACCGATCGCGCTCGGCGTCAACACGGACGCCTACCAGCCCTGCGAGCGCGAACGCCGCCTGACGCGGCGCGTGCTGGAAGTGCTGCACGAGTGCGAGCATCCGGTCGCGCTGATCACCAAGTCCGCGTTGATCGAGCGCGATATCGACCTGCTGGCGGCGATGGCGGCGAAGCGCCAGGCGGCCGTCGCCATCACCGTCACCACGCTGGACCCGGCCATCGCGCGCACGCTCGAGCCGCGCGCCGCCGCGCCCGCGCGCCGCCTGCGCACCATCCGCACGCTGACCGAGGCCGGCATTCCGGTCGGCGTCAGCATCGCGCCGGTGATCCCCTTCGTCACCGAACCGGAGATCGAGCGCCTGCTCGAAGCCGTCTGCGAGGCCGGCGCCATCAACGCCCACTACGTGGTGTTGCGCCTGCCTTGGGAAGTCAATCCGCTGTTCCAGCAATGGCTGCAGGCGCACTTTCCGGAGCGTGCCCAACGCGTGATGAACCGTGTGCGCGAGATGCGCGGCGGCAAGGACTACGACAGCAGCTTCGCCTCGCGCATGCACGGCGAAGGCGTGTGGGCGGACTTGATACGCCAGCGCTTCGAGAAGGCCGCCGCGCGGCTCGGCCTGAACGCCGCGCGCGGCAGCCGCTTCCGGCAACTCGACGGCTCGCAATTCAAGCGCCCGCTGGTCATCCCGCCGCTCGGCGCACGGGCGAAGTCGGGCACGGAGGGGCAGCTCGATTTGTTCTGAAGTGTTTCGGCGCGGTGCTTGAGACGCCACGGCGGCCGAATTCAAGAGGGCGGCGGAGCCGGCGCGCCATGTCCCTCCGACCTCGGGAATGGCGCGCTCGCCTGGCGGCCAGGCGAGGCCGCCGCGTGGGCTTACGCGCCTTCGATGTCGGCCGCGCCCGCGGCGGCCGGTTGCGCCAGTTGCGCCAGATGCGCCTCAATGGTGAACACGTGCGGATCGGTCTTGCCCATTTCGCGCAGCGCGACGGCCAGATGGATCAGGTACTCGCTGTTGGGGCCGCTGGGGCCGGCCGAACGGGCGATGTGGCGCGCGATCTCCAGTTCGGACGCGGCGCCAAGAAAGGCGGCGTTGTCTTCGGTGGCGATGTAGACCAGGCCGTCGACCGTGGCGCCGTCCTCGAAGGTCATGGCCGTCGTCAGGCGCAGGTAGCCGTTTTTTTCGCGGTGGTCGAGGTGCGCGAACACTTCCGGCGTGACCAGGTAGGCCATGCCGTCGCACACGGCGCCCGCCTGCGCGACGATGGTGGCGACCCGTCCCGGCGCCGCCTCGGTGCCGCGGTGGTCGTGCGAGCCTTGCCAGAAACGCCGCGTCCAGTTGTCTATGCTGGCGGGACGCCGTTCGATGAAGGGGAAATCGGCCTTGTAGATCAGCGAGCCATAGCCGAACAGCCATACGCTGTGGCAGCCCTGGAATTGATCCGCGATCTGGTTGGCGGCGATGGTGTTCAAAGACATGTGGACTGGCCTTGTATGCGCATAAGGGGAGAGGCATCTGCCGCAGGCGGGCTGCTGGGTTCCATTATAAAGTGCCGCCTTACTCCGTGCCAGGAGGCAGGGCAAGCGGCAGCGTGACGTTCCATTCATGGGTTTCGACGAATTTGACGAGGAAGGCGATGAAGCTTTCGGCCGCCGGCGATGGCGAGCGGGCCGTCTTGGTGTAGACGAAGAAGCGGCGCGTCAGTTGCGGCTCGTGCAGCTGACCCATCTGCAAGCCGTACAGCTTGACCATGGGCTCGGCGTAGGGCAGGCAGACGGTGACGCCGAGCTTGGCGCTGACCATCGCCAGCGCGGTCGTCATGAAGGTCACTTCGTTGTAGGGTTTCAGGGACAGGTCGCGGAAGGAGACGTGCATGTCGCGCAGCAGTCTTTCGGTAAACTGGCCCTGCAGCGCGATGAAGGGATAGTCGTTGACGTCGGCCCAGCTCAGGCGCTCCTTGGCGGCCAGCGCGTGGCCCTCCGGGAACACCAGCACGAAGGGCATTTCGAACAGCACTCGGGCGGCGATTTCCGGGGTCGGATCGCGTTCCGGGCCGATGCCGAAGTCGACTTCGCCGCTGAAGACGCGCCCGGATACGTGCTCGACCGGGCAATCGACCAGGCGCACCTGCACCTCGGGGTGCGCCTGGCGGTAGGCGGCGATCACCTCGGGCAGCAGGGTGCAGGACATCATCTGCGGCGCGGCGATGCGCACCATGCCGGTTTTCAGGGCCTTGCGGTTGGCGATGTCGAGCATCGCGCCGTCCAGGTCCTGGATCATCTTGTCGAACAGGGGATACAGTTCGCGGCCGATTTCGGACAACTGTGTCTTGCGCGTGCTGCGCTCGACCACGCGCACGCCGAGCACCAGTTCCAGTTCCTTGATCAAGCCGCTCAGGGCCGACTGGGTCACGTGCAGGTATTCGGCGGCCAGCGTGAAGCTGCCGGTCTTGGCGAGGGCGACGAAGGCGCGCATCTGGCGCAGGCTGGGACTCATTAGCTAATCCGATATATCAGTGGAAAAATATTGTTTGTATGATAGCTGGAACTCGACTCTAATAGTGAAAATGCCTGTGGCGGCCCCACATCGGAAACAATCACCGGAGACACTGGGATGAAAATCAAGCAAATTCACCACGTCGCGTACCGCTGCATCGACGCCAAGCAGACCGTCGAGTGGTACGGCAAGCACTTGAACATGGATTTCGTGCTGGCCATCGCCGAAGACCTGGTGCCGTCGACCAAGGCGCCGGACCCGTACATGCATGTCTTCCTCGACGCCGGCCACGGCAACGTGCTGGCCTTCTTCGAGTTGCCGACGCAGCCGCCGATGGACCGCGACCGCAACACCCCGGCCTGGGTCCAGCATCTGGCGCTGGAAGTGGGCAGCATGGAGGAATTGCTGGCCGCTAAGGAACGCCTGGTGGCCGGCGGCGTCGAGGTGCTCGGCCCCGTCAACCACGCGATCTTCCCGTCGATCTATTTCTTCGACCCGAACGGCCACCGCCTGGAACTGGCGGCCGACACCAGCACGCCGGAGATGAAACAAAAGCTCGACAGCGTGAAATGGGAAATGCTGGAAGAATGGTCGCAAACCCGCCGGGCGCCGAAGCACGCCGCCTGGATGCACGCCCCCACCGCAGAATAAGAGGATCACGATGAAACTGGCAACATTGAAGAACGCCGGCCGCGACGGCTCCCTGGTCGTGGTCAGCCGCGATTTGACGCAATGCCATAGCGCGGCGGCCATCGCCGCCACCCTGCAGGCGGCGCTGGACGATTGGGACGCGCTGGCGCCCAAGCTGGAGTCGCTCTACGCGGCCCTCAACGCCGGCAGCGCGCCGCAGCCGCAGCCCTTCGACGAGCGCCTGTGCCATTCGCCCTTGCCGCGCGCCTACCAGTGGGCCGACGGTTCGGCCTACATCAACCACGTCGAGCTGGTGCGCAAGGCGCGCAACGCCGAAGTGCCGGCCTCCTTCTACACCGACCCGCTGATGTACCAGGGCGGCTCGGACAGTTTCGTCGGCCCGCGCGACCCGATCTACGCCCAGTCGGAAGAGTGGGGCATCGACCTGGAGGCGGAAGTGGCCGTCATCACCGCCGACGTGGCGATGGGCGCCAGCCCGGCCGAGGCGGCCAAGGCGATCCGCCTGGTGTTGCTGGTCAACGACGTTTCGCTGCGCAATCTGATCCCGGGCGAGCTGCTGAAGGGCTTCGGCTTCTTCCAGTCGAAGGCGGCCAGCGCCTTCTCGCCGGTGGCCGTCACGCCGGACGAGCTGGGCGCGCACTGGGCCGGCAACAAGCTGCACCTGCCGCTGCTGGTGGCGCTGAACGGCCGCCCCTTCGGCAAGCCGAACGCCGGCGAGGACATGACCTTCGACTTCGCCCAACTGGTGGCGCACGCCGCCAAGACGCGCGAGCTGGCGGCCGGCAGCATCATCGGCTCGGGCACCGTGTCGAACAAGCAGGGCAATCTGCACGGTTCGAGCATTGAAAACGGCGGGGTCGGCTACTGCTGCCTGGCCGAGGTGCGCATGTACGAAACCATCGAGGCCGGCGCGCCCAAGACCGGCTTCCTGAAGTTCGGCGACAGCGTGCGCATCGAAATGCTGGACGCGCACGGCGCCAGCATCTTCGGCGCCATCGAGCAGAGCGTCGCCACCTACCCGGGCCGGCGCTGACATGAAGCTCTATACCTACTTCCGCAGCTCGGCCGCCTACCGCGTGCGCATCGCGCTGAACCTGAAGGGCCTGCCCTATGAGGCGGTGCCGGTGCATCTGCTGCGCGACGGCGGCGAGCATTTGCGCGCCGACTACCGCAGCGTCAATCCGGGCGCGCTGATTCCCGCGCTGGCGCTGGACGGCGTGACGCTGACGCAGTCGCTGGCGATCATCGAATACCTCGACGAGGCGCATCCCGGCGCGCCGCTGATGCCGGCCGACGCGCTGGGACGGGCGCGCGTGCGGGCGCTGGCCCTGACGGTGGCCGCCGACACCCATCCGCTGACCAATCTGCGCGTGCTGAAATACCTGAAGCACGAGCTGGGCGTGTCGGAGGAGGTGAAGATCGAATGGTATCGGCACTGGTTGCGCGAAGGCCTGGGCACGCTGGAGGCCTTGCTGGCGGGAGATGAGCGCACGGGTGAATTCTGCCACGGCGACACGCCGTCGCTGGCCGACTGCTGCCTGGAGCCGCAGGCCTTCAACGCCGAGCGTTTCGAGGTCGACCTGGCGGCCTATCCGACGGTGGCGCGCATCCACGCGCGCTGCGCCGCCCATCCGGCCTTCGGCGCCGCCCATCCGGCGCGCCAGCCCGACGCCGAGTAGGCGTTTTTCACAGTGGAATGCGGGAACGGCGGCGATCCGGATGGATGCGCCGCCGTTTTTTCGTGCGCCCGGCAGGGCGCACTTACTTGGAGGTGAAAGTCCTCTACTCGCCCGACAAGGGGAAGAGTTAGCTGCACGGCAAGGGTGTCGCGGGCGACTGCGAATCTGGAGGAAGCCGAAAGCAAAGCGCTGGCCTG
>JANXSQ010000200.1 GCA_025356595.1 Janthinobacterium sp. | reverse complement strand
CTCCCTGCAAAGCACCACGGCGCACCAGATCGGCGTCTCCGACACCCTGCTGGTGGCGGCCAACACCACCGGCGGCGTGACCGGCAAGATGATCTCGCCGCAATCGATCGCGGTGGCCTGCGCCGCCACCGGCCTGGTCGGGAAGGAGTCCGACCTGTTCCGCTTCACGCTCAAGCACAGCCTGCTGTTCGCCCTCGTCATCGGCGTCATCACGATGTTGCAGGCGTATGTCTTCACCGGCATGATCCCGCACTGAAAACCGCCATTCCCGATCCGGATGCGGCGGGTCGGGGCCGGGCTTACTGCGCCGGCGCGGTTTGCACCGCGGCTTGCAGGTGGCCGAGGGCGGCCAGCAGCGCGGCGCGCATCTGCGGCTGCGCCGCGATGCCGTCCACGTCCAGGCCGGAGCCGATCAGGGGCAGGGTGATGCAGGCCCCGTCGACCAGGCGCACCGACATCGTCAGCAGCGTTTCGCGCAGCGCCGCCTGGGCGATGCTGGCGCGCGGCGAGGCGTTGAACAAGGCCAGCGGCAGGTCGATGAAGGCTTCGCTGCTGACCATCCAGTCGAGCGCGTTCTTCATCACGCCGCTGACGCCGTGGGCGTATTCCGGGCTGGCGATGACGAGGGCGTCCGCCGCCAGAATGGCGCGCCGCAGCGCCGCCACCGGGGCCGGATCGCCGGCCTCGTCGTCGGGATTGAACAGGGGCAGCGCGCCCAGTCCATCGTACAAATGCACTTCGACGCCGGGCGGGGCGATGCGGGCGAGGGCGCGCAACAGCGCCGTGTTCAGCGAGGCGGCCCGCAGGCTGCCGGAGAGGGCGAGTATGTTCATCGGCTTGAGTGTGGTCGGGGAGCGACGAGCATAGCACTTCGGCGGCGCTGTCGACGTCGTGGTCTACGGCGCCGCCTTTTGGCATCGAGTACGGAACGGCCGTGGATTGAGGTATATTGTCAATTCCTTCACTAAATGGGCGGCGCCGTTCATGGACACCAAGCAAGACGTCGAACTGGAATGCTGGTTCGACTTCGGCAGCAACTACAGTTATCTGAGCGTGATGCGCATCGAGGACTTGCTGCGCCGCGCGGGCCTGCGTATCGTCTGGCGGCCGTTCTTGCTGGGGCCGGTTTTCAAGGCGCTCGGCTGGGAGACTTCGCCCTTCGTGCTGCACAAGGCCAAGGGCGACTATATGTGGCGCGACATGGAGCGGCAGTGCGAGAAATATGCCTTGCCGTGGCGGCGTCCGACGGAATTTCCCCGCCATTCCCTGCTGCCGGTGCGCGTGGCGCTGCTGGGCGAGGAGCAGCCGTGGATGGGCGAATTTTGCCGGCGCGTGATGTCGCGCAATTTCGCCGCGGATCAGGACATCCACGCCGAGGCCAGCGTGGCCGCCGTGCTGGACGAGATGGGCCTGGACGCGGCGGCCATCATCGCGGCCGCGCGGAGCGAGGCGAACAAAGTCCGCTTGCGCGAGCGCGGCGAGCGGGCGAAGGCGCTCGGCATCTTCGGCGCGCCGACTTTCTTCGTGCACGGTGAAATGTTCTGGGGCAATGACCGCCTCGACGACGCCATCGCCCGCGCCGTGGCGCCATTCAACCTATCCTGAGGAGTAGTCATCATCGAAGCGATCAACATCCGCGCCGTGCGGGAATCCGACTGGCCGGCCTGGTGCGCGCTGTGGGACGGCTACAACGCCTTCTACGGTCGCGCCGGCGCGACGGCGCTGCCCGCCGAGATCAGCAAGTTGACGTGGTCGCGTTTTTTCGACGCCGATGAACCGGTGCACGCGCTGGTCGCGGAAAGCGGCGGCGCATTGCTGGGACTGGCGCACATGATCTTCCACCGCAACACCATCATGCTGGGGCCGACCTGCTATATGCAGGATCTGTTCACGCTGGAATCAGCCCGCGGCAAGGGCGTGGGCAAGGCCTTGATCGAGGCCGTGTATGCGCGCGCAAGGGAGGCGGGCGCCGCGCGGGTTTACTGGCATACGCAGGAAAGCAATGCGACTGCGATGCGACTCTACGACGCGGTGGCGGAGCGCTCCGGCTTCGTCGTGTATCGCAAACCGCTGTAGCCTTGAATCAACGGCCCAGGCCGGTCATCCAGTACGGTTGCGGATTGGCGCGGGCCAGTTCACGCATGCGGAATTCCAGGTCGTAGCGGTCGACGGATTCGCACAGATAGGCTTCTTCGTAAGCACGTTCGCGGTGTTCGGCGCTTTGCGTCAGGAAGGTGCGGACACGGCTCAGGGCGGCGCGCACGGTGCTGACGGCGTCGGCGACGAAGGCGCTCGATGCTGGCGAGAAGACTGGGGTGTTGATGAAGGTGATGGTGGTGGTGGACATGGCGTTCTCCTAAGTGAAAAGGCGCGTCACACATCTGGTGTTGCTGTAACGCAATGCCAGTATCCCGCATTCCACGTTATAAGTATACTTTCAATTTCGAATGTATTTCATATGAAATTCGTATAACTTGCGCCGCCGGGACGCCGTTCGGCGCGTCCCGGCCCGCCCGCGGCGGCGCTGGTATTTCCAAATCGTATTTCTGCTATTCGCGACCGCCTTTTCCGCGCGAGGCGGCCTGCGGCGCAGGCTGGGCCGGTGGCGGACGCATCCAAAAGAGGCGCGCGCGCGCCGTTTCGGGCATAATGCCGGCACGCTCGCGAGGTAGCGCTAACATCGCCCGCGCGGACGCCGGCGCCGGCAATTTTTGCATCCACATCGATCCAATTTTTATTGCCGGCGGCCGGAATCGGCGCGCCTGGGCGATGGAAAAACGGCACATTGAGCGCGGCGCGGCGCCATTTTCAGAATCACACACGGAGAAATTGTATGGAACACGTATCGCAGGCAACTGCCCGCCCGAGGGCGCAGTCCGGCACGCAAAACAACACGATGCCGCTCATCATCGTGACGATCCTGTTTTTCATGTGGGGCTTGCTGACCTCCTTGAACGACGTCTTGATTCCGCATCTGAAATCGATCTACACCCTCAGCTACGTGCAGGCGATGCTGGTGCAGTTCTGCTTCTTCGGCGCCTACTTCGTCGTCTCGATGCCGGCCGGCATGCTGATCAAGAAGATCGGCTATCAAAACGGCGTCGTCGCCGGACTGCTGATCGCGGCGGCCGGTTGCGCCCTGTTCTATCCGGCCTCGAGCGGCGGCTACTCCCTGTTCCTGCTGGCCTTCTTCGTGCTCGCCTCGGGCATCACCATCCTGCAGGTGGCGGCCAATCCCTACGTCACCGAACTGGGCGATCCGAAGACGGCCTCGAGCCGCCTGACCCTGACGCAAGCGTTCAACTCGCTGGGCACGACGGTCGCGCCCACGCTGGGCGGCATCCTGATCCTCTCGGCCGGCGTGCTGACGGCGGCCGAGTTCGACCTCCTGCCGGCGGCCGGGCAACTCGCCTACCGCGCCAAGGAGGCGGCGGCGGTGCAGGGCCCGTACCTGGCGCTGGCCGCCGCGCTGGCCGGCCTGGCCCTGCTGTTCGCGCTGGCCAAGCTGCCGAAAATCGCCCACGCCGATGACGCCGCAGCGGGCGCGCAGGGCGACAAGAAAATCTCGATCTGGTCGCAGCGCCACCTGGTGCTGGGCGCCGTCGCCATCTTCCTCTACGTCGGTGGCGAAGTCAGCATCGGCAGCTTCCTGATCAACTTCCTCGGCGAAAGCAAGGTCGCCGGCCTGAGCGCCGCCGACGCCGCCCACTTCGTCAGCTTCTACTGGGGCGGCGCGATGCTGGGCCGCTTCATCGGCTTCGCCGTGATGCGCTACGTCAGCCCGGGCAAGACACTGGCCGTCAACGCCGCCTGCGTGATCGCGCTGATCTTCTCGGCGATCTACTCGCAAGGGCAAATGGCGATGTGGTCGCTGATCGCCGTCGGCCTGTTCAACTCGATCATGTTCCCGACCATCTTCAGCATGGCCCTGAACAAACTGGGCGCCGCCACGGGCCAGGGTTCGGGCATCCTGTGCATGGCCATCGTCGGCGGCGCCCTGGTGCCGTTCGCGCAAGGCTTCCTGGCGGACCAGATCGGCCTGCAACAATCCTTCTTCGTACCGGCCGCCTGCTACACCTTCATCCTCTACTATGGCCTCAAATTCGCCGGCATGTACAAAGACGCCCCAGCGTCCGCCTAACTAAAAGATCGTAACTAAAAGATCGGGGTCAGGTCTTGCGTGTCACCATTCTGGTCGGAATGATGACGTGCAAGACCTGACCCCGATCTGTTTGTCCTGGTGCCATTCGCGCAGGGCTTCCTGGTGGATCAGATCGGCTGGCAACTTCCTTCTTCCTGTCGGCCGACTTCTATGCCTTCATCCGGTACTACGGCTTCAAATCGCCGGCATGTACAAAGACGCGCCAGCGTCCGCCTAACTAAAAGATCGGGGTCAGGTCTTGCATGTCACCATTCTGGCCGGAATGGTGACATGCAAGACC
>JANXSQ010000137.1 GCA_025356595.1 Janthinobacterium sp. | reverse complement strand
GCCGGCCGCCGAGAGCGCGTCCTTGCTCGAGCAGGCGCGCCGCCTGGCCGACCTGGGCCAGTTCCAGCTGGCCGGCGCGAAGTGCCACGCCCACCTGGCCGAGCAGCCGGACGCCGCCGGCGCCTATTTCATCCTCGGCATGCTGCACGAGCGGGCCGGCAAGGCGGCGCTGGCCGAGGACTGCTGGCGCCGCTGCATCTATCTCCAGCCCGACCATTACGAGGCCCTGTGCCACCTGGCGCTGCTGGCCGGAGAACAGGGCGACGGCGCCGCCGCCGCCGCCCTGCAAGCCCGCGCCGCGCGCGTCTTCCTGCGCCGCCAGACCACCGCGAGGCCCGCATGACGAGCTCCCCCGCCATCGACGACTGCTGGAAGCGCATCGGCGTGATCGGCGACCAGAGCTGCCCGAAACTGCCCGAACACGTCCACTGCCGCAATTGCGAGGTCTACGCCGACGCCGCCCGGCGCAATCTGCAGCGCCCCGTCGACGCCGACTACCAGCGCGCCTGGGCCAGCCATTTCCGCGCCGCCGCGCGCGCCGCCGACAGCAGCGACAGCTCGGCGCTGGTGTTCCGCGTCGGACGCGAATGGCTGGCGCTGCCGACGCGCCTGTTCGCCTCGGTGGCGCCGCTGGCCAAGCCGCACGCGCTGCCGCACCGCGGCGGCGGCGCGCTGAGCGGCGTCGTCAACGTCGGCGGCCAGCTCTATCCCTGCATGGCGCTGGCCGCCCTGCTCGGCATCGACGACGGCGTCCAGCCGGCCGAGGCGCGCCGCCACACCTTCGCCCGCCTGCTGCTGCTGGAGTGGGAGGCGCAGCGCTTCGCCCTGCCGGTGGCCGAGCTGCACGGCATCGTGCGCTACGCGGCGGCGGCCACGCGGGCGCCGGCCGCCACCATCAACAAGGGACTGGCGCGCTTTCTCTCCGGCGTGCTGGAACACGAGACGCTGCAGATCGGCTGCCTGGACGCCGCCCTGCTCGGCTACCAACTGACCCGGGCCCTGCGATGAGCCACCCGGACGCGGACGACCTGAGCCAGTTCTCCATGCGCGACCTGTTCCGCATGGAGGCCGAGGGCCAGACGCAAATCCTCACCGACGGCCTGCTGGCGCTGGAGCGCCGGGCCGGCGACGCCGGCGCGGTCGAGGCGATGATGCGCGCGGCCCATTCGATCAAGGGCGCCGCCGCCATCGTCGGCCTGGACGTCGTGGTGCAACTGGCGCACGGCATGGAGGACGGCTTCATCGCCGCCCAGCGCGGCGCGCTGAAGCTGACGCCGGAGCGCGTCGACGTGCTGCTGGGCGGCGTCGACCTGATCGTGCAACTGGCGCGCCTCGACGACGACGGCGCCGACGCCTGGCTGGGCGCCAACGCGGCGCAGATCGAGGGCACGCTGAGCGCCATCGCCGGCATCGCCGCGCTGCCCGAATTGCCGCCCCTGCCGCCGCTGCCGAAAGCCGCGCCGCTGCTGAACGTGGCGCCGGCCGGCGCCGGCGCCGCGCCGCCGCAAGCGCCGCCGCCCGCCGCCGGTGAGACGGCGCCGGGCGCGCGCGCGGCGTCCAAGGCGCAGGCGCAAAATTACGACCGCCTGCTGTCGCTGGCCAGCGAAGCGCGCATCAACGCCCACCAGATGCATCCCTTCATCCAGGCCCTGCAGCGCTTCAAGCGCAACCAGAGCGGCCTGTTCTCGGCCCTCGAGCAACTCCACGAAGCCATCGTGCGCGGCGGCGACGCCGCGCTGCAGGAGAAATCCCTGCTGGCGCTGCACAAGGCCGCGCCGCTGAAGCAGTTCATGGTCGAGCACATCGCCGACGTGGAGGGCTACGAGCGGCGCCTGCTGGGCGTCTCGCAGGACATGGTCGACGAAGTGCTGGCGCTGCGCATGCGGCCCTTCCGCGATGGCGTGCAGGCCTTTCCGCGCATGGTGCGCGACCTGGCGCGCGGCTTGGGCAAGGAGGTGCTGCTGACCATCGCCGGCGAGGACACCCTGGTCGACCGCGACATCCTGGCGCGCATCGAGAGCCCGCTCAACCACATGCTGCGCAACGCCCTCGACCACGGCATGGAAACGCCGGCCGAGCGCCTGGCCGCCGGCAAGCCGGCGCTCGGCACGCTGCGCCTGGAGGCCAGGCACCGCGCCGGCATGCTCAGCGTCGAGATCAGCGACGACGGCCGCGGCGTCGACCTGGAGAAAATCCGCCGCAGCGTGGTCGAGCGCAATATGGCCAGCGCGGCCATGGCGGCGGCGCTGGCGCCGGCCGAGCTGCTGGAGTTCCTCTTCCTGCCCGCCTTCAGCCTGAAGGCGGCCGCCGACCAGTTGTCCGGGCGCGGCGTCGGCCTCGACATCGTCCACGAAACCATCCGCCAGCAGAACGGCACGGTGCGCCTGGAGTCGGAGCTGGGACGCGGTTTCCGCGCCTGCCTGACGCTGCCCCTGACGCAATCGATCGTGCGCGCGCTGGTGCTCGAGGTGCAGGGCGAAGCCTACGCGATCCCCATCGTCAAGGTCGAAAAAGTGCTGCGCCTGGCGCAGTCGGCCATCCACACCCTGGAAAACAAGCAGTTCTTCACCCTCGGCGGCGAGCATCTGGGGCTGGTCTCGGCGGCCCAGGTGCTGGAACTGGGCGCGCTGCGCGCCGCCGCCGGCGAACTGGCGGTGGTGGTGATCGGCACAGGCGCGCGCCGCTACGCGCTGGTGGTCGACGCCATCCTCGGCGAGCAAAGCCTGGCCGTGCAGGCGCTCGAGCCGATCTTCGGCAAGATGCGCGACATCGCCGCCGCCGCCCTGCTCGACGACGGCGCCCCGGTGCTGATCCTCGACGTGCCCGACCTGCTGCTGTCGATCGACAAGCTGCTGCACGAGGGCGGCCTGCAGTCCCTGGCGCGCCCCGAGCAGCGCGAGCGCCGCAAGGCCAAGCGCATCCTCGTCGTCGACGATTCGCTGACGGTGCGCGAGATGGAGCGCAAGCTGCTGCAGGCGCGCGGCTTCGCCGTCGACATCGCCATCGACGGCATCGACGGCTGGAACGCCGTGCGCAGCGGCGACTACGACCTGGTCATCACCGACGTCGACATGCCGCGCATGGACGGCATCGAACTGGTGGGCCTGATGAAGCGCGACATGCAGTTGCACGGCGTGCCGGTGATGATCGTCTCCTACAAGGACCGCCCGGAGGACCGCGCCCGCGGCCTGGCCGCCGGGGCCGACTACTACCTGACCAAGGGCAGCTTCCACGACGCCACCCTGCTCGACGCCGTGGCCGACCTGATCGGCGAGGCGCTGCCGTGAAGATCGCCATCGCCAACGACGTCGCCATGGCCGCCGAGGCGCTGCGCCGCGTCGTCGCCAGCACCGCCGAGCACCAGGTGCTGTGGATCGCGCGCAGCGGCCTGGAGGCGCTGCGACTGTGCCTGGAACAACGCCCCGACCTGATCCTGATGGACTTGAGCATGCCGCAGCTGGACGGCGTCGAGGCGACGCGGCAGATCATGCAGCAGTGCCCGTGCGCGATCCTGATCGTCACCGGCCGGCCGCAGGACAATGTCAACCAGGTCTTCCGCGCGCTGGGCGCCGGCGCGCTCGACGTCACGGCGACGCCGGTGCTGCACGGCGCGCTGGGCGGCGACGCCGAGCTGCTGGCGAAGATCAAGACCATCGGCAAGCTGATACGCCACAGCGGCGCCGCCGCGCCGGAGCTGGCGCGCGCCCGCGCGGCCGAGCGGCGCGACAGCCCGATCTCGACCCTGGTGGCGCTGGGCGCCTCGACCGGCGGCCCGGCGGCGCTGGCCAGGGTGCTGTCGGGCTGGCAGGCGCCGCCGCACTGCGCCGTCGTCGTCGTCCAGCACATCGACGCCAGCTTCGCCGCCGTCTTCGCCGGCTGGCTGGGCGAGCAGTTGCCGATGCCGGTCAGGGCGGTCGAGGACGGCGACGAATTGAGCGGCGGCAGTGTGCACATCGCCATGACGAATGAGCACCTGGTGCTGGATCAACGCTATCGTTTGAGTTACGATGCAGCACCGCGCGACTACGCCTACCGGCCCTCGGTGGACGTGTTTTTCCACTGCGTGGCGCAGCACTGGCGCGGCGAGGCGCTCGGCGTGCTGCTCACCGGCATGGGCCGCGACGGCGCCGACGGCCTGCTGGCGATGCGCCGCGCCGGCCACGCCACCATCGCGCAGGACCAGGCCAGCAGCGCCGTCTACGGCATGCCGCGCGCGGCGGCCGAGCT
>JANXSQ010000263.1 GCA_025356595.1 Janthinobacterium sp. | reverse complement strand
GAAATATTTCCCGGAAATCGTGGTCTGTCCCCGGTTTGCGGGGTGTTGTAGATTGGAGGGCCGTGCCGTTTTCTCCCCCGCGGCGCGGCTTGTAGTATCGGGCGGGAATCATCACGAGGAAAATCATGTCCAAAAAAATCTTGCGCGCGGCGCTGTGCACGGCCGTCCTGTCGCCCATCATGGCCCTGAGCGCCGCCGCGGCGCCGCTCAACGTCGGCTTCGTCTACATCAGCCCGATCGGCGACGCCGGCTGGACCACCCAGCACGACATCGCCCGCAAGGAAATGGAAAAGGCGCTGGGCGCGAAAGTCACCACCAAGTATGTCGAGAACGTGCCGGAAGGGGCCGACGCCGAGCGCGTCATCCGCGACCTGGCGCAGCAGGGCAGCAAGCTGGTGATCACCACCTCCTTCGGCTATATGAACCCGACCCTGAAGGTGGCCAAGCAATTCCCCGACGTGAAGTTCATCCACCTGACCGGCTACAAGACGGCCGCCAACGTGGCCAACACCAACGCCCGCTTCTACGAGGGCCGCTACCTGGCCGGCGTGTTGGCCGGCAAGATGAGCAAGACCCACGTGGCCGGCTATGTGGCGGCCTTCCCGATCCCGGAAGTGTTGCAGGGAGTTAACGCCTTCGCGCGCGGCATGCGCAGCGTCGATCCCAAGGCCGAGGTGAAGGTGATCTGGGTGAACAGCTGGTTCGACCCGGGCAAGGAGCGCGACGCCGCCATGACGCTGCTGGGGCAGGGCGCCGACGTCGTCACCCACCACACCGATTCGACCGCCGTGGTGCAGGCCGCCGAGGAAAAAGGCAAGTACGCCATCGCCTACCATTCGGACATGAAAAAATACGGTCCGAAGGCGCAACTGGCTGCCGTAACGCATCATTGGGGTGCATACTATACGAAACAGGCGCAGGCGGTCATCGACGGCAGCTGGAAGCCGACCAGCGTCTGGGGCGGCATCAAGGAGGGCATGGTCAAGCTGGAGGACATCAACGCGGCGGTGCCGGCGGACGTGCGCAAGTACGTCGCCGCGCGCGAGCAGGACATCGTCAGCGGCAAGCTGACGCCCTTCGCCGGACCGATGAAGGACAACGAAGGCAAAGTGCGCCTGGAAAAGGGTAACATCAGCGACGAAGCCCTGAACAAGATGGATTATTTCGTCGAGGGCGTCGCCGGCAAGGTGGCGAACAAGTAGGGTGGTGCGGCGGCGCGGCGGAGACGCCCTTGCGGCGGCGCCGCCGGCATCGATCGATGGCCCGGATCGCCTGGCGGGTCAAGCCGGCCCGCGCGGCCCGGCATGGGAGGAGAGCGCAGACATGGAAAGACTGGAAATCTTCAAGAGCATCGCGACGCAGGCCGGCAAGGGCGAACTGACCTTTCCGGCCAACGTCAACGCCACGCTGAAGCTGCAACAGGCGCTGGACGACCCCGATTGCCACATCGACGCCGCCGCCAAGATGGTGATGGCCGAACCGCTGCTTTCGGCGCGCACCGTGGCGATCGCCAATTCGGCCGCCTACAACCGCAGCGGCGATGAAATCACCAGCGTGCGCGTGGCCGTTTCCCGGCTCGGCTTCCGCACCCTGAAATCGATGGTCGCCTCGGTCATCGTGCGCCAGTTGGGCAGCACCATCAGCGACCCGCTGCTGCGCGCCAAGTCGGCCCGGCTGTGGGAGCACACGGCCCACGTCGCCGCGCTGGCCCAGGTGATCGCCAGGAAAATCAGCCACATCGATCCGGAGACGGCGATGTTCGCCGCCATCGTCCACGAGGTGGGCGGCTTCTACCTGCTGTCGCGCGCCGAGGACTATCCCGGCCTGCTCGACGACAACACCGAGGACTGGATCGAATACGGCGAAAAACTCATCGGCCGCGGCGTGCTGCGCCAGCTTGGCGTGCCGGACCAGGTGCTGCAGGCCGTCGAAGGCATGTGGCACGGCAGCGGCGGCACGCCGCCGCGCACCTTGGGCGAGACGCTGCTGCTGGCCAACGACCTGGCGCCGGTGATCTCGCCGCTGCATCCGCCGGACAGCGCCAACGCGCGCCAGGTGGCGGCGATGATCGACTTCGCCACCGACGGCACGACCCTGCACGCCGTGCTCGACGATTCGGCCGAGGAAATCGAATCGCTGGCGGCGGCGCTGCTGGTCTGAACGGGGTGAATTCCTGAAAAACGCGGACGCGCTGGCGCCCGCGTTTTTTTTGAGTGGACGGCGCGCCTGTCTTACAATGCGCATCCCATCGCCACCACCTCAGGATCCCATGTACAAGATGTTTTCCTCTTTCGCCGCCGGCGCCCTGGCCACAAGCCTGGCCCTGGCGTTCCCCGCGCACGCCGACAAGGGCCGCGCCCCGCAAGTGCTGGAGGCGCCGCTGCGCGCCCATCTGGCGCTGCTGTCGAGCGACGCGCTGGAAGGGCGCGGCACCGGCCAGCGCGGCGGCGACCTGACCGTCGCCTATCTGGAAAGCCAGGCCATCGTCGCCGGCCTGAAGCCGCTACCGGGCGGCGGCTACCGCCAGTCGGTGCGGATCGCCGGCGTCCAGGCCCTGCCCGAAGAGAGCAGCGTGCGGCTGCAGGCCGGCGCGCGCAGCCTGCCGATGCGCTTCGGCCAGGACTGGGTGTGGGGCGCCGGCGACGGCCGCGCCGCGCGCACGCTGGACGCCGGCCTGCTCTTCGTCGGCTACGGCATCAGCGCGCCGGAAGAGGGCTGGGACGATTTCAAGGGCGTCGATTGCCGCGGCAAGATGCTGCTCATGATGGTCAACGACCCGCAGCCGACGGCCGCCGAGCCGGCCCGCTTCGGCGGCAAGGCGCTCACCTACTACGGCCGCTGGACATATAAATTCGAGGAGGCCAGGCGGCGCGGCGCGGCCGGCGTGCTGCTGATCCACACCGACGCCTCGGCCTCCTACGGCTGGAGCGTGGTGCAAAGCAGCTGGGGCGCCAACGAGCGCTTCCAGCTGGCCGGGGGCGAGGCCGGCAACGGCATGCAGGGCTGGATCACGGACGGCGCCGCGCGCGCGCTGTTCGGCGCCGCCGGCCGGGACCTGGACGCGCTGCGCGCCGCCGCCGAGCGCAAGGATTTCCGGCCCGTCGCGCTGGACGCCAAGGTCAGCGGCGAAATCAAGTCGGCGGTGCGCGCCGTCGAGCAGTTCAACGTCGCCGGCATCGTGCCCGGCACCGATCCGAGGCTGAAGGCCGAAGTGGTGATCTACAGCGCGCACTGGGACCATCTGGGCAAGCAGGCCGGCAGCGGCGACACCATCTACAACGGCGCCGTCGACAACGCCTCCGGCTCGGCGGCGCTGCTGGCGATGGCCCAGCAGGCGGCCCTGAAGCCGGCCCGGCGCAGTCAGATGTTCCTGTGGGTGGCGGCCGAGGAGCAGGGCCTGCTGGGGAGCGCCGCCTACGCCGGCGCTCCCCTGTGGGCGCTCGACAAGACGGCGGCCAACCTGAACTTGGACAGCCTGAACTTCGTCGGCGCGACGCGCGATATCGGCGTCGAGGGCAGCGAGCGCAGCGAACTGGGCGAACTGGCGCGGCGCGTCGCCAAGGGCATGGGCATGCGCCTGGCCAAGGCCGAGCCGGACCTGGCCGGCGGCTACTTCCGCAGCGACCATTTCAGCTTCGCGAAAGCCGGCGTGCCGGCCTTTTCGATCGAGGCGGGGCGCGACTTCCTGAAGGACGCGGCGGCCTCGCGCGCCAAGGTGGCGGCGTATGAGGAGCGCTACCACCAGGTCAGCGACGAGTACGACGCGGGTTGGGATTTGTCGGGCATGACGCAGCAGGCGCAGTTCACGCTGAACCTGGGCCAGGCCGTGGCGAACGGGGCGAAGATGCCGGCCTGGAAAGCCGGCGACGCCTTCGGCAAGGTGCGCGCGAAGTAGGCGCCGGCGCTGTTTAGCGCAGCGGCTTGCGCGCCTGGGCGCGCAGCGCCTCCAGCGTCTTCGGCAGGCTTTGCTTGCTGAGGATGTCGACGATCCAGCCGAGGCCGTACGGGATCGGCCCCGGATCGGCGTAGACGTGGTATTCGACCAGCGATTTGTTTTTGTTCGCCGGCAGCGCGCTCAGGCACCAGTAGCCGCTGGTGTCGGCGATGGTGTCGTCGGCCGCCAGGTCGGCGCGCGGCACCAGTTGCCAGGCCACGTGGCAGCGCTGCGCCTCGCTTTGCGCGTCCAGGCGCAGCCGGTATTTCTTGGTCTTGCCGAGCGGCAGAGCCAGCGTCATGTCGAGCAGGGCGTGGTCCGCGCCGCCGGCCAGCACGTCGACGGTTTTGGTGTTCGGCATGAAGTCCGGATAGGCGGCGTAGTCGACGAGGATGGCGCACAGTTTCTGCGCCGGCGCGTCGATGATGGTGGCGGCGTCGAAGGTCTTGCCGGGCAGCGCGCCCTGCGCCGCCTCGCTGACGCCGACGCGGTCCTCGGCGACGCCGTCGAGGCCCGCGGCCGCGGCGGCGGCGCAGGCCAGCAGGACCGGCAACAGGCTGTGGTGGAGGCGCTTCATGCTCAGCGCTTCAGGGCCAGCGTGATGGTGGTGCCGCTCAGGTCTATGCCCTTGATGGCGATGCTGCCGAAGCTGGGTCCGTCCGAGCCGCGCACGCGGATGTTCTGGAAGCTGATTTCGCCGATGGAGCTGGGCAGGCGCAGCGTCAGCGAGCCGTCCTTGTTGATGACGGCGCCGGCCTGGCTGCGGTCGTAGACGACGTCCTTCATGCTGACGTCCGATTCGAGCATGCCCAGCACGGGGTTGAGCAGTTTGCCGATGTCGCCGACCACCTCGAGTCCCTTGTGCTTGAGCTGTTCGCGCACCTGCACCACCAGTTCCTCGTTCAAGCCCTGCGCGGCGCTGTCGCTCAGCTCGTCCTCGGTGAGCATCTGCATGCCGGAGAAGCTGCGCCCCAGCAGCAGCGGGGTGCTGATGGCGATGGCCGGCAGGGCTTCGACGGCGTAGCTGTCGAGCGGCGCCAGCAGGGCCGTGGCGATGCTGGCCGCCATGCGCAGGTGGCGCTGTTTGCGCAGCGCGTCCTGCACGTGCTGCTGCGTGATGATGTTCCATTCCGCCAGAATGTCGCCCAGGCGCTGGCCGGTGCTGCGCTGGCGCTCGATGGCCTGCGCCAGTTGCTCTTCCGAGATCAGCTTCTTGCGCACCAGCACCTGGCCGAGCTGCGATTTGCCGTGATTCTGTGTCAACCATCCCATGCCGCTCTCCTCAATGATGTTCGTGTCGGTGGCCGCCGCGTGCCGCCGGCGCGCGCCCGGCGCGCTTGTGCGGCGGCGTTTCGGCGCGCCGCCGCGCCCTTAAATGCTGGTGCGCAGCAGCGTCGCGCGCAGCGCCTCGGCCAGCGTGTGCGCGCACTCGCTGAGGTGGGCGCGGCTTTCGCGGTCGAGCCGTTTGCCGGCCGCGCCGCGCAGCGCCGTTTGCAGCGCCAGGGCGTTTTCGCGCTGCAGGCTGCGCACGTCGGCCGGCGCGCCCGGTCCCGGCCGCAGCAGCGCGCCGGCCAGGCGTTTCAGGTGTTCGCGCTGCAGGTTGCGGCGCAGCGCGCTGATGTTCTGGCCCTGTTTCAGCTCGCTCCAGACGGCGTCCTGCACGCCGCCGTACAGTTCGCCCAGGCTCAGCGTGCGGCCGCCGCCACGTTCGGCGGCCTGGGCGTCGAGCAGGCGCGCGGCGACGGCGTCGCCCAGCAGCTGGTCGAGCGCCATGCTTTGCAGCGCCAGGACGCGCCGGCTGACGGCGATCTCGGGCTGGCGCTCGAAGTGGTCGATGCCGAGGCGGCTGATCAGCTCCGGCGAAAAGCGGAAGCTGGCGGCGGAGAAGACGCCGTCGCTGATCAGGGCCAGCGCGGCGCGCTGGCTGCGCAGCGTCACCGGCGTGAAGGGCGCGCGCGCGGTGCCGGCGTGGTCGCGCAGCACGCGCACGCCGCCGATGTATTTCAGCGCCACCGGCAACGTCGCAGCGAGCTGGCTGAAGCCTTCGTCGAGGCCGCGGCGCAGCGTTTCGTAGCTCTCGCCGGGCGCCAGTTGGCGCGTCTCCAGGCGCTGCCACAGCTCGCGCGTCAGCTCCAGGCGGCCGCGCGCGTAGAGCAGGGGATCGTCGCCCAGGTCGAAGGCGTTGACCTCGGGATCGGCGACGTTGGCCTGCGCGTCCTCGTCGGTGCCGTAGGCCAGTTGCGCCTCGCTGGAGCGCGCGGCGATCTTCTCGAGGGCGGCTTTTTCGTCCGCCGCCGGCAGCGCCTTGTAGGCGTATTCGATGGCCCAGTAGTCGTAGGGACCGAGCGTCTCGTTGACGTAGGGCCCTTGCGCCTGGCCCGGCGCGGCCAGGTTGAAGGGGATGTAGTCCATCACCGAGCCGGCCAGCGCGCGCTGCCCGCCGAAGGCCGGGTCCTGCAACTGGCGCAGGCTGTAGATGGTGGAGGCGCGGAAGTTGTGGCGCAGGCCCAGGGTGTGGCCGACCTCGTGCATGATGACTTGCTTGACGTAGGCCTGCGCCAGCGCCTCGGCCTGCGGCCCGGCCGCGTCGAGCGCGCCGCGCGCGGCCAGCAGGTCGAGCGCGAAGCCCATCTCGCCGCCGGCCTGGTGGCCGTAGTCGCACTGCTGCGCCGCGTCCGCCGCCTCGGGATGCTCGACGGCGAAGCGGCGCGCGCTGCGCGCGTAGATGTCGGACATGGCGATGTCGGCGTCGAGGATCTCGCCGCTGCGCGGGTCGACCTGCACCGGGCCGGCCGCGTAGCCGACGTCGGTGCCGAGGAACCAGCGGATCGAGGCGTGCCGCGCGTCGAGCGTGTCGAAGCTGTCGCCGGCCTGCTGCTGTTTGACGACGATGGCGTTCCTGAAGCCGATCTTTTCGAAGGCGCGGTTCCATTCCAGCACGCCGGCGGCCACCGCGTCGCGGTATTTGAGCGGCACGTTCTGGTCGATCCAGTAGACGATGGCTTGCTTGGGCTCGGACAGGGGCGCGTCCGGCTCGCGCGCCTCGAGGCGCCAGCGGTAGATGGAATGGCGCGCCGTGCCGGCCTCCAGGTCGTCGGAGAAATCGTGGGTGGTGGTGGCGAAGTGGCCGATGCGGTCGTCCGCCGCGCGCGCCGGCATGGGCTGTTCGGGCAGGGCGGCGAAGCTGTAGTAGAAGCCGGCGAACAGGCTGCGCGCGTCGGGCAGGGTGGCCGGCAGGGCCAGCGGCGGCGCGCCGGCCGGTTGCGCCGGCAGGCGCGCCAGCGCGTAGTGGGCGTTGACCTGGAAGCCGCTCATGCCGGCCTCGCCGCGCGCGCTGAGGAAGCTGCTGTTGCGCGCGTCCAGCGCGTAGGGCAGGCGGTAGGCCGCCTCGAGCTGGGTGGCGTAGGCCGGGATGTCGGTGAAGAGCAGGGCGTTGGCTTCGATCAGGAAGGCCGAGCTGCCCGGCTGGGCGGCGCTGGCCACCGGCACGCTGGCCAGCAGGCTGTCGGAGAAGGCCTGGCCGACGGCCAGCGCCTGCGGCGTGCCGGGCGCGGCGCGGTAGCCGGTGTTCTTGGCGATCAGTTGCACCTGGTTGCCGACGCGGCGGAACAGGGCGATCTTGCTGCCGCCCATCTGGCCGCCGTACAGGCGCCGTTCGCCGACGCTGTTGCTGACGTTATAGCTGAGGAAGAAGGGCCGCTCGAGTTGCTCCGGGCGCAGCTCGATCCAGATTTTTTCGTCCTGCTGCCAGAGCCTGAACAGGCCGTTCACTTCGCGCGCGTCCTTGACCACGAACTGGAAGGGCCGCGCGGCCGGTTCCAGGCGCGCCAGCAGGGCGTTGGCCTGCGCCTGGGCCTGGGCTTGGGCGGCGGGCGGCGCGGCGTCGTTGCCGCGGGCCGGGCCGGCCAGCGCGAGCAGTGCGGCCAGTGCGGCCGGGAGAGTGGGTGTCATCGTTCAGGCCGTGAGGGTGTGCGGGTGGCGCGTCAGCAGCGGCGCGGCGTCGCCGGCGATGTCGGACGGGGCGCGCCCGAACCAGCGCTTGCAGGCGCGGTAGAAGGCGCTCGGTTCGGAAAAGCCCAGTTGGAAGCTGAGCATCTTCAGCGACAGTTCGCCGCTGTTGAGCGACTGGCGCGCCAGTTCGCGGCGCGTGTCGTCGACCAGCGTCGTGAAGCTGGTGCCTTCCTCGGCCAGGCGGCGCTGCAGGGTGCGTTCGCTCACCATCAGGCGCGCGGCCACCTCGTCGCGCAGCGGCGGGCCCTTCGGCAGCAGGGTCGCCAGCAGGGCCTGCACCTTGGCGCTGAAGGTGGGCGGCTCGGCGCGCGCCAGCGTGGCCAGCACGCCGGCGCCCAGCGGCGCCAGCTGCGGCAGGGCCATGACCATGTCGGTGTCGGCGAACTCCATCACATTGTGCGGCATGTCGAAGCGCACCGGGCAGCCGAAGGTGGCGGCGTAGACGTGGGCGTTGGCCGGCTGCGGGAAGGCGTATTCGACCACCACCGGGGTGGCGTCGTCGCGCCCGGAGGCGCAGCGCAGGGTGCGCAGCAGCACGCACCAGACGAAGTCGTAGCGCTGCTGCGGCACGGCGCGCTGCGCGCCCGGCAGCAGCATGCCGACGCGGGTGTGGCCGTGGCAGCGCTCGATGGTGCTTTGCACGGTCGGCGAGACCAGCATGATGTGGCCCATCACGCCCAGCCAGCCGAGGCGGTGCGGGGTGGAGATCTTCAGGCCCAGCAGCGGGTCGCCGGAGCTTTCCACCAGCAATTCCCACAGGTGGCTGAGTTTGTCGGACAGGGTCAGGGCGTCGCAGGCCAGGCCGTCGCCCTCGTCCAGGCCGGCGCGCTTGAACAGGGCCTCGGCCTCGAAGCCGGAGTTGGCCAGGCGCGACTTGACGCCGCGCACCAGGTGCAGCGCTGAGGAATAGGTCATGGCGCCACCCGCGCCGGCGTTATTGTGCGATCCAGACTATGCATGAACAATCTCCCTGTGGGCAATCACGGCGAAGGGGCGGCGGGCGCGGCCCCGTTTCAAGGCGCGACGGCGCTGCGCAGGCGCAGGCCTATGCGCTGTTTCAAGTCCTGCAGCTTGGGGTCGATGACGGCGCGCGTGTCGGCGGCGACGCCTTCGCCGAGCGTCTTCTGCATCTCCGGCAGCAGGGCCTCGAACTTGCGCTTGACGGGCGATTCGAGGATGGCGATCATCTGCCGCAACTCGTCCTCGCTGAAGCGCTCGGCGAGCATGGGCGCGACGGTGCTGGGGATGAGTTTCTGCGCGCTGGCCTGCACCATCGGCGTGGCCTCGTCCATGAACTTCTTCGCCTCGCCGACCACCTCGCTCATGGCGGCGTCGCGCTTTTCCGGCGCGGCGCGGCCCTGCAGCATGGCGCGCGCCTGCTGCACGGCGTCGCTGACGGGGGCCTGCAGCATGGACACGCCGATGTTGTCGATGTGCCACAGCTGGAGCAGGTGGCGCACCAGTTCCTGCTTGGCCGGCGGCGCCGTCGCCGCCTGGACCGCGCCGCACAGGGCCAGCAAGATGATGCCTACGCTTTTTTTGTACATCGAAAGACTCCTTCGTGGATGGGATTAAAACCGTTTGGTGTACTGCATGCCGACGTAGCGCACGCGGATGTCGCCCTTCACGTCCTCGCCCGCGTAGGGGTTGTAGATGATGTTGAAGAGCTTGTTGCAATTGATGTTGCAGTCCGTGTCGGCCGGGATGCTGAAGCGCCCGACCATGTAGCTGGCGGTCAGGCTGATGTCGCTTTTCGGGCTCAGCTTGTAGTTCAGGCCCAGGCTGTAGAGCTTGGTGTCGGGCAGCGGCGCGATGAGGTCGATCTTGTCGCCCGGGATGGAGCTCTTGCGCGGCTCGTAGCCGGCGCGCAGGGTCAGCTTCTCGGTCGGGAACAGTTGCAGGCCGTAGCCCATGTTGAGCACGCTCTTATAGCCGCGCGGGATCTTCAACTGGCCGGAATTGGGGATGCCGTACAGGCGCGCCACCTCGAGCAGCTTGACGCTCTGGTCGAACTGGAAGGTCAGCGCGTCCCATTCCTTCCAGCGCGCGTAGCTGGCGTCGACGTTCAGCTGCACGTAGCGCACCGGCTTCAGCTTGATGCCGATCTGCAGGTGCGAGGGGAAGGGGATGGTGGCCGTCAGATTGCCCTTTTGCTCGGCCGGGATGGAGCTGGGAAAGCCCAGGATGGCGCTGACCACGGGGCCGAACAGGCTGCTGTTCATGCCGCGCACGAAATTGCGCAGCATCGGCTCGGTGGTGAAGGTGTAGGTGCCGGTGTACTGGGTCTGCGAGCCGCCCTGGTAGACGCCGCCCAGCGCGAACCAGTCGTTCGGCTCCCACAGCACGCCCAGGTTGAGGGTCGGGTCGAAGGGCGCGGTCATTTCCAGGCGCATGTTGGCGGCCTTCTTGAACGGCGTCACCATGCCGTCCTTGCCGCCGCCGCACAGGCCGATGCCGAGGGTGTCGAGGATGTTGCCGCCGTCGGCGGGGCACCAGCCCTGCTGGAACTTGCCGAAGATGCCCAGCAGGCTGTTGGGGAAGCGCATGTCGGTGTCGACCACGAAGGCGGCGTGGGCGATCGGCACCGCGACGCCGAAGCGCAGCGTGTCGGAATACTTGAAGCCGACCGAGGGCGCCGCATAGACCAGGCGCTGCAACTGCACCTGGCGGCCCTGGAAGCGGGCCGGATCGTTCGGGTCGGTGGTGCGGTCTATGCTCATCGCCTGCGACATATAGCTTTGCGTGGCGAAGGTGAAGCGCGAGCCGGGCATGTTGAAGGCCATGCCGATGCCGGGGATGACGACGGCGGGCAGGCGCCAGCCCGGCTTGCCGTAGATGGGCACGTACATGCCCTGGCGCACCGGCCCGGAGGACTGGCCGCTGAGCGGGTCCTCGGTCCAGCCGCCGACGTCGAAGCCGGGCGGCGCCTGGAAGCTGGCGCCGGTGCGGATCGAGGCGCCGAAGGCGGAAAAGCTTTCGCTGTCGCCGATCAGGCGCGCCAGGCCGGCCGGGTTGAAGTGGATCGAGTCGATGCCCGGCGGGTCGGCCGTGACGGCGTTGCCCAGCGCCATGGCGGTGACGCTGGTGGTGAGGTTTTCCGTGATCGCCGCGCGCGCCGGCGCGCCCGCCGCCAAGGCGGCGGCCAGCAGGGACCAGCGGACGGGAGCGCGCGGTCGCATCTCAGAAGGCCAGCGGCAGGTTCAGGTCGACCGAGAGGTTCGGCGAATCCTGGGTCAGGCCGATGCCGACCGACAGGTTGACGGTGGTCTTGGGCGAGACCCGGTAGCCGAGGCCCAGATTGAGCATGCCGGAGGTCTGCATCGTCGTCTTCGCCGTCAGGCCGTCCGAGAAGGTCAGCTTCGAGCCGGCCGAGATGGCTTCCTGGAAGGACATCGTCGTCGAGATGCCGTACGACAGGGCGTAGGCGAAACCGAGGCCGAAGCCGACGCTGGGGCCGGGCTGGACGCGGGTCAGGACGCGCGTGTTGTTGACCTGCCACAGATGCTTGGCGGGCAGGCTGGCGCTCAGGTTGAGCGAGCCGAACAGGGCGACCGGGTCGACGATGCGGTTCACGTTCAGGCCGGCGCTGAAGGCGGTGACGCCGCTGCCGGTGGCCTGGCCGCTGCCGGCGATGACCTTGAAGGGACTGCGCCCGGTGGGCAGGCGCACGCCGCCGGTGAGGGTCAGGTTGGGGCGGTCGCGCTGCGCGCCCATGGGTTGCCAGCGCGCGTTCAGGCCCAGGTCGCCGAGCGAATTGGAGACGCCGCTGTTGCCGCGCGTTTCGGAGTACTTCGAGAGGATGGGCAGGGTGACGTTGCCGGTGAGGTTGTCGAGCAGGCCGTAGTCGCCGGAAAAGGTGTTGGTGATGGTGTGCGAGCTGGTGTTCTCGATGTCGAACAGGGTGATGTTGCCCTGCGAGAGGTCGGTGATGATTTTTTCCTGGCCGATGTAGCTGTAGTTGAGGTCGTAGCTGAACTGGAACTGGCCGCCGCGGATCAGCGAATACTGCTTGTCGACGGCGGTCAGGGTTTGCTTGAGCAGGGCGCTCTGGTCGCCCTCGCCGTCGCGCTTGGCCAGCGCGTCGCGCGCCGCCTCGCTGCTGGCCGGCGCGGCGGCCGCCGGGCTTTGCTGGGCGCGGACGGGAGCGGCCAGCAGCAGCGCGGAGGCGAGGCAGGCGGGCAGGATGCGGAAGTTCATGGTGGGTCCTTGTCGAGAGAGGGTGGCGGTAAGGGAGGAAATCAGTTGCGGCGCATCCAGGTGCCGCTGGCGCCGGAGTTGATGGCGCGCTCCAGCAGGTGGGTCTGGTTCTCCAGCACGCCCAGGCGGGCATGGCCGGTGACGCGGTCCATGTCGACCACGCCCAGTTCCTGGTCGCTGAGCGCCAGTTGCGCCGCCGGCGCCTGGTCCTTGGCGGGGTAGAGGATGAAGAGGGTGTTCTTGTCCCACAACGTGGCGAATTCGACCAGCGAGAAGACGATGTTGCCGGCCGAGGGGTCGGCGATGTAGACGATGCCCTGGCGTATGCCGCGCAGCACCACGAAGTGTTTCGCGCCGGCGTAGTCGATGGGCACGATGGCGGGATGCTCGAGGCTCAGCAAGTCCTTCATCTCGGCGCGGAAACCGGCGCCCTCGACGCCCAGCGAGGCGACGTAGCGTTTCATGTCGAGCAGGGAAAAGCCGCGCCGCTCGATGATCTTTTCCTTCTCGCCCTTTTCCAGCATGCCCTCCATGGCCTGCTGTTCGCTGACCTTCAGGCCGAGGTGGAAATTGAGGATGGTCACCAGGGCGGCCGAGCCGCAGCTGTAGTCGAAGGCCTGGCGTACGATGTGGCGGTATTTCAGCTCGGCGTAGGGCTCCATCTGCACGGCCTGGCTGTAGCTGCCGCCGCCCAGCAGCGGCTGCGGCATCTCGTACTGGCCCTTGGGCCGGTCCAGCGGCGTGTGGCGCTCCAGCACGCCGGCGCCGGCGATCAGGGCCGCCAGCAGGCCCAGCAGGATCATGCCCATGGCGCGCCCTCCGCCATGCCGGGACGCGCCGCGCGGGCGCCGCCGCGCGGCGCCGGCGCGGCGTTCGGATACAGATTTCCCCGCGGCGTCTGGCGCCCCATTGCTGTTGTCATCTTGTCTCCACTAGTCTCTAATAGAACGGTCGTGCTTTATTAAGTCGACAATGTTCTTTGTTTTTTTGTAACTTATTAACGCACGCTTTGCGCCGCCTCAGCAATCAAAAAAATTAGATCCGGCCCTCTAATGTTTTTCAGAAAACTCATGCTATCGCAAACAACAGTGGCGCGGCACGGCCCCCACTCTGTATGGCTCGCGGGGCCAAGCATTTGGCTTTTCAAGTCAGCGCGAAAGGCTAGACCCATGCACCGGCCAGCTTCTATCATTAATTTAATTAATATTCACATAATATTAAGAGCCCCGCGGCGCAGGGCCTGACCGGGCCAGCGCCGCCCACTGAAAACGGTGGGCGGGCGTCGCGGTACCGCAGTAGAAATTTCGATATTCCACGCAAGCAAACCAAACCAAGGAGATACATATCATGAAATTTTTCGCCAAAACCCTGATCGCCGCAGCCCTGTCCTCCATCGCCCTGGCCGCCTCGGCCATGACCCCGATCCAGGACGCCGAACTGAGCACGGTCAGCGGCCAGGACGGCGTGTCGATCACGGCCAATCTGAACGTCAAGATCGATTCCTTCGTCTACACCGATACCGACGTGGTCGACGCGAACGGCCTGGGCGGCGGCTCGGTCAGCTTCAACGGCATCAAGGTCAACGGCCTGATCGCCGCCAGCATCGACATCCTGAGCCGCAACTCCTTCCTGCAAGCCGCTGGCGCGGCCGGCGTGGTCGATCCGGGCACCTTCTACAACGCCGTTTCGGGCGGCGACGTGGTGCAGATCGCCATTCCGGCCGACGTGCAAGTGAAGGCCGGCAAGTTCCTCAACGTCTCCGTGGACGCCATCAAGATGGGCAACAGCACGGCTTCCTTCGGCTCGATGGCGATGAACCAGATCGATCTGCGCGGCACCCAAGTCTGGATCTGGGCGCACTGATAGAGCTGGCTCTTGAGGCCAGACGCTTGGCCTGAAGAGTCAGCTTGCGGCGCTTTACCGGCGCCGCCCCAGCCCCTAAGATGGACCTGTAATCTTGAAATAATATTAAGAAGCGCGAAGGGGAATCCTCCCCGCCGCGTCACCAAAAAAACCATTCCAATTCGGAGACACACCATGAAATTTGTCAGCAAAACCCTGATCGCCGCCGCCCTGTCCTCCATCGCTCTGGCCGCCTCGGCCATGACCCCGATCCAGGACGCCGAACTGAGCACGGTCAGCGGCCAGGACGGCGTGTCGATCACGGCGAACCTGAACGTGAAGATCGACTCCTTCGTCTACACCGATACCGACGTGGTCGACGCGAACGGCCTGGGCGGCGGTTCGGTGAGCTTCAACGGCATCAAGGTCAACGGCCTGATCGCCGCCAGCATCGACATCCTGAGCCGCAATTCCTTCCTGCAAGCCGCCGGCGCCGCCGGCGTGACCGATCCGGGCACCTTCTACAGCGCCACCAAGGGCGGCGACGTGGTGCAGATCGCCATCCCGGCCGACGTGCAAGTGAAGGCAGGCAAGTTCCTCAACGTCTCCGTCGACGCCATCAAGATGGGCAACAGCACGGCTTCCTTCGGTTCGATGGCCATGAACCAGATCGATCTGCGCGGCACCCAAGTCTGGATCTGGGCGCACTAAGTTGCGGCGCCGCGCGCGGCCGCTGCGGCGGCGGCGCGCGGCAAGACAGCCGGCCCCGGTTTCCGGGGCCGGCTGTCCCTTTCCCCCCCCCATCCACGCGCTCGCCGCCACTATGATGACCTCTTTCCATTTCACGCCGGGCCGCCGGGTGCGCCGCGCGCTGTTGCTGGCCGCCCTGGCCGCCGCGCCGCAGGCTTACGCCCAGCTGCGTCCGCTAAATGACCAGGAACTGTCGGGCACGCGCGGGCAGGGTTTGATTTCCATGGGCAACAGCAGCCTGGGCGGCTTCGATTTCACCCGCATCGGCCTGGACGCCGACATCGCGCTGAGCGCCAATTTCCGCAACGCGCGCCTGGGCGAATACACGCTGGCGCGCAACGGCCTGGGCGCCGACATCGACATGCCGCTGCTGCAATTCGGCCGCAGCGACGCCGGCGACGCCGCCCGCACCGTACAGATCAGCAATCCCTATTTTGAATTCGTCTACCGCGGCAGCGGCGCCGCGCGCGAGGTGATCGGCATGCGCGTCGGCTTCGACGGCATCAGCGGCGACGTCGGCCTGAAGCTGGCCAGCCTGTCCGGTTCGCTGCGCGTGGGCGTCGGCCTGAACGACGGCGCCGGCACTGGCCTCGATTCGCGCCTCGACCCGAACGGCGGCAAGCGCTGGGACGGCGCCTGCAGCGCGCCCTGCCTGCCGCTGGCGCAGCTGGGCGGGGTGCGCGCCGGCGACGCCAGCGGGCCCAGCCGCGACTTCTGGATTTCCATGTTGAAGACCGGCGTGCAATTCCAGGCGCCGGCGGGCGGCGCCATGCCCGATCCGGCCCAGGCCGGCCTGTGGTTGAACTGGCGCGACAAGGTCGTCGCCCTGGGCGTGAACGGCGTCACGCCGCCCAATCTGCCGAAGGGGCGCTGAGGTGGACGCGCGCATAGTCGTGCTCTGCCTGGCGGCGTGCTGCGCCCCGGCGGCGGCCCTGCAACCGCTGAGCGACGCGGCCCTGGCGGCCGTGCGCGGCGGCGACGGCGTGAGTTTCGACCTGGCCGGCTTCGCCATGTCCGGCGACGCCCGCGTCAGCTACACGGCGGCGCCGGGGCGCAGCCTGTACGTGGAAAAACTCAGCGCTTCGCGCAGCGACAGTAGCGACGCTTTCGGCGACCCGTACCGGCTCGACGTGGTCGCCGGCGGCGTCGGCCTGGCCGATTATTTTCAGCTGGCGTTTCCGCGCAACGCGAAGGCCGAGCAGCGCTGGCAATTCGCCTATGACTGGGGCGTGGCGGCGGACGGCGCGGCGCGCGACGGCGGCAGCGTCGTCGTCAAGGACGCGGTCTGGTCCGGCGGCGGCCTGCAGTTCTCCACGCCGCGGCAAAACGACGGCATCGCCTTCGGCCTGGCCCTGAACCTGTCGGTCGCCGAGCTGGTGCTGCGCCCGCGCGGGCGCGCCGACGCCAGCGAGCAGATGACGCTGCGCGGCATCCGCCTGGGCGGCGTCGACGCCGACGGCAATTTCAACAACACCGCCTGGGCGCTGGCCGACGTGGCGACGCAGCCGGCCGTCATCAACGCCCTGGTCGACGACAGCGGGCCGCGCCTGCACGTCGGCATCGGCTGGCCGGACGCGCGCCTGGGCAGCGGCGCGGCGCCGGCCGGCGGCTTGCTGATCGAGAACATCTCCTTCGTCAGCGCCGGCCAGCCCACCGTCGACCTGGGCTCCTCGCGCATCGGCTCGATGCAGATCCAGTATCTCGACGTCAAGTTCAAGCGCTGACATGGGCCGCCTTTTCCCCTCCGCCTTATTACTGCTGTGCTGCGCCGGCGCCGCCGCGCAGTCCCTGCGCCCGCTGGGCGACGCCGAGCTGGCCGAGGTGCGCGGCGGCGACGGCATCAGCTTCGCCGCCCACATCGTGCTCAACGACCCGACCCTGGTCGGCGCCGTGAGCGACAGCCGCCTGTCGCTGGGCTTCAAGGGCGACGGCCAGAACAGCTATCTGGTGATCAAGAATCTGCGCGGCACGGTGGATATGTTCGCCGTCAGCCTGGGCGTGCGCAAGATGCCGGACGGGGCCGACTATGTGGCCATCGGCCTGCCCAGCTACGTCCGCTACAGCAATTTCGGCTTCGAGTCGCTGAGCGTGCAAAGCGACCCGCTGGCGCCCGTCAGCAGCAGCCTGGGCAGCCTGAATATCAACGGCGGCATGGCGTTGCAGGGGCAGTTCCGCTTATGGGCGCATTAGAGCCTATCCCAGTAGACGAGGCGCCGCCTGCTGCCGGTCCATCGGAAGCGGGGACGGCGTTGCTCGTCGTAGCATGGCTAGCCATGCGTCCTCCTCGCGCCTTGTCCGCGCTCCCGATGGACCGACATCCGGCGACGCTCTCTATTGGGATAGGCTCTAAAACGGCACAACTTGCTTGCTGACGGCGACGGCGACGATGTAGGCGAAGGCGGCCAGCGCGGCGACGAAGGCGGCCACGCGCACGCTCTTGGTCTTGCCGCGTTTTAAGGCGACGGTGCCCAGGCCGATGTAGAGCAGCAGGGCGACGAGTTTGGCGGTCAGCCAGGATTGCGCGAAGGGATATTGGGCGCTCCACACCGCCAGGCCGATGGCGCTGGCCAGGAGCAGGGTGTCGATGACGTGCGGGGCGATCTTCACCCAGCGGCGCTGCAGCAGCGCCGAGCCGGCCAGCATCCAGCAGCCGCGCAGCAGGAAGAAGACGCCGCTGAGGATGGCGCAAGTCATGTGGAAGTGTTTCAGGGCGAGGTAAGACATGGGCTGTATTCCTAAGCAATATTGATGGCCGCCATCATCGGGCTTCGCGCGTCCGCAGGCAAGCGCAATTTCTTGCGGCGTCGGCCGCACCCGGCGAATCGGCGCCGCGCCAGCGGCCGCGCCGTCGCCGTCTTGTATCCTCCTGCGTCCTGATCAAGGCGCTGGGCCGATCCAGGCGCCAGCCGGAGTCCGCCAGCTTTTCGAGCGCTTTCCACGTGTGTTCATTCTTATCTGAAACGCATCAGTCATGCGGAAAGCCACGTACAATGCCGCTCTCCGCAAGGTGCTCTGCACGGCGTGTCGGCGCCCATCGTCCTGGCCCGGCCATGCCTCGCGGCTCCTGATTAGCGTCGTCCTGAAGGGCATCCATGAAGATTCAGATAGAACAGAATGTGCGACTGTACGTCGATATCGAAGGCGCCGGCCTGGTGCCGGACGGGCCGCTCATGCGCGACAAGCCCACGCTGGTCCTGCTTCACGGCGGGCCGGGATACGACCATACGGCCTTCAAACCGGCGTTTTCCCAGTTGGCCGACATCGCCCAGATCGTCTATTACGACCATCGCGGCCACGGCCGCAGCGATGCCTGTCCGCCGCGGGAATGGACGCTCGATACCTTTGCCGATGATGTGGTGAGACTGTGCGACGCGCTCGGCATCAGCCAACCCATCGTGCTGGGGCAATCGTTCGGCGGCTTCGTCGCGCAGCGCTATCTGGCGCGCCATCCGGGCCACCCGGCCAAGGTCATCCTGTCGAGCACGTCGGCCAGTCTCGGCCTGGGACGCAAACTTGCCATGTTCGAAAAGCTTGGCGGGCCGGCGGCGCGCGCGGCGGCGCAGCGCTTCTGGAGCGAGCCGTGCGCCGCGACCTACGCTCCCTATCTCCAGTTGTGCAAGCCGCTGTATTCGGTGCGCCCCGCAGCCAACGGGGACGCGGCGCGGCGCGCCATCGTCAGCCGCGATATCCTCTATGCATGGGCGGCGGGCGAACAGCAGACGATGGACCTGTTGCCGGGCCTGGCCCATGCCCTATGTCCGGTACTGGTGCTGGCCGGAGAAAGCGATCCCGTCTGCACCCTGGACGACGCGCGCGACATTGCCGCCGCCTTGCCGCAACATTTGGTGCAATTCGAGCGCTTCGACGGCTGCGGCCACGGCGTGTGGCGCGACGCGCCGGTGGCGGCCTTTGCCCGGCTGCGTCAATTCATCACCGCCTAGGCGCCTGGCGGGTGGCGCTGTCGCAGCCGTTTCGGATTGTGGGCGGCGCCGAAGCGAACGCAATGTCCGCCGACGACATCGGCCGCCGCGCGATTCTCGCGCGCTTGCGGGCGCAAAACCTGCGGCCAGCCCCCTCCTGTGGCGGCGGGGGCCGACACGGTTTGTCCGGCGCTGTTTTCTGCTCGCGGAAGACTTGCTCCGGCCGCAGAAAAGTTTCACTATTTTTATATTAATTTTGTTTTAAATTAAATAAAATACACCGCTACCGCACGGTGCAACAAGCCTGCCCTCCGCCACCCCATCCCGTCCCATCTCATGACCATAGCCACACCTTTGCACGTCCGCCGCAACGACGGCCTGGACACGCTGCGCGCGCTGGCCATCGCGCTCGTCTTCATGTACCACTACATGTGCTTCGTCAGCGGCGAGGCCAGCTTCGGCTGGGCCAGCACGGTGGGCTGGAGCGGCGTCGACCTGTTCTTCGTGCTGAGCGGCTATTTGATCAGCAATCAACTGTTTTCCGGCATCGTGCAGGGCAGGGCGCTGTCGCTGAAGGCGTACTACGCGCGCCGGCTTTTGCGCACCCTGCCGAATTTCTACGTGGTGCTGGCGCTGTACGCCTTGTTTCCCCTGTTGATGGGCGGCGGCGCCATGCCGCCCCTGTGGAAATTCCTCACCTTCACGCAGAACATCGGCCTGCTCCCCGGCACGGCGTTTTCGCACGCCTGGTCGCTGTGCATCGAGGAGCAGTTCTACCTGCTGCTGCCGGCCGTCATCCTGCTCGCCTGCAAGTTCGGCAAAACGATGCGCTCGGCCTGGCTGCTGCTGGCCGCGCTGATCCTGGCCGGCATCGCCACGCGCAGCCTCTTGTGGCTGGAATACGGCCGCATCGCCGACGGCGCGCCGCAGTTGTACTATCCGAATGTGTATTACTCCACCCTGTGCCGCTTCGATGAATTGTTGCCCGGGGTCGGCCTGGCGATGCTGAAGAATTTCCATCCGGCCGCGTGGCGGCGCGCCCTGGGTTGGGGCAACGCGACGCTGGCCGCCGGGATGTCGGCGCTGGCCCTCCTGTTCGCGCTGATCGTGCGCGATTACTACATCGAGGACTACGGTTACGGCTATTTCATGAGCGGCTTCGGCTATTCCCTGCTGGCGCTGGCCTTCGCCGTGCTGGTGCTGGCGGCGCTCAGTCCGACGTCCTGCTTGTATCGGCTGCGCGTGCCCGGCGCGGCCCATGTGGCGGCGTGGTCGTACGCGATCTACCTGACGCACAAGCCGATCGCCGCCATCCTGCACGGCCTGGTGAGGAACGGCACCCTGCGGCCGGCGCTGGAAATGCCGCTCATCGTGCTCGCCTCCCTGGCGGGCGGCTGGCTGCTGTATCGCCTGGTCGAGCGGCCCTTCATGGCGCTGCGCGACCGTCTGTATCCGACGAATTTCCTGCCGGTGGTGGGGCGGGCCGGCGCACTGCGCGCCGCCTGATCCCTCAGGCGCCGAGCGCGCCGCGGCGCAGGCGCGCGCGGTGCCCGATCCAGACCAGCAGCATCAGCAAGGGCATGGCGGCGCCGATGGCGCACAGCAGCGGCCAGCCGCCGGCGGCGAAGCCGGCGCTGGCCAGGCCGGAGCCGGTCGCCGCGCCGATGAAGCCGCCGGCGATGAAGACGGTGGTGACGCGGGCGCGGGCGTGCGGCGCCAGTGTGTAGATGACCGACTGGTGCGTCACCTGCAGGCCCATGACGCCGATGTCGAGCAGCAGCACGCCGGCGATCAGGGCCGTCAGCGATTGCGCGCCGAAGGCGATGCACAGCCAGGAGAGCAGCGCGGCGGCGATCAGCAACCAGGTCAGGCGGGCGGCGTGGCCGCGGTCGGCCAGGCGGCCGGCGCCGTGGGCGGCCAGCGCGCCGGCCGCGCCGACCAGGCCGAACAGGCCGATCTGCATTTCCGTGTAGTGGTAGGGCGCGCCGCTGAGCAGGAAGGTCAGGCCGGTCCAGAAGACGCTGAAGGTGCCCAGGCCGAGGCCGGCGAAGAGGGCGCGCTGGCGCAGCAGCGGTTCGGCGCGGATGATGTCGGCCAGCGAGGCCAGCAGCCTGGCATAGCGCAACTTGCCGCGCGGCGCCTCGTCCGGCAGGATGGCGCGCAGCATCAGCAGCAGGGCCGCGACGGCCAGCGCGGCCAGCAGGTAGACCGGACGCCAGCCGCCGCTGAGCTGGGCGATGACGCCGGCGACGGTGCGCGCCAGCAGGATGCCGAGCAGCAGCCCGGTCATGACGCTGCCCACCAGGCGGCCGCGGCTGTGGTCGGGGGCGTAGGAGGCGATCATCGCCGTCACCACCATCAGCGCGCTCGAGGTGATGCCCATCAGCACGCTGGCGAGGGCGAAGACGGCGAAGCTCTGGCTGCCCGCCGCCAGCAGCAGGGCGGCGATTTTTCCGAGCAGCATGTACGACAGCAGTTGCCGCCGGTTCAGCACGTCGCTGAGCGGCACCAGGAAGACGATGCCCAGCACGTAGCCGATCTGCGTGGCGGTGACGAGGTAGCCGGCGCGCGTGGCGCTGACCCGGAAGGAGAGCGCCAATAGCGAGGTCAGCGGCTGGACGTAGTACAGGCTGGCGACCAGCACGCCGGCCGCCAGCGCGAACAGCAGCATGCGGCCGGGGGTGAGCAGGGTGTTGCCGTCGAATGCGGGTGCGGCTGTTGTCATGGTTGCGTTGCTTCAGATCATGGGTGAGGACGCAATTGTAGGCTTTCAGCGTCTTAAGATAATTACCGCATAATACGCATACACTGTTCGTTTAATATGAACAAAATGGGAGGGCGGCATGGACCGTTTGAAGGCTATGCACACCTTTGTGCGTATTGTCGAAGCCAATAGTTTTTCCCGGGCGGCCGAGACGCTGAACCTGCCGCGCGCCTCGCTGACGGCGACCCTGCAGAATCTGGAGGCCTTCCTCGGCACGCGTTTACTGCAGCGCAGCACGCGGCGCCTGTCGCTGACGCCGGACGGCGCCGATTATTTCGAGCAGTGCGTACGCATCCTGGCCGAGATCGAGCGGGCGGAACACTCGCTGCGCGGGCAGAGCGTGCGCAGTCCGCAGGGCCGGCTGCGCCTGGACCTGCCGAGCGGGCTGGGCAATCACTTGATCCTGCCGCGCCTGCCCGAGTTCCGCCGCCGCTATCCAGACATCGAACTGCTCATCACGCTGGGCGACCGCCTGGTCGATCTGGTGCAGGACGGCATCGATTGCGCGCTGCGCATCGGTCATCTGCAGGATTCCTCGCTGATCGGGCGGCGCGTCGGCACTCTGCACTTCGTCACCTGCGCGGCGCCCGCCTATCTGGCCGAACACGGCGCGCCGGCCAGCCTGGAGGCGCTGGGCGGGCATCTGGCCGTGAGCCATTTTTCCGGCCGCACCGGGCGCGCCATCGACTGGGATTTCCAGATCGACGGCCGGGTCGTGGCGCTGCCCATGAAGAGCATGGTGGCGGTGAACAATGCCGAGGCGTATCTGAATTGCGGCTTGAGCGGCCTGGGCATGATCCAGGTGGCGCGCTACCAAGCGCGCGCCCACCTGCGCAGCGGCGCGCTGGTGGAGCTTTTCCCGCAGTGGAAGCCGGTGCCGATGCCGGCGTCGCTGATCTATCCGGACACGCGCCAGGCTTCGCCCAAGCTGCGCGCCTTCATCGACTGGTTGGCCGAGTTGTTCGGCGACGACGCCGAATTCGCCCTGGCGCCGTAAGGCCCGCCGCGCGGGGCGGCCGGCGGCGCTTTTTCGGGCGCCCGCGGCGGCTGCTCAGGCCAGCGCGGCCCGGCGGATCTGCGCCGTGATTTCATACGAGCGCAGCCGGTGCTCGTGGGCGTGGATCTGCGAGGTGATCATCAATTCGTCGGCGCCGGTGCGCTCGATGAAGGCCCGCAACTGGCGCGCCACGGTGTCGGGCGCGCCGATGGCCGAGCAGGACAGCACGGAATCGATCAGGGCCTTTTCCTGCGGCCCCAGGCTCTCCAGGTAGCCGGGCACGGGCGGCGGCAGGCGCGCCGGGCGGCCGCTGCGCAGGTTGACGAAGGCTTGCTGCATCGACGTCGCGCGCAACTGCGCCTCGGCGTCCGTGTCGGCGGCGAAGACGTTAAAGCCCAGCATCACATGCGGCTTGGCCAGTTGCGCCGAGGGCTTGAAGTTGTCGCGGTAGAAGGCCACCGCCTGCATCATCTGCTGCGGCGCGAAATGCGAGGCGAAGGCGTAGGGCAGGCCCAGGTGGGCCGCCAGTTGCGCGCCGAACATGCTCGAGCCGAGTATCCAGACCGGCACCTTGCTGCCCTTGCCGGGCACGGCCAGCACGCGCTGGCGCGGTTCGTCCGACATATAGTCGATCAATTCCTGCACGTCCTGCGGGAAGGCGTCGGCGTCGGAATCGAGGTTGCGGCGCAGCGCGCGCGCCGTGTGCTGGTCGGAACCGGGCGCGCGGCCCAGGCCCAGGTCGATGCGGCCGGGATACAGGGCTTCGAGCGTGCCGAACTGTTCGGCGATCAGCAGCGGCGAGTGGTTCGGCAGCATGATGCCGCCGGCGCCGACGCGGATGGTCTGGGTGCCGGCCGCCACATGGGCGATGACGACGGCCGTGGCGGCGCTGGCGATGCCCGGCATGCCGTGGTGTTCGGCCAGCCAGTAACGCTGGTAGCCCCAGCGTTCGCCGTGCTGCGCCAGGTCCAGGGTGTTGCGGAAGGAGGCGGCGGCGCTGCCGCCCTCGGTGATCGGGGCGAGATCGAGTATGGAAAATGGAATCATGTCTGGGATATCGGGACGGCCGCCCGAAAGGCAATGGCAAATTGTTAATCCCCTGTGGAGCGCAGGGGGATCTCCGGGGCGGGCGCGGCGATCGGGTAGTATCGCCGGGCCGCCGGCAGGATGTTCCCTTCTTTCAGACGCAAGGTCTTACCCGACGTGAAATTGTTTCCAGAGAAATGGCGCACAGCGGCGTTTTGCCTGCTGTGCCTGGCCCTGTGCGGCGCCGCGCCCGCCCACGCCGACGAGCTGGTGGTGCTGGTCGATACCGGCACCGAAATGCCCATGGCGCGCATCAATGGCGGCGTCCTGCAGGGCGGCCTGCACAAGGAATTGGGCGCGGCGCTGGCCGCCAGGCTGGGCCGCGCGCCGCGTTTTTTGTTGTTGCCGCGCAAACGCATCGAACCGATGCTGGAGAATGGCGGCGCCGATCTGCTGTGTTTGTACCAGCCGGCCTGGCTGCCCGAGCACAAGGGCTGGAGCCAGGCGTTCTTCCCATTTGAGGATGTGCTGATCGCCGACCCCAGCGTGCGCCGGCCGGCGGCGCTGGCCGAACTGGCCGGCCATCCGGTCGGCACCCTGTTCGGCTATCGCTATCCCGAGCTGGAGCGGGCGCTGGGCGACGCCTTCGTGCGCGACGACGCCCCATCGAGCGAGAACAATGTGCGCAAAATCGCCGCCGGACGCGTCCACTATGCCTTGATGACCAGGCTGGAGCTGGACTACCGGCGCAAGACGGGCGCCTTGCCGGACTTGCATCCACCTTTGCTGGTCAAGCGCTACCGGGCGCAATGCGCCTTGTCCGCGCACAGCCGCATCTCGCTCGCCGAGCTGAACCATGCGATCGACGGCCTCGTCGGCGACGGCACGCTGGAGGCGATGTTGCGGCGTTACCGCTAGCGAGCCGCAGCGGTTTTGGAGCCGCTGTAAAAATGCGGCGCTTGTGTGGCGCGCCGAATCTGAAACGATTGAGTAAAGTCAACTCGCCCGGAGGGGGAGGGCGCAATAATTTGTCTCTTGAAAATCCCGGAATGACGCTATGCATACACAGACAAGCGCTGACACGATCGATGAGTTGATTGTCGCGGTGTACGGTTCGGCGCCTGAGCCGCGCCAGCATTACCTTCTTGCGCAGGCTTTGCAGGCCTTGGTGCGGCTGGCCAAAACAGAGCAGATGGTGGAGATGCGGCGCAGCGTCAAGCGGGCCAGCGGCGGCATGGCGGCGGCGGCGGAGAGCCGGCGCCAGACGAGTGTGTTGTTGCGCAAGATCGGCCTGCGCGAGCACATCGGCCAGGCGCGCCGGCAGTTTGATCAGCACGACGGCGCCGCGCCGGACTAGGCCGGCCGGCGCTGCCAGGCGCGTTCCATGCGCGGCCAGAAGGCCCACAACAGTAAGCCTGCGACGGCGCTGGCGCTGCAGTCGACCAGCCAGTCCGACACCGCGCCGTTGCGATACGGCACGAAACTCTGCACCACCTCGTCGAGCGCCCCCATTAACACGATCGTCGCCACCGACTGCAGGGCGCGCCGCGTCGGCGTGCCCTGCGTGCCGCTGAACAAGAGGAAGGTCAGGCCGGCATAGGCGATCGAGTGCAGCACCAGGCCCGACGCGACGTGGCCGATGTCGTCGCGCGCGCCCGGCACCGATCCCAGTATCAGTATCAGCAGATACAGCGCGATGGCGCAGCGGTAGCGCAGGGCGGCGTAGCGGGAATCGATGAGCAGGGCGATCGGTGTGGCGCGCATGATAAGGGGAAGTGGTTTGAAAGTTGGCAACGATACCATGCCGTCGCCCCCGCAACTGCGGGGATGGCGGTTTTTTCCGTTCGCCGGGCAAAAAAAAGCCCGCTGGTGAAAGCGGGCGAAAAACCCAAAAAAATGGGTCAAGAGCCGGAAACCGGAGCCGCCGCGCCAAGCTTGTGCGCGGCGGCCGAAATGGGTGTTGGTGCGCCGATTACTAGAGTTAGCAACCGGCACACCTGGCCGCGATCACGCATATCGGGTGCGTGTACCGCAGATGTGACAAGCATAGCGCCTGAACGTGACAGGGGCATGACACGGCACAATGAATCGTTTAATAGGGGGAACTTGATCCCGCGCCGGAAAATAGTCAAAAAAAAGCCCGCTGGTTAAAGCGGGCTTAAAACTATTTTCTTGGAGGAGAATAGTGGAGACAGATGCATTATGCTGCGTCGCCACATATATGTCTAATTGTTGTTTTTGATACCAGACATACGTTTTGCGAATATCTATATGCGCGCCGCGCTTCATTCCAGCACCGGCACCGTGTAATTGAGCGCCAGGCGGCCGCCGTCGACATACATGGTCTGGCCCGTCATGTAACTGGCGTCGTCGCTGGCCAGGAAGGCGGCGATGGCGGCCACCTCGGCGGGCTCGCCGCAGCGTCCCAGCGGCGTGCGCGAGAGGATGGTGTGGCGCGCCTCGGGGCTGGACAGGACCGCCTTCCTGGCCAGTTCCGTCAGAATCGTGCCGGGGCCGATGCCGTTCACGCGCACGCCGTGCGGCGCCAGGTTCAAGGCCATGACCTTGGTCAACTGGTTGATGGCGCCCTTCGAGACGACATACGGCACCTGGTTGGGAATGGCCAGTTCGGCGTTGACGCTGGACATATTGATAATGCAGCCGCTGCCTTGCTTGACCATTTCGCGCGCCACCGCCTGGCCGCACAGGAACATCGATTTCAGGTTGATGCGCATGACGCGGTCGAAATCCTCCTCTGTGACGTCGAGGAAATCGGCGGCGTGGGTGACGCCGGCGTTGTTCACCAGGATGTCGACGCGGCCGAAGCGCGCCAGCGTGGCCGCGACGAGGGCGTCGACGTCGGCCTTCTGGCTCACGTCGGCGATGAAGAAGGCCGCCTGCCCGCCCAGCGCGGCGGCGCATTCGGCGCCCAGCGGCTGTATGTCGGCCAGCATCACGCTGGCCCCTTCGCCGATCAGGCGTTGCGCGCAGGCCAGGCCGATGCCTTGGGTGGCGCCGGTGACGATCGCGACTTTGTGGGCTAATTTCATTCTTCGTTTCCTATGCGCGCAAGGAGGGCCGGCGGCTCAGATCACGATGGTCTGGTTCGGCAATTCGTTGGGCCGCGCGCCGTCGGCGGGGAAGTGCCGGCGCAGCAAGTCGTTCAGGGCGGCGATGGCCGCCAGCGTGCTGTCGTGGTAGGCGCCGCCGGCGAAACCGCTGGTCATGGTGCGGCACAGCGCCTGCCATTCGGCCGGCGCGATGCGGGCGGCGACATTGCGGTCGGCCACGATGTCGACCTGGCGCTCGGCCAGGTTGACGTAGATCAGCACGCCGCAGTTTTCCTCGGTGTCCCACACGCCGTAATGGGCGAACAGGGCCAGCGCGCGCTGGCGGTTGCTGACGTCGTGGAAGACCTCGTTCATGCCGAGAGAGGCTTCGAGGATCAGGCGCACTTCGGCCCGGTGCAGCAGCTCGCCCTGGCCGATGGCCGTTTCGATGGCGCGCAGCGTCGCGGGCGGGAAGGCGCGCCGGCCGGCCGCCGCCGTGCTGAAGATATGGCGCAGGTAGCGCCGGCAACGGCCGATGAAGGAGGTGGGCGCGTCCATCACCAGTTCCCCGAGGCGCCGCCGCCGTCGAAACCGCCGCCGCCGCCGCCAAAGCCGCCGCCACCGCCACCGCCGCCACCGAAGCCGCCACCGCCGCCGAAGCCGCCGCGATGGCCCAAGGCGCTGCCCAAGGCGGCGCCCAGCAGCACGCCGCTGGCGTCGCGGCTCCAGCCGCTGCGGTTCAGGCGCGGCCCGCCGCGCGAACGCAGGATGGCCGCCAGGGTCAGCACGGCGAACAGCAGCAGGGGAACCCAGAACGCGGCGGGGCCGGCGCCGCCCATGGCCGCCTGGGCGGGCTGGGCCGCGGCGGGGAATTGTTCCTGGTTCAGCAGCGTGGCCAGCGCGCCGACGCCGGCCACCAGGCCGCCGTAGTAATCGTTCTGGCGGAAGTGCGGCGCGATCACGTCCTGCAGCACGCGCTTCGACTGCGCGTCCGTCAGCACGCCCTGCACGCCGCGCCCGGCCTCGATGCGCAGGCGCCGCAGCGCCGGCGGATTGTCCTTCGCCACCAGCAGCAGCACGCCGTCGTCGACGCCCTTGCGGCCCAGCTTCCAGGCGTCGGTGACGCGGATGCTGTACTGCTCGATGGCTTCCGGCGCCGTGCTGGCCACCAGCAGGACGGCGATCTGGCTGCCGGTCTTCGCCTCGTAGTCGCTCAGCACGCCTTCCAGCGCGGCGTGCTGTCTGGCGTCGAGCATGCCGGCGTTGTCGGTGACGTGGGCGCGCAGCGGCGGCACGGCCTGCAGCGCTTGCGCGCCGGCCAGGCCGGCCAGCAGCAGGCCCAGTGTCAGCAGGAACGCGGCCAGGGCGCGCGGCGCGTGCATCTTACTTGCCGAAGTTGACGGTGGGCGCGGTCGAAATCGCCTTTTCGTTCTCGACCGTGAAGGAGGGCTTGACCTTGTAGCCGAACATCATCGCCGTCAGGTTGTTGGGGAAGCTGCGCGTCAGCACATTGTATTCCTGCACGGCGACGATGTAGCGCTGGCGCGCCACGGTGATGCGGTTCTCCGTGCCCTCCAGTTGCGACTGTAGGTCGCGGAAGCTGGTGTCGGCCTTCAGGTCCGGGTATTTTTCCGACACCGCCATCAGGCGCGACAGGGCGGACGACAACTGTCCCTGCACCGCCTGGAATTTCTGGAAGGCGGCCGGGTCGTTGAGCACCTCCGGGGTGATCTGGAAGCTGGTGGCGGCGGCGCGCGCGCGCGTGACCGCCTCCAATGTTTCGCGCTCGTGGGTGGCGTAGCCCTTGACGGTGTTGACCAGGTTCGGGATCAGGTCGGCGCGGCGCTGGTACTGGTTGACCACCTCGCCCCAGGCGGCCTTGGTGGCCTCGTCCTTGTTCTGGAACTGGTTGTAGCCGCAGCCCGAGAGCACGCCGGCGACGACGCCCAGCAGGAGGCTCAGGCGCAGCCATCGGGTCAGGCGGGAGGTCATATTAGGCATGGGAATGGGGCTGCGCGAGCGTCATGGGTGAGCGTTAAATATACCCTAATCTTGGTATTTCACTGCGCTTATATCGTGCGCGGCGGGCTTCCTTTGGCGCCGGCGCCGCGCCCGGACGGTACAATGTGGGGTTTGTAACCGAATAGATAAGGCGCGCCGTGAATTTCATCAATAAATTATCCGCCGCGTGGACGGCCAACGACTCCCTGCTGTGCGTCGGCCTGGACCCGGACATCGCCAAGCTGCCGCGGCAGCTGCAGGGCGAGCCGGATGGCATTTTCACCTTTTGCAGGAAAATCATCGACGCCACCGCCGACCTGGCGTGTTCCTTCAAGCCGCAGATCGCCTATTTCGCGGCGCTGGGCGCGGAGGGCCAGCTGGAGGACATCTGCCGCTATGTGCGCGAGACCTATCCGCACATCCCGCTGATCCTCGACGCCAAGCGCGGCGACATCGGCGCCACGGCGACCCAGTACGCGCGCGAAGCGTTCGAGCGCTACGGCGCCGACGCCGTCACCGTCAATCCCTACATGGGTTCCGATTCGGTCGAGCCCTACATGGAATGGGAAGACCGCGGCGTCATCATCCTGTGCCGCACCTCGAATCCGGGCGGCTCGGACCTGCAGTTCCTGAACGTCGACGGCAAGCCGCTGTACCAGCACGTGGCGCGCCTGGTGGCGGAGAAGTGGAACAAGAACGGCCAGTGCGCGCTGGTGGTCGGCGCCACCTTCCCGGAGGAGCTGGCGCAGGTGCGCGCCATCGTCGGCGACATGCCGCTGCTGGTGCCGGGCGTGGGCGCGCAGGGCGGCGACGTGGCCGCCACCGTGGCCGCCGGCAAGACCGCCGACGGCATGGGGATGATGATCAATTCCTCGCGCGCCATCATCTACGCCAAGGCGCAGGACGGCGAGGACTTCGCCGCCGCCGCGCGCCGCGTGGCGCTGGAGACGCGCGACGCCATCAACGCCCATCGCGGCTGAGCCTGCGGGTGCCTGCGGGCGCCCGCGACAAGGGCGAGCAAGCCGGGCCCGGCCCGCTCGTCCGGCGCGGCCGAAGGGCCGCGCTTCCCGCCGCCGCGCTTACTGCCGCTGCGGCGCGATGCCTTCGGCGTAGTCGTACAGCGCGCCGAGAATCTCCTCGCCGCGTTCGTCGGCGGACTCCGATAACTGATCGATCTCGCTGAACAGCATGTCCACCGTGCGCGCGCCGGCGGCGCCGTCGAACAGGCGGGCGGCGCGGTGCCGTTCCCAGCGCTGCGCTTCGGCCTCGTTCAAGGTGGCGGGGAAGTTGCGCGCGCGGTAGCGGAACAGCAATTCCTGCAGGCGCGGGTCGGAGAAGGATGGCCGCGCCGCCGCCAGGCGCTGCGGCGTTTCCTTGCGCAGCGTTTCGAGCAGGCGTTTGTCCTCGTTGCCGATGAAGCCGCCGTACAGATCCTCGTCCACGTCGGGCGATTCGGCGCCGCCCGGTCGTTTGAAGACCTCGGCCCAGATCGCCGTCATGTCCGGCCCGGCGGCGGCCTTGGCCGCGTTGGCGCGTCCCGCGTCCAGGTCCATGCCCCAGCGCTCGGCCATGGCCGGCGAGAGCGTTTTCAGATTCCCCACCAGCATGGGCGACTTGTTCATGTGGATGCTCTTGATTGGCAGGCGCGTCACGCCCTCCGGCAGGGCGTCGCTGCGCGTGAAGATGCGCGTGCGTATGGTCTCGGCGTCCAGCGTGAACAACTCGGACGGGTCGACGCTGCAGTCCCAGACGATGATCTCGTTCTTGTTGCTCGGATGGCTGGCCAGCGGCCACACCAGGGCCAGGCAGCCGCGCTCGGTCGGGAACATGCCCGAGACGTGCAGGAAGGGCTGGCGCTGGGCCGGCGCCAGATGCATGCCCATCTCGTCGGCGACGCGGTCCTTCTTGTGCAGGGCGAAGCAGAAGTCGAACAGTTTCGGCTGCTTCTGCTTGATCAGGCGCGCCAGCGCGATCGTCGCGCGCACGTCCGACAGCGCGTCATGCGCGGACTCGTGCGCCAGGCCGTTGGCGGCGCACAGGTGTTCGAGGCGGAAGCTGGGGCGGCCGTCTTCGCGCGTCGGCCAGACGATGCCGTCCGGACGCAGCGCGTAGGTCATGCGCACCACGTCGAGGATGTCCCAGCGGCCGCACTGGTGCTGCCATTCGCGCGCATACGGGTCGAACAGGTTGCGCCAGAACAGGAAGCGCGTCACCTCGTCGTCGAAGCGGATGGTGTTGTAGCCGACGCCTATCGTGCCGGCCTTGGCGAAGGCGTGCTCGATGGTGGCGGCGAACTGGTGCTCCGGCACGCCCCGTTCCAGGCATTGCTGCGGCGTGATGCCGGTGATCAGGCAGGATTGCGGGTCGGGCAGGAAATCGGGCGCCGGCTGGCAATACAGCATGATGGGCTCGCCGATTTCGTTCAGGTCGGCGTCGGTGCGGATCGCCGCGAACTGGGCCGGGCGGTCGCGGCGCGGCTGCACGCCGAAGGTTTCATAGTCGTGCCAAAGGAAGGTCTGGGTCGTCATCGTGGATCGCTAAAAAAAAATCGCGGCTACAGTTTCGTGGATTGTCGCCGTTATAACTAAAGGAGTGCGGCGCGAAAGCGCCCGTGCGTATGTTTACACAGAATACAGGTTCAAGGAGGCTTATCGTGTCAATTCCCGTATCCAGCGCCGCCGGCGGCGTCGCCGCGGCGGCCGGCGCCAACGACGGCGGCGCCGACAAGGTGAAGGCGAAGGACGCCGCGGCGGACATCGCGCCGGCCGAAAAGGCCCGTCTGCAACTCAACGCGGCCATCCTGCAGGCGTCCGTCAACGTCTCCATCGGCGCGCAGAACGAGCCGCTGGCGCTGCTGTTCAAATCGGCCATCACCAGCCTCAACGAAACGCTGCAGGGCCAGTTCGGCGACAACGCGATCGAGAACGCCGCCAGCCAGGACAACACGCCGGACGGCACGCCGGACGGCACGGCCGGGCGCATCGTGTCGCTGTCGACGGGTTTTTTCGACGCCTTCAAGAAGCAGCATCCGGGCGAGGACGAGGGCGCCGTGCTGAAACAATTCATGGCGACGATACGCGGCGGCGTCGAGACCGGCTTCAGCGAGTCGCGCGACATCCTGAAGGGCTTGAACGTGCTGAGCGGCGACATCGCCGGCAATATCGACAAGACCTACGCGCTGGTGCAGAAGGGTTATGCCGACTTTGAGGCGGCGCACACGCCGAAGACGGACGGCGCCGCCACGGCCAGCGCCACGGCCAGTACTGCGGCCGGCGCCACGGCCAGCGTCGCGCTGAAGCCGGCCTGAACCTACAGGGCGACGCGGTTGCGCCCGCCGTCCTTGGCGCGGTACAGGGCGGCGTCGGCGGCGGCGATCAGGGCGTGCTCGTCCTGTCCTGGCGCCAGGCTGGCGACGCCGAAGGAGGCCGTCACATGCGGCAGCGCGCTGCGCATGTCGGCGAACACCACGGCCGCCTGCATGCGCTCGCACAGGCGCCCGGCCACCAGCAGCGCCACGCGCTCGTTGGTGTCGGGCAGTATCACCATCATTTCCTCGCCGCCGTAGCGCACCGCGCAATCGCTGGGCCGCAGCGCCGCGCTCAAGACCTGCGCCGCCGTGCGCAGCGCCTGGTCGCCGGCCACATGGCCGTGGCTGTCGTTGAACAGCTTGAAATGGTCGAGATCGATCATGATCAGCGACAGCGGCGTGTTCGCGCCCCGCGCCGTGGCGATCATGGCCGGCAGGAAATCGTTCAGCCAGGCGCGGTTGTACAAGCCCGTCAAGCCGTCGACCATCGACAACTGGCGATAGAATTCGCCCACCTTCTGGCGCCGGCGCAACTGGGCGTTGGCGGCGCGGATGCGGAAGGAGAGCAGGCGCAGGAGATTGCGCGCCAGCGCGTTCGAGGCCTCGATCAATTGCCAGACCAGATCGGCCTCGATGACCAGCAACTCGCTTTCGGCCAGCGCCGTGATGGCCGCCAGATTGCTTTCCTCGTCGAGCACCGATTGTTCGCCCACGCTCTCGCCCGGCAAGATCCGGCTGACGGTGCCGTCGGCCATGCCGGTGGTGGTGTCGGCGGCCACCTCCAGCGCGCCGCCGAGGACGATGTACAGGCGGGCCCGGCGCGTATCGGCGATCGCCTCCCCGGCCGCCAGTCGGACGACCGGGCAGGCGGCCAGCAGGGCGGCCACGGCGCCCTCCTGCGCATCGCGGAACAACTGCAGATCGCCGATCTTGTAGCGGGATGCGCCAAAAAGGCAGATAGATTCCAAAATAGGACTTTCAAAAAGCGCGCCTCGCGATGCGTAAGGCCGGTGCAGCAATCATAGCGCAAACCATGCCGCGCCGAAACATATCCCGCCGCAGGGCAAGTTCCCGAACGGCCCCGGCCCGGGGAAAGCGCTGGCACTGCGCGGGCCGGCGTGTTTCAATGGCGGCACAATCTTGAGGGAGGCGGGTATGGAATTGCTGGACGCGCAGGGAACGCGCCATGTGGCCGACGGCGCCGCGCGCATCGTCTCGCTGGTGCCGTCGATCACGGAGTTGTTGTGCGAACTGGGCCTGGCGCCGCAACTCGTCGGGCGGACCGGCTTTTGCATCCATCCGGCCGGCTTGGTGGCGGCCATTCCCAAGGTGGGCGGCACCAAGGATGTGAACCTGGCCAAAATCCGCGCGCTGGCGCCCAGCCATTTGCTGGTCAACATCGACGAGAACGAAAAGCCGACGGTGGAGGCGCTGGCCGAGTTCATCCCGCATATCGTCGTCACGCATCCGCTCGGGCCGCGCGACAATCTGGATCTGGCGCGCCTGATGGGGGGCATGTTCGGCGCCGAGGCGCGCGCCGAGGCCTGGTGCGCCGCCTTCGAGGCCGAGTGGGCGCTGTTGCAGGCCATGCCGAAGGGGCCGCCGCGGACGATGTTGTACTGTATCTGGCAGGATCCGTGGATGAGCGTGTCGCGCGACACCTACATCGCGAACATGCTGGCGCAGATAGGCTGGCGCATGCCCGATCTGGGGCCGGAGCGGTATCCCCGCTTCGATTGGGGGCCGGAGTTGCTGGCCGGCGTGGACGGCGTGCTCCTGTCGAGCGAGCCGTATCGCTTCACCGAGCAGCACGTCGACGCGCTGGAGCGGCAGATCGGCAAGCCGGTACAACTGGTCGATGGGGAGATGTTGTCGTGGTATGGCAGCCGCGCCCTGGAGGGCTTGCGCTATCTGCGCCAGTTGGCGCAAAGCTGGGGCTGAAAATGCAACTGGCGGCCTTGGACGGCCGCCAGCTTCGCTATGACGTGGGGGGAGGGCTTATTCGCTGACTTCGTCGGCGTCCGCTTCGGCTACCGCGGCCACTTTGCCGCTGGCGTGGCGCTTGCTGTCCTGCAGGCGGCCCAGGGCGCTGTCGATGGCGCGCTTGAGTTTTTCGGCGGCGCCGGCGATGGCCTGGTGCAGCGTCGCGTTGTGGTCGCTGACGGCGATGGCCTGGTAGCCGGTGATGCGCGCTTCCATCAGGCAGCGGTTGTCGCCGTCGGCCGATTTCTGGCTGTTGTTGTCGCTCAGGTGGACTTCGACGCGGGTGATGTTTTCACGAAAACGGCTGACTGCGGAATCCACTACGGACTGCACGTGCTCGGTCAATCCAGCGTTGCGTTCAATGGTGCTGTCGGTATTGATATTGATTTGCATATGCTCACTCCGGTTATTCAAAAAGTAAACCCAGCCAAGCCGGCGTCCGGCGCGTTGAAGCATCAATCCGCGCCGTCCCGCATGCACCCGGCGCGGAGACCCCGCGCCAAATCCGGTTTGGCCACTACGTTTTGCACACGAATTTATCTTACACCTTTTCGGCGTTCTTGCCAGTACCCTTCGCGCGGCCCGCTTCAGCCGTTGATCAAGCCGGCGGCGATGTTGATCGACAGGCCCAGCACGACCAGGTTAAAGAAGAAGCTCAGCACCGACTGGCCGAGGACGATCTTGCGCATCGCCGGCGTCTGCACGGTGACGTCCGAGGTTTGCACGGCGACGGCGATGGTGAAGGAAAAATACAGGAAGTCCCAGTAGTCGGGATTGCGTTCGTCCTCGGGAAAACGCAGCGGGCGCCGCTTCGGATCGGCGCTGTAGTAGAGGTGCGAATAGTGGAAGCAGAACAGGGTGCCGACCAGGAACCAGGAGCCGAGCAGTGTCAGCACGGTGAAGCCGTAGTGCAGCAGGCGCTCGTCGGCGGGCATGTCCTTCAGGGCCGACAGTTGCGAGATGATGGCGGCCAGGCTCATCACGGCGGCCACCGACAGCGTCGCCAGCACCAGCGCCGCGTTTTCGTCCTGGCGCGCCGACATGGCTTTGACCTTGGTGTGGTCGGCCCGCATCATCACCCAGGCCATCGTCACCAGGTAATACCAGACGGCCACGTTCCAGGCCGTCAGCAGGCGCGTCATGGCGTGCCAGGACTGCGGCAGCAGCAGGCCGGCGGCGACGCCGACGCCGATCGCCAGGGTGAGGTGCGGACGGCTGCGCACGAAGCGGTGGAAGGGAAGCGGCATGCTCATGGGCGGGGCTGGTCGGTGACTGGGAAACGCATCTTACGCTGTCGCCGGCTCAGGAGGCGGCGGCTTTGGCGGCCGCCTCCTTGGCGTGGTGGGGGAAGCGGTCCATGCGCGACAGCACCGGGAAGCCCAGCGCCCAGCCGGCCGTGACGGCGAGGGTGGCGGCGCCGCCGAAGAGGATGGCGCGGCTCAGGCCGAACCAGCCCGCCGTCAGGCCGGACTCGAACTCGCCCAGCTCGTTGGAGGCGCCGATGAAGACGGCGTTGACGGCGCTGACGCGGCCGCGGATGGCGTCCGGCGTCTCGAATTGCACCAGCAGGTGGCGGATGTAGACGCTGACCATGTCGCCCATGCCCATCAGCGCCAGCGCGCCGAGGGCGACGGCCATGCTGCTGGTGGCGCCCAGCGCCAGGGTGGACAGGCCGAACAGGGCGACGCCGCCGAACATCCACAGGCCGATGCGGCGCGTGATGGGGTGGAAGGCCAGCGCCACCGAGCACAGCGCGGCGCCGGCGGCGGGCGCCGTGCGCAACAGGCCCAGTCCGGTCGGCCCGACGTGCAGCACGTCGTGGGCCAGCGCCGGCAGCAGCGCCGTGGCGCCGCCGAACAGGACGGCGAACAGGTCGAGCGAGATGGCGCCCAGCATGACCGGCCTGGAGAAGACGAAGCGCAGGCCCTCCAGCACCGTGTGCCAGCTGGCCGGCGCCGTGTTGGCCGCCTGCGGCACGGCCTGCGTCATGCGCATCAGCAGCACGGCGGCGGCCAGCAGGACGGCGGCGGCCAGGTAGACCACCTGCGCGCCGGCCAGGTAGAGCAGGCCGCCCAGCACCGGCCCGAGGATGATGGCCAGGTGCGAGCTCGAGGAACTGAGCGCGACGGCCTTGCTGAAGCTTTCCGTCGGCACCATGTTGACCAACACGGCCTGGGTGGCCGGCATCATGAAGGCGCGCGCGCTGCCGAACAGGACCAGCACGGTGAACACCGGCCAGACCACGCTCAGGCCGGCCAGGGTGAAGGCCAGCAGGGCGGCGGCGCACAGCAGTTGCGCCGCCAGGCACAGGGCGATGATGTTGCGGCGGTTGTAGCGGTCGGCGACGTGGCCGGCGAGCAGGATCAGGACCAGGAAGGGGGCGAACTGGGCCAGGCCGATCAGGCCCAGGTCGAACAGGCTGCCCGTCAACTGGTACACCTGCCAGCCGATGGCCACGCCCTGCATCTGCACGGCGAGGCTGCCGAGCACGCGGGCCGACAGGTAAAAGGCGAAATTGCGGTGGCGTAGAACGCTGAAACCGTTGCGGGAAGAGGGCAGGGACATGAAGACTTTCTTGGCGGCGCCGCCGGGTAGATTAAAATGCTGTCCGGCCGGAAATGATTGCAGCTATTGTGCCTGATGTTGCGCTGCGCCGCCGGCCGCCCGGCCGCGCCGTTTCCGTCACCGCGTCCGCCCACTATCTCTTGCCCGACCTTGCCCGCGTATCCGCCATGCACAAGACCATTTTCGACACTCCCCTGATCAACACCCTGATGCGCTGGTTTTCGCTGGCCATGCTGCGCCTGCTCGGCTGGAAGACCGAAGGCATCCGTCCGGCCGATCCGAAGTACGTGCTGATCGCCGCGCCGCACACCAGCAACTGGGATTTCCCCTACACGCTGATGCTGTGCTTCGCGCTGCGCCTGCGCGTCTACTGGGTCGGCAAGGCCAGCCTGTTCCGGTGGCCGCTGGGGCCGCTGGCGCGCTGGTTGGGCGGCATCGCGGTCGACCGCAGCGCCACCAAGAACATGGTGCAGACCACCATCGAGGCTTTCGCGCGCCAGCCGCGGCTGGTGGTGATCGTCGCGCCGGAAGGCACGCGCGGCCGGGTCAGCCACTGGAAGACGGGGTTTTACCATATCGCCCACGGCGCCGGCGTGCCGGTGGCGCTGGCTTATCTGGACTTCAAGCGCAAGACGGGCGGCATCGGCCAGATGTTCCACACCAGCGGCGACATCGAGCGCGACATGGAGCAGATCCAGTTGTTTTACCGTGGCGTGACGGGCAAGAACCAGGAGCAGTTCGACGCCGCGCGCATCTGCACCAAGCGCGGGCCGGACTGAGGCGGAGGCGGAGACGGCAAGCGGGCGGCGCGCTGGCGCCGCCGCCCGCCGCCGCGCCGGGGTTTGTTACGCGGCCAGGTCGGCCTCGGTGGTGAAGGCGTCGGCGTAGAACTCCTCCTCCGGCAGCTTGCACAGTTGCACGAAGTCGCGTTTGGCGGCGTCGACCATGACGGGCGCGCCGCAGGCGTACACCTGGTAGGCCGACAGGTCGGGCAGGTCCTCGGCGACGGCGCGGTGGACGTAGCCGCCGCGGCCCTGCCAGGCGTCTTCCGGCAGCGCGTCCGACACCACCGGCACGTAGCGGAAGTGCGGCAACTCGGCCTGCCATTGTCGGCACAGCGCGTCCATGTACAGGTCCTGCGGACGGCGGCCGCCCCAGTACAGCGTCACCGGGCGGGTCGATTTGAGCGCGATCATCTGCTCGACAATGGCTTTCAGCGGCGCGAAGCCGGTGCCCGAGGCCAGCAGCACGACCGGCTTGGCGGACTCCTCGCGCAGGAAGAAGGTGCCCAGCGGACCCTCGAAGCGCAGGATGTCGCGTTCCTTCATGGTGGCGAAGACCTGGTCGGTGAACAGACCGCCGGGCAGGTGGCGGATGTGCAGCGTGATGGGGCCGTCGGCGGCCGGCGCGCTGGCCATGCTGTAGCTGCGCCGCTTGCCGTCGCGCAGCATGAATTCGATGTACTGGCCGGCGCGGTAGTGCAGGCGCTCGCTGGCCGGCAGTTGCAGCGTCAGCACGACGACGTCCGGCGCCACTTTCTCGATGGCGGCCACGCGCGAGGGCATTTTCTTGATCGGATAGTCGCTGCTGCCGGCCACTTCGCGCGCTTCGATGACCAGGTCGGCGTCGCTGGTGGCGCAGCAGAACAGGGCCATGCCGGCCGCTTCCTCCTCGGCCGTCAGGGCGCGCTGCTGGTGCGCCTTGTGCTGCACGGCGCCGGCCACGACCTTGCCCTTGCAGGAGCCGCAGGCGCCGTTCTTGCAGCCGTAGGGCAGGCCGACGCCGGCGCGCAGCGCCGCCGCCAGCACGGTTTCGTCCGCTTCGCAGCTGAATTGGTGGCCGCTGGGTTGGACGGTGATTTGAAAAGTCATACAATCCTTGAAATGAAAAACACAATGATCCACAACACACACCGGCCGCGCCTGTTGATACTCGGCTGCGGCGACGTCGGCATGCGCCTGTTGCCGCTGCTGCGCGCGCGCTTTCGCGTCTTCGCCGTCACCAGCCAGGCGGAGCGGCGCGGCGCGCTGCGCGCCGCCGGCGCCATTCCCATCGTCGCCGACCTGGACCAGCGCGCCAGCCTGAAACGCCTGGCCGGGCTGGCGCCCTATATCGTCCATCTGGCGCCGCCGCAGGCGGACGGCGCGCTGGACCGGCGCACGCGCAATTTAGCCGCCATTTTACCTGAGCGGGCGCGCCTGGTTTATGTCAGCACCAGCGGCGTCTACGGCGATTGCGGCGGCGCCCTGATCGACGAGACGCGCCCGGTCGCCCCCAGCAACGCCCGCGCCAAGCGGCGCGTCGACGCCGAGCGCGTGCTGCGCGCCTGGGCCAGGGGCAGCCACAGCAGTCTGGCGATTCTGCGCGTGCCCGGCATCTACGCCGCCGACCGTCTGCCGCTCAAGCGCCTGCGCGAGGGCACCCCCGCGCTGGCGCCGGCCGACGACGTCTACACCAACCACATCCACGCCGACGATCTGGCGCGCATCATCGCGCTGGCGCTGTTCCGCGCGCTGCCCGGGCGGGTCTACCACGCCGTCGACGACAGCGACATGAAGATGGCCGACTATTTCGACGCCGTGGCCGACGCGCACGCCTTGCCGCGTCCGCCGCGCCTGCCCCGCGCGGCGCTGCGGGAAGTGGTCTCGCCGGCCCTGTTGTCCTTCATGTCGGAGTCGCGCCGCATGCAAAACGGCCGCATCAAAGAGGAGTTGGGTGTGCGCCTACACTACGCGCGGGTCGCGGATGCACTACAGCAAGAGTAAAATACGGAATTATTGAGCTGTAACAAAGAGGACGCTATATGAAATACGAAGAATACTTGGATGAGGTAACAACCGTCCTCACCGAACTTTATGAGCTTGACGACGCCATGGCCATCAAGTTGGTGGTTGACGCACAGGACGCGGAGTTTTTTGTCGCGCACGACGAGCGGCCCGAGATGCGCACCGTCGAGCAGGCAAAAAAAGACGCGGTGAGCTTGTTCGAGCGTAAACAGAATAAACAGAAAACCCAGGAGAAGCAGCAGCAACGGGTGCGCGAAAAGAAGTGATGGTCTGAAAATTCCGGGGCGCATTTGAGCGGCCTCAAGGCCGAGCATCCGGTTCAGGTCAGCGCCCGCGGCCCGGACTTCGTTTACAGGAAGGAGCGCCATGGTCTTGCGCCAGGCGAGGCCGGCAAAGAGCGGACAGGCCCGCGCAGCGCGCGCCGGCGGGGAGTTTGCGAACTTTGATGCAATGCACCATTTTTGACTGGCATCAAGTATGATGTGTTAATGGCACGATATGGTGGGTGGTGCCGTCATCACCCAAGCATGGTTTGCCAGCAATGCCGACCCGTCCCCGCCAGGGGCGCGGCACCCTTTTGGAGCGTGCGATGCGTCACATCACCCATCCGAGCAAAGAGCAAGTGCGGGCCTATATGCATCAGCGCGAGGCGGACCGGCGTCCGCCGCCGACGCCGGCGGAAATCCGCCGCCAACTGGGCTGGTCCAGCCTTCCCGGGCATTCCTGCGGGGCGGGCGGTCTCTTCCTTCCCGCCGAACTGGCGCAACTGAGCGCCCTGTTGGTCGTCGAATGGCTGTTCCGTGCCAACGGTTATAGCAGCGCACGCTGACATTTCGACACGATTTGTATTTTTGCGGTATCCTCTAGCACATCAGCCGTGCATCAAATCTCTTCAATAATCACAAAATCGCTGCAAGTTAAGCAAAAATTAACAAATACGTGTATTATGTGGTCCATGGAGTAAAAACCGCATAAACGACAGCGACGTGCTGACGCCTTATCGACGGATTCTCGCAGGGACGGTGTTTTCGACACCTTATTTTTTGCAAAAATACAACAGCCTCGGATGCAATCATGACTATCAAACAAATTACCGCACTGCCAACCTACAATCCAAACCGCGTGTTGGATGCCATCATCGAAAAGTTGCAACTGAAAAACGACGCGGCCCTGTCGCGCGCGCTTGAAGTGGCGCCCCCGGTGATCAGCAAAATCCGTCACAACACGCTGCCGATTGGCGCGACGATCCTGATCCGCATGCACGAAATCAGCGATTTCAGCATTCGTGAGTTGCGCGAACTGATGGCCGCTTAAATGCCGGGCTGAGGCAGCGGCCGCCGCGCCGCCTGCCTTTGAACGGCGTCCGCATTCCGCTCGACAGCGTTGTTACGCTGCCGCCGGCGCGCGGTGAGCGCCGCTGGCGTGTCACACCGCCCGTTTTACGCCAGCCCGGCCACGCGCCCGGAGCGGCCTTGCCTGCTTGCCTGAGCGCGCCCCCGGACGCGCGGCGCAAGCCGCATCATCCTTCCCATTTCCTCATGTTCGCCGCGGCGTCATTCCGCCGACGTCTTGTCACGCCCCTCATCCTCGGTTTACTCAAGCGGTGGTGTTGATGCGCGTGCCGGTTTGCTGGCCGCTGGTATTGACCGATGCGCTGGACGCGACGGGCGCCGGCGGCAGCGGTGGCGGTGGCGGAGCCGGCGGGGCCGGCTTCACCGCTTGTGTCGCTTCCGCCGGTTTCGGCGGGGCGCTTTGCACGGCGGTTTTATGGCTGGAAATGGCGTTGACGGTCATGATTTCCTCGGCTTAAAAATGGCGGCTGCGTCGTGGTGGTCGGATTGTCGAGGTCGCTTACGCCGGACGAAAGCCACCTTCTCGGGCACGGAAACCGCTGCGAAGATGCGCTCTCATCGAGTTGTTGCAGATCAACTCTTTTCAATATCAGCGCCGCGCGGATGAATTCAAGCTCGAGCTTGGGGCGCCTGGCGGCGCGCGGTGGATGCCGCGCGCCGCCAGATATGACGCGGGCTAGCTTTGCGGCCTGAGGACGGGGCGATCGGTATAGAAGCGATCCGCGGCGGACGACAACTGATCGGCTTGGGCGGCCGGTGCCCGGCTGGAAAACGCCGTCGCCGGCGCCCGGCTGGAGAAGGCCGTCTTGACGGCGGCGCTGGAGAAGGCCGTTTTCGCCGTGGCGCTGGAGAAGGCGGTCTGCGCGGCGGCGCTGGAGAAGGCGGTTTTCGCCGTGGCGCTGGAGAAGGCCATCTTCACGGCGGCGCTGGAGAAGGCGGGTTTCGCGGTGGCGCTGGAGAAGGCCATCTTCGTCGCGGCGCTGGAGAAAGCGGTCTTCGCGGTGGCGCTGGAAAAGGCGCTCGGCGCGGCGTCGATGGCGGCGCCGGCGCGAATGTAGTCTTCGCCGAAGGTCTCTTCGTACAACTCCTTCATGCGCTCGCCGACGCGCTGATGGGCCAGCAAATCTTCCTCGCCGCGCAGGCCGATGTAGGGGAAGTGATGCAGGAAGTAGCCGAACACCTGCTCGCAGTCCTGGGCGTACTTCATGGTGTCGAGAATATGGTAGTGCCAGAAAATGTCGACGTCGAACAGCGGCGCGGTGGCCTCGGCGGGAAATATTTTCATCAAATACAGGAAGCGCCGGTATTCGAACTCGACCGCGTTGACCTTCTCCAGCGACCATCCCTCGCCGGATTCCTGATGCATCAGCTTGACTTTGATTGGATCGAGATCGAGTGCGGCAATGGCTTGAAAATTATCATTCGAATTCATGAGTGAAATTCCTTTTGTGCGATGCAATGGATCGAAGAAGAAAGGGACGCGCCGAGATTGATCGTGTTCAGTATCGGGCGCCTGGCATGGCCGGCTGGCGCGTCGACCCGTGGTCGATGCCGTGGCGCTGAAACCGTCTGGATTGGGGGCGGTTGACAATACCGATTGGCGAGTTGCTGTAAGCCAACTCCCTGAGTATAGACAGGCGGGGCCGGAATTCAACGTGAATTTGCAGGAACTATTGCGAAATGACAGTTTTGAGCTCCGGCAAGGCTGGCTTGCCGGAGATGGGGAGGGGCAGGCGCCTTGGGTGCGCCTGCGTGCCGGACTTAGTTGGCGTTGGGTAAGCTTGGACGCTCCGAATAGAAGCGCGAACGCGCCTCGGCCTCGTGTGCCCGGCCTGGTTCGCTGCCATCGCGCGCTACACGGACGGAAAACGCGGTCTGCGGAGCGGCGTCGGCGGCGACACGGACGGAGAAGGCTGTCTGCGCAGTGGCATCGGCGGCGACACGGACGGAAAACGCAGTCTGTGGTGCGGCGTCGGCGGCGACGCGCACGGAGAAGGCGGTCTGCGCCGCGACATCCTCGGCGACACGCACGGAGAAGGCGGTTTGCGCCGCGACATCCTCGGCCACGCGCACCGAAAAGGCCGTCAGCGCGACGGCATCGGCGGCGACGCGCACCGAGAACGCCGTTTGCGGCGCGTCCGCGGCTGCGACCGGGAGTGCGCTGCGGGCCGCCGTGCTGCCGCGGATGTAGTCTTCACCAAAGGTCGTTTCATACAACTCCTTCATCCGTGCGCCGACTTGCTGGTGTGCTTCGAGATCGGCTTCACCGCGCAGGCCGACGTAGGGGAAGTGGTGCAGGAAATGGCCGAAAATCGCCTCGCAGTCGACCGCGTACTTCATGGTGTCGAGAATGTGGTAGTGCCAGAAGATGTCGACGTCGAACAGCGGCGCGGCGTTCTCCGTCGGGTACTTCTTCATCAGGATCAGAAAACGGCGATACTCAAACTCCATGGCGTTGGCCTTCTCCAAGCTCCAACCCTCGCCGGATTCCTTGTGCATCAGTTTTACCTTGATGGCGTCCAGGTCCAGTTCGGCGATTGCCTTGAAGTTGTTGTTGTTCGAAGTCATGTGTGGTCCTTTGGGAAATGGTTGTCCTACCAGCGAGGGATGACACTACTCTGCGATCGTCGATTTGTTGACAGAAAGCATTAGTTGTCATTTTGGGCTAGGAATGGGGTGCAACATTGATATATATCAATGTTGTGTCAGGAAATTCCTAGTCCTCCCTCGCGTAGTCCGAATGCCGTTTTCGCCGAATCCGAACGCCGGCCCGATGAACTCCGAACGCCGCCCTCAGGCGGGATGGTGCTCCAGTTCCTCCGCCTCGCCCAGATAGGGGTAGGGCGGGGCGGCCTTGATCTGCACCGATACCGTCACCATCATGCCGGCGCCTTCGGTGCTGCGGATCGAGCATTTCCCGCCGAGTATCTTGATGCGCTCCTCGATGCCGACCAGGCCGAAGGAGCCGACCTTGTTGCGGCTTTCGCTGAGCACGCCGACGCCGTTGTCGCGCACCGTCATCGACAAGGTGTCGCCCTCCTTTTTCAGCTCGACCTGGACCAGGCTCGCCGCGGCGTGCTGCGAGATGTTGCTCAGCGACTCTTGCAGGATGCGGAAGAACGCCGTCGCGCAATGGTCGTTGAGGTCGATGTCGGTCTGGTTCTCCTTCAGTTCGCAGACGATGCCGGTGCGGCGCCGGAACTCGGCGATCTGCCATTCGACGGCCGCGTTCAAGCCCAGGTCGAGCACCGTCGGGCGCAAGTCGTTGATGATGTGGCGCACGCTCTTGATGGTGGTGTCGATATGGCTCAGCGTCGAGCGGGCGCGCGCGTTCAGGCGCGGGTGGCTGCGCTGGGTGCGCGAGGCCAGCATGTCGGCCTCAATGCGCAACACCAGCAGGTTCTGGCCCAGGTCGTCGTGGATCTCGCGCGCGATGCGCTTGCGCTCCTCCTCTTTGATATGGTCGGCGTGGGCGGCCAGGCTGCGCAGCTTCTGGTGCGAAATCTGCAATTTGGCCTGGCTGCCGCGCAATTCCTGCGTCATCGCCTTGGCCATCTGGATGGCCCGCAGGCGCGACGAGGAGAGCGTGTGGAACAGGGCGTAGATCAGCATCGTGCCGATGAAGCCGGCGAGCATGGTCAGCCAGGGGAAGTAGTCGTCGAAGCGGGTGTAGAGCTCGCTTTTCCTGACGCTGAAGTGGGCTTGCCACAGGCGCCCGTTGTAGTTGATCGGCACCGTCGTGGCGAACACCTGGCGCGCCGGCTCCTGCGCGTTCTGGCTGTTGAAGACCAGCGCGCCGCCGTTCGTGGGCTGGGCCGCCGTGCCGCCGTCGTACAGGGCGACGTGCACCGAGCGCACCGGCAACTCGTCGAGCACGCCCTGCACCAGCGAACGCAGATTGAATCCGACGCCGAGCGAGCCGAGGTAGGCCTGGCGCCGCTGCGCCACGTTCGACAGGGGCAGGCCGGCGCGGTAGATCGGCAGGCGCATCGCCAAGGCCCGCATCTGCGGCCGGCTCGGGACGCGGATGGTCTGGCCGGAATTGGTCACCGTGCCCTTGTCGCGCGACTCGTTCAGCGCCGCGGCGCGGAACGCTTCGACGGCCACGTCGACGCCGAATTTGTCGGGCGAGTTGGCAATCGGTTCCAGATAGGTGAGCACCGAGTAGCTGCCGCGCCGGCCCGCCGGCTTGATCTCGAAAGGGGGGTAGCCGTCGCCGGCGCGCTCCTCGCCGCGCACTTTGGCCTCGAAAACGTCGCGGTCCTCGTCGCGCACGAATTGGGCGAAATTGATGGTTTCGATGGCCGGGAAATGCTCGGCCAGTTCGAGGCCCGCGACATAGTGGCGGAACTGGGCGCGGCTCATCGTTTCCGAGACCTGGAACAGGCTGGCCGTGGCACGCAGCAAGTCGGCGTAGGACTTGATGCGCGCGCCGATGCTGTATTGGGCGGTGTGCGCCAGGTTGTTGAAGCGCACGGCCGAGTCGGTCTCTATCGATTTCGCGGCGGCCAGGTAGAAGCTCAACCCGACGCCGCAGGACAGCAGCACGCCTATCCACCAGATCGGTTTGGTCGGAGCGAACACGTTTTTCTTGCCAAGCATGGGAAACATCATCTACCGCATCAGAAAACAGGGTGGGACGGGTTTGCCGCGGCGCCTGGCGGTAAACAATGAATCATTAGATATATATCAATGTTTGTGTAATATACAAACCAAAAGCCCCCTGCGTCAATAGGGATTTGTTGTTGGTATGTAATACGCGCCTTGTGTCCCGGGCAAAAAAAAACCCGCCGGAGCGGGTCGTGCGCGGGCCCCTTACTTGGCGACCCAACTGTCCTTCAGGGTCACGATGCGGTTGAAGACCAGCTTGCCGGGCGCCGAATCGACCCGGTCGGCGACGAAATAGCCGTGCCGCTCGAACTGGAAGCGCTGGTCCGGCAGGGCCTCCGCCATGCCCGGCTCCAGATAGGCGTGCACCACTTCCTTGGCGTTCGGATTCAGGGCCAGCTTGAAGTCCTTGCCGCCGGCGTCGGGTTGCGGGTCCGTGAACAGGCGGTCGTACAGGCGCACCTCGGCCTCGACGGCGGTGGCCGCGCTGACCCAGTGGATATTGCCCTTGACCTTGTAGTTGGCGCTGCCTTCGGTGCCGGACTTGCTGTCCTCGAAGTAGGTGCAGTGCACGGCGATGACCTTGCCGTTCGCGTCCTTCTCGTAGCCCGTGCATTCGATCACGTAGCCGTAGCGCAGGCGCACCTTGCTGCCCGGCTTGTCGTCGATGGGCGGATACAGGCGGAAGTAACCCTTGCTCGGCACTTCCATGAAATCGTCTTCCTCTATCCACAGGTCCTGCGTGATGGGGAAGTTGCGCAGGCCGCGCTCGGGGAAGTGCGGGTGCACCGGCGAGCTGCAGGCGACGCTCTGGCCGGCCGGGAAATTGTCGATCACCAGCTTCAGCGGACGCAGCACGGCCGTGGCGCGCGGCGCCTTCGGGTCCAGGTCTTCGCGCAGGCAGCCCTCGAAGGTGCTCATGTCGATCCAGCCGTCCGACTTGGTCACGCCGATGCGCTCGCAGAACATCTGTATGCTTTCCGGCGTGAAGCCGCGGCGGCGCAGGCCGACGATGGTCGGCATGCGCGGATCGTCCCAGCCGTCGACGATGGCTTCGTCGACCAGTTGGCGCAGCTTGCGCTTGCTGGTGATCACGTAGCTCAGGTTGAGGCGGGCGAATTCGTACTGGCGCGGCAGCGGCAGCCGGAAGAAGCCGCCCGGCGCCAGCGTCGCCAGCAGCCAGTCGTAGAAGGGGCGGTGGTCCTGGAACTCCAGGGTGCAGACGGAATGGGTGATGTTTTCCAGCGCGTCCGAGATCGGATGCGTGAAATCGTACATCGGGTAGATGCACCAGGCGTCGCCCGTGCGGTGGTGGTGGGCGTGGCGGATGCGGTAGATGGCCGGATCGCGCAGGTTCATGTTCGGCGCCGCCATCGCGTCCTCGCTGACCTTGGCGCGCAGGATGTGCTCGCCATCCTGGAACTGGCCGGCGCGCATGGCGCGGAACAGCGCCAGCGATTCCTCGGCCGGACGGTCGCGGAAGGGCGAGTTCTTGCCCGGCTGGTTGAAATTGCCGCGGTTGGCCGCCATGTCCTCGGCGCTCTGGCTGTCGACATAGGCGTGGCCGCCGCCGATCAGGTATTCGGCCATCAGGTACAACTGCTCGAAATAGTCGCTGGCGTAGTGCAGATGGTTTTCCACGCCCTGCGGGCCGCTCGATTCCCAGTTGAAGCCCAGCCATTTCACGCTGTCGATGATGGTGTCGACGTATTCCTGCTCTTCCTTGGCCGGGTTGGTGTCGTCGAAGCGCAGATTGCAGCGTCCGGCGTAGTCGCGCGCCAGGCCGAAGTTCAGGCAGATCGACTTGGCGTGGCCGATGTGCAGGTAGCCGTTCGGCTCGGGCGGGAAGCGCGTGATGACGGGCGGTAGGCCGGCGCGGCTGTGCGTGCCGGCGGCCAGGTCGGCTTCGACAATGGCGCGCAGGAAGTTGGACGAAAGCGCCGGAGCGGCCGGCGCGCTGTTATTTTTGTCGTTGCTCATGTTAAGTGCTTTGTAAGTGTCAGGTTGCGGCCATTTTACCGTACCGGCCGGCGTTTCACCCCATGTCGGCGGCGCGGACGGCATAAACAAAGCAGGCGTGCGGAAGCGGGCTCGAGGCCCGGGCGGGCGAGTCCGCTTCCACACCGCTGGATTTATGCGCCGGCGGCGAGGACGCGGCGCGCATAATGGGGGCTGCGGCGCGGGCGCCATTTCACGCAATGCCGGACGGCGCCGCCGTTCTATAGGATAATTCGTCTTTAATTGTTTTGGCACGCGGCCCCCGGAGTCTCCTTATGGAAAATTTATACAATGTCCTCGGCGTCCCTCCGAATGCCAGCGACGACGAAATCAAGAAGATCTATCGCTCGCTGGCGATGCGCTTCCACCCCGACCGCAATACGGCGCCCGGCGCGGAGGTGCGCTTCAAGAGCGTCACCAAGGCCTATGAAATCCTGGCCGACCCGGTCAAGCGGGCGGAATACGACCAGAGCGTGAACCACCGCATCATCCTCGATCCGGAAGCGGAAGCCTACGCGCTGTGGCGCTCCGTGTTCAATCTGCACGGCAGCAGCCTGCCGGCCTGATTGCCGGGCATCCGCCCGCATTGACCGCATCATGAACGGCGCCGCCAAAGGCGCCGTGGACACTATTGGAAAGAAGAATATGATCAGAGTACATCCCGAATTTGCCTATCAGTCGCGCGAACTGGGCGGCCAGATCGAAGGCATCCTGGGCGATCCGCCGAACCGCAAGAACTACAAGAGCATGGTCGACGCCCTGGTCGGCGAGTACGCCAGCGGCGGCGGCATCGAGGACTTGAACATGCTCAGCTTCGCGCTGGTCGACCACATCGCCTTCAACGATCCGAAGGGCCTGCTGGCCGCCAGCGAGGACTACGAGATGGGCGAGCCGGGCGCGGTCTTCGCCATGGCTTCCTGCGCCGGCGACGAGGCGGCCAAGATGTACGCCGCCATCGAGGACAGCTTCCCCGAACTGGCGCGGCAGGCCATCATCACGGCCTTCCTGTACAAGAATCCGCGCCTGTGGGACGACGAGGACCAGTCGCTGGAGCAACTCGGCGTCAACGACGACGGCGACGACCAGCACTACGACGACGACGTCACCGACGAGTTCGCGCAAATGTTCGACCAGGACGGAGAAGACAATGTCCGATAAGACCTATCTGCCGGCCATCAGCAAGCACGTCACCGAGCTGGTGCTGGCCGGTTCGCTGGGCCACGCCGAGCAAGCCTTTTCCGAGGCCGCCGAGCAGTACGGCGACCTGGCCGTGGTGGAAGTGCTGAGCACCATTCCGCCGCAGGTGACGGCGCTGCACCTGGCCGGCTTCGACGGCGGCAAGATGTCGCTGGCGACCCTGCTGGTGCCGCCCAAGGCCTGGGCCGACAGCCTGGCCTTCATCGCCGCCACCTGGAGCGACGACAACATCGAGGACGACCCGGAGCGCATCGCCGAGTCGCTGTTCGCCCACATCCACGGCATCGTCTTCTCCAGCGAGGACCAGGAGCGCCGCCGCGCGCTGCTGTTCGAAGCCTCGGCGACCGACTGGGGCGCGACCGCCTTCGCCATCCTGTTCTCCATGGCGCCCAAGGAAATCCTCGAGGTGGCCGGCGAAATCCTCGTCAAGGGACCGTACATCACCGGCCAGACCTCGTCGGACAACGACGTCGTGCCGCTGGCGATCGAACTGGCGCAGGCCAACGAGGACGGCTGGGACCGCGCCCTGTTCGAGCTCTTCCCCGACTTCCGCCACAGCGGCGACCTGGTCGACGCGGAGTTCTCCGACGACCCGGACGAGGAGCCGGGCGTCCTGCAGCGCAGCACCAAGGAATTGCTGTACCGCCTGCGCAAGCAGGTGCCGACCGCGCGCTCGCTCTCGTCGCGCCCGGCCGCGCGGCGCAGCCTGGGCACGGGGATCTTCTCGTGATGCGCTTCTTGTTGAAGGAAGCCGCGTAATGTTGCCCGCACTCGTAGTCGAAAACCTGCCGCGCCTGATCCGCGCCATCAAGCTGCTGGCGACGGACCCGCGTCCGGACGCCGCCGTCAACCTGGCCGACGAACTGGCCGGCATCACCGCCATGGTGGCCGAGAAGTTCACCAACGAACGCACCGCCGACGGCATCCAGAAGGCCCTGCACCTGACGGTGGGCGGCGTCTCGCTGGGGCTGGAGCACGCCCTGATGCACGAGGGCGACCAGGCCGCGCTCGACTTCCTCGTCGAGCACGGCGCCGAGCACGCCTTCCAGGCCGGCTTCCGCCTGATCCGCGACCTCTCGCAGTTGCCGGAGGACGCCCTGGTCGGCGAGTACGACCAGGATCCGGTGTACGTGCAGCGCCGCCTGCGCGAGCTGTTCAACGACATCTGCAACGCCGACCCGCACAAGAACTGGAACGGCGCGGAGAAGTACGCGCTGCAGCTCAAGCAGCGCAAGGATGTGCAGGCCATCGTGCGCCTGGCCAACTGGCTGCGCCGCCACAACGACCGCGGTCCCGTCATGGACACCGACCTGAACGCGGAAGGGGTGATCGGCGTGGCCATCATCTTCGCCATCGAGGGCGGCGGCGGCATCGTCGCGCGCACCGGGCAGAAGAATTTCGAGCGTTTCGTGCGCTCCGTGCGCAAGAACAAGCCCGACTTCGAGGCCGGCTGGGCGGCGCTGCTGGCCAAGGTGCCGGTCCAGCACCACGAGGTGCTGATCGAGCGCATCAACGCCTACCGCGGCGGCTGCACCGTGATCCAGGAGATCCTCACGCGCACCAGCATGAAGAAACTCTTCGAGCAGCTGGAGAACTACGCCGGCTCGGAACTCGACGCCGACTACGACTGAAATCGGCGGCGCGGGAACGGCCTCGGACCCTGGCGGGGCCGGGGCCTTTTTTCTTTGCGCCGGCGCTTTCCTTTCGGTCGGCGCCGACCTCAGTCGCGCGCCGCTTCGCCGGCGCCGACCGCCTCGTTGACCAGCGCGAAGAAGGCGTCGATCAGGGGCGTGCTGTGGCCGCGCAGGCGCGCCAGCAGCAGGCTGGTGCTGGCGGCCGGGTCGCTGATGGCGCGGTAGCAGACGCCGTCCATGCGGATGCGCTGGAAGGAGGCCGGCAGCAGGGAGATGCCGCAGCCGGCCGCCACCAGGCCGATGATGGTCGAGGCCTCGCCCGCCTCTTGGGCGACGTGCGGCACGAAGCCGGCCGCCCGGCACAGGCGGATGATCTGCGGCGAGATGCCGGCGCCGGCGCTTTTCGGGTACATGACGAAGGCTTCCCCGGCCAGTTCGCGGATGGCCACGGCCTCCCTGGCGGCCAGCGGATGGTCGCCGGGCAGCACCAGCACCAGCGGGTCCTGGCGCAGCGTGGCCAGCTCGACGGCGGCGGGGATCTCCACCTCGGGCGGGCGCACGAAACCCAGGTCCAGGGTGCGCTGGGCGATGGCGTCGATCTGCGGCAGGGTGGCCATTTCGTGCAGCGTCAGGCTGACGAGGGGGAATTGCTGGCGGTAGCGCTTGATGACGCTGGCGAACAGCGGCGTGAGCGGCGTCGAGAAGGTGAAGCCGATGCGCAGCACGCCGGCCTCGCCGCGCTGGGCCCGGCGCGCCGTCACGGCGGCCTGCTCGGCCAGCGCCAGGATGCGCCTGGCGTCGTCGAGGAAGAGGCGGCCGGCCTCCGTCAGGCGCACCCAGCGCTTGCTGCGCTCGAACAGTTGCGCGCCCAGCTCCGTTTCCAGCGCCTGGATCTGCTGGCTGAGCGGCGGCTGGCCGATGTGCAGGCGTTCGGCGGCGCGCGTGAAGTGGAGTTCTTCGGCGACGGCGACGAAGTAGCGGAGGTGGCGCAGTTCCATGGTTGTCATCGTTTTAAAGTATGACTGACGACTTTAATACATATTGGACGATATGAATAGCCCATCCTATGATGGTTTGTCGCCGCTTCCCTGTCCGCCATCATGACCGCATCCAGCCCTTCCCCCACCGACGCCATCGCCGCCGGCACGCCCGCCTTCACGCGCAGCAACCGCGCCCTGTTCTTCGGCGGCTTTTCCACCTTCGCGCTGCTCTACTGCGTGCAGCCCCTGATGCCGCTGCTGTCGCGCGAGTTCGCGCTCAGCGCCGCGCAAAGCAGCGGCGTGCTGTCGATTTCGGCCGCCGCGCTGGCCGTTTCCCTGCTGGTCACCAGCGCCATCTCCGACCGCCTCGGGCGCAAGCCCTTCATGGTGGCGGCGCTGGCCGTGTCCGCCCTGATGACCCTGCTGTGCGCCTTCGCCCACAGCTATCCGCAATTGCTGCTGATGCGCGCCGCGCTCGGTATCGCCCTGGGCGGCATGCCGGCCATCGCCATGGCCTATCTGGCCGAGGAGATCGAGGCGCCCTCGCTGGGCCTGTCGATGGGCTTGTACATCGCCGGTAGCGCTTTCGGCGGCATGGCCGGACGGCTGGTGGTGGCCGTGCTCAGCGACCTCTGGTCGTGGCGCGCGGCGCTGGCGGCGATGGGCGTGCTGGGCTTGTGCGCGGCGCTGGAGTTCTGGCGCAGCCTGCCGCGCTCGCGCAACTTCAGGCCCAGCGCGCGGGGCTGGGAGGCGCTGCCGGCCGGCCTGCGCCGCCACCTCGCCGACCCCGGCCTGCCGTGGTTGTTCGGCCTGGGCTTCCTGGTGATGGGTTGTTTCGTCAGCATGTACAACTACATCGGCTACCGCCTGCTGGGCGCGCCCTTCGGCCTGCGCCAGGGCGTGGTCGGCGGCATCGCCTTCCTCTACCTGATCGGCATCTTCAGCTCGATCTGGGCCGGCCGCCTGGCCGACCGCCTGGGGCGCCGCAACGTGCTGTGGATCATGCCCGCGCTGATGCTGGCCGGCCTGCTGCTGACGCTGGCCGACAGGCTGCCCCTCATCCTCGCCGGCATGGCCGTGTTCACCTTCGGCTTCTTCGCCGCGCACTCGATCGCCAGCAGCTGGGTCGGGCGGCGGGCGCGCGCGCCGCAGGCGCTGGCCTCGGCGCTGTACCTGTTCTTCTATTACCTCGGCTCCAGCCTGGTCGGATCGCTCTCGGGCCTGATGTGGGGCCGTGACGGCTGGCCCGGCGTGGTGGCGATGCTGGCCTCCGGCCTGCTCCTGGCGCTGTTGATCGCGCTGCGCCTGCGCGGCCTGGCGCCGCTGGCGCCGCGCGAGGCGGCGCTGGCCGCCTGCTGAGCGGCGCGGTTCAGCGCGGACAGTTGGTGTATCTTCTTTCGCCGGTGGGGCTGATGGTCACGCAGTAGGTGAGCAGGGCGGTGCTGATTTTGTAGATGCGCGAGCCGCTCGTGTCCAGCGGCGTCAACTCCTCCATTTTCGCCGCCTCGTACCATGTCGGCGGCACCGCCGCGTGGGCCGCCGCGAACCCCCGCTCCAGGCGCGCTTGCGGCGTGTCGAGCGGCGCCTGGATGCTGCGCTGCGGAAAATCCTTCCGCAATTGCTGGTCGATCTTGCCGATGTCGCGCTTGGCGATGCGCATGATCTCGTCGATGCTGGGCCGCGCGGGAGCGGCCGCGGGCGGGGCGTCGGCTTCGGCGGGAGCCTGGACGGGCGGCGCGGCCGGCACCGGTGCCGCCGTGGCGACGGACGACGGCGCGATGGCCGGCGGCGTCTTGCGGCGCGGCGGCGGCAACGCCAACAAGGTCGCGCTCGGGGCGGGCGCCGGGCGGGCGCGCGGCGTCGCCAGCAACCACTGTATGGCCGGCCGTTCGGCCTGCGCCGCTTCCGGCGGCGGCACGGGACGCGATGCCAGGAAGGCATACAGCAGGGCCAGATGCGCGACGGCGATCAGCAAGCCGATTCCGATGCGCGGCGTATTCAGGGGTGTTGTCATGGCGAAGGTTCCGGAGGCTGCTGACAGCGTTGCCGCAATGTATCTTATTATTTTTGTAGTTGCATAATCCGTAACAGATTCTTACATGGCGGGCGGAGAGCGGGCGGGACTGACAAAAAAAGTCAGGCGGGCGCGCCGCCTTGTCAGTCGCGCTGACAAAACGCGTCACATCGGCTACGGGACGCTGCTGCTTTTCATCTGGCATGGCAATTGCTGTATGGAAAGTATTCAAGCCAACCGGAGTTCACCATGCGTACATCCCACTACCTCTCCCTTTTCCTGGCCGGCGCGGCCGTCCTGTCGTCCGGCGTGGCCGCGGCGTTCAACACCGATGTCACCAGCAAGGGCGGCGTGACCCTGGGCGGCGCCGTCGGCGGCGCCGGCGGCAAGTTCGTCCCCTGGGGCGGCAGCGTCGTCCTCGGCGAGCGCGACGCCTTCCTGCAGTCGAACGGCAAATGCGCCTTCAACGCCACGTATGACATGGTCAATCTGGGCAACGCCGCGACCGCGTCGTTCAAGAACTATCTGCTGGCCAAGGGCGCGGCGGTGGCCATCAACAGTGGCCTGACGCTGGACGCCGGCCAGACCAAAAAAATCAGCACCCAGCCCTATCTGAGCGCGGGCAGTTATGACTTCCAGTTGAAACTCGACGCCGAAAACAATGTATCCGAATCGAATGAAGGCAATAATCTGCTGAACATCCATGTGACGCTCAGCGGCACCTGCGGCGCCACGCCGCCGGCGCCCGTCGCGCCGCCAGCGCCGCCGCCGAAGGCCGATCTGCTCAGCCAGCGCGGCATCGCCGTCGGCGGCCGCACGGCGCCGTGGAACGGCAGCATCGTCGTGCACGCGGCCGACGCGGTGCTGGCCTCCAACGGCATGTGCGCCTTCAATGTGGTCTACGACCTGGCCAACGCCGGCGCCGCGCCGGCCGGCACGCCCTTCGTCAACCAGATCCTCGACGGCAGCACGCTGATCAGCCAGCAGAGCGGCCTGACGCTGGACAAGGGCGCCTCGCGGCTAATCTACACGCAGGCCTATCTGGCGCCGGGCAGCCATGTGCTGCGCCTGCTGGTCGACGCCAAGAAGAACGTCGAGGAGAGCAACGAGAGCAACAACGAGACGCGCGTGACGGTGTTGGTCGACGCCACCTGCAAGGCGGCGCCGCTGCCGACGGGGCGCAAGTAGGGGCCGTCCGGCATTCCCGAGTCCGCTTCTCGCCCATGTTTGCGATGTCACAACAAATCGCGCAGGCGGACTCGGCTACAGTGCAACTCGGCCCGCGCGACCCTCTCTAAGCATGACCGGCGCACTCTGGCGCGGGATAATTTAGGGAGGGTCATCATGCTGCAGGAAAAAGAAATGCAACAGCGTTTCGAGACCATAGAACAAGCGATCGGACTGGCCGCGCAGGCCAGCTCGGTGGAACGCGATCTGCCGCGCGAACTGAGGGATTGCATCGCGCGCCTGGACCACCAGAGCGGCCTGGTGCGGCAAGCCATGCGCTCCTGCGACGAATTGCTCCTGCGTCAGGCGATCGGCGAGCTGGAAGCGCTGGGCGGGCGCGCCAAACTGGTCTGCGCCAGCGGCGCCAGGCTGACCCTGCAAATGAAGGACGCCGTGCTGTGGTTGCACAGCGAGCTGGCGGCGCTGAACCGGCACATGCAATGACGGTGCGCCAAACCGAGGGCTCCCGGCCCCTGGATTTTTCGGCGGCCCGGCGCCGCCGCAAGTTCACATCTGGCGGAACAGCGGCGCGTACAGCGGACTGACGCGCAACTGGCCGCTGCGCCCGCGCAGGTTCAGCGACAACTTGCCGGTCTCGTCGCGCTCGGCGCTGGCGATGCAGGCGCTGTTGACGATGGTGCCGCGATGGACTTGCCAGAACTGCGCCGCGTCCAGCTGCGGCAGCAATTCCTTCAGGCTGGTGCGTATCAGCGCCTCGCCGTCCTGCGTGACGACATTCACATACTTGTCGAGCGCCTCGAAATACACCACGTCGGCCAGCGCGATCATGCGCACCACGTTGCCGACGGCGGCGCGGATCACGCTCAGGCGCGGCTGCGCCGGCGCCGGCGCCAGCGCCTGCAACTGGCCGAGCAGGCGGCCCAGCGCCTGCGCGCCGTCCGCGGCCGGCGCCTCCAGGCGCAGGCGCAGCCGCTCCACCGTCTTGCCCAGGCGCGCCTCGTTGACCGGCTTGAGCACGTAGTCGGCGGCCGCGTGCTCGAAGGCGGCCAGCGCGAATTCATCGTAGGCGGTGACGAAGACGATCTGCGGGAAGGGCCGTCCGGCGGGCCAGGCCTCGGCCAGATCCTCGGCCGCCTCCAGGCCGCTCTTGCCGGGCATTTTGATGTCGAGAAAGAGGATCTCGGGCAGCAGCGCCAGAGCGTCGCGCAGCGCCTCGACGCCGTTGGCGCAGGTGGCGACGATGTGCAACTGCGGCCACAGCCGGCCCAGCGTGTGGCTGAGCGCGGCGGCAAGAATGGGTTCGTCTTCGGCGATCAGGGCGCGGTAGGTGTTGGTCATGGCGTGGGCAGGGGCAGGGTGAGTCGGGCGACGCTGCCGCCGGCGGCGCCGTCGCTGAGGGAAAAGTCCGCCTGGGCGCCGTGCAGGGCGTGCAGGCGATCGCGGATGTTGGCCAGGCCGACGTGGCCGCCGGGCCGGCTGTGCCGCGCCTGATGCAGGCCGAGGCCGTTGTCGCTGACGCTCAGGCGCAAGCGGGCGCCGTCGCGCGCGGCATCGACGGCGATGTGGCCGCCGGCGATGTTCGGCTCCAGGCCGTGCTGGATGGCGTTCTCCACCAGCGGCTGCAGCAGCATCGGCGGCACGGCCAGCGCGCGCAACTCCTCCGGCAGATGCAGCGCGTACGTCAGGCGCGCGCCCATGCGCACCGACATCAGGCCCAGATAGGCCTCCATCAGCGCGAACTCCTGCACCAGCGTGGTCGTCTGCGCGCGCGAGGACGTCAGCGTGGCGCGCAGATAGAGGATCAACTGGTCCAGCAGCAACTGGGCGCGCGGCGGATCGAAGCCGATCAAACCCTGCAGATTGGCCAGGGTGTTGAACAACATGTGCGGTTCGATCTGCGCCTGCAGCAATTGCAGTTGCGCCTGCAGCGCCTGGCGGGCGACGGTTTCCGCGCGCGCCGTCTCGGCCGCCGCCAGCGCCTCCAGGCGGGCGATCTTCTCCTTGTTGGCGAAGAACAGCAGGCCGGCGGCCGAGGCGATCAGGGTGAACAGGGTATTGCTGGTGTCGCGCGGACTGAAGGAGGCGAAGGCGCTCAAAGGCGCCACCGCGACGCCCATGATCCAGCCGAACAGCGCCATGCCCAGCCATTGCGCGACGGGCACGGCGAGCATCCCCAGCAGCGCCAACGCCTTCCAGCCCGGGCGGCGTTGCTCTCCCCATAAGGCCAGCCGGGGGCCGTCGATGAGGAGGAAGGCGAGGCTGCCGATGCACATCGAGGCGACCAGGTTTTCGGGCAGGAATTTTCCCGCGCTGAACGCATAGGTGATGAACAGCGCGCAGAAAACATTGAAGAGGACCGCATAGCGGTAATCCATGGCCAGGCGGCGCCAGGGAAAACCGGCCTTCTTGAGGGCGATGCTGGACAGGTTCATGCGCGGCGGCTTTCGGCGGAAGTGGACGGAGCGGGCATTGTCGGACGGCGCGGGCGGCGCCGGCAAGGCGCGTGCGACGAAAGCGCCGGCTGGCGGCACCAAAGCGGCCGGGCGGGCACTACGGCGCGCCCCGCACGCGCGGCGCCGTGGACGCGGCCGGGGATTTTTTCAGTCGGATCCGCCATCTCGTCCTTGAACGGTGATAAGGTTGGAAACAGAGTCTAAAACACATCGGCATCCCTTGTCGATGGAATCACCCGAGGAGCGTGCATGTGGCCCTATCCTAAAATCGTCGCGCACCGGGGCGGCGGCACGCTGGCGCCGGAAAACACCTTCGCCGCGCTGCGCTGCGGCCTGGCCTACGGCTTCCACGCCGTCGAATTCGACGTCATGCTGGCGCGCGACGGCGTCGGCGTCGTCGTCCACGATGAAATACTGGGACGCACCGTGGCCGCCGCCGGCAAAGTCGGCGACTACACATCCGGCGAACTGGCGGCGCTGGACGCGGGCAGTTGGTTCAGCCCCCTGTTCGGCGATGAAACGGTGCCGGAATTTAGCCGCTTCCTCGCCTACTGCAAGGCGCAACACATCTGGATGAACATCGAAATCAAGCCGGCCGAAGGCGCCGACGCGGAGACGGGGCGCATCGTGGCGGCCGTCACGCGCGGCCATTTTTCCGCCGAACTCGGCGCCGGCGACCCGGCGCGGCTACCCTTGCTATCCTCCTTCAGCGTCGCCGCCTTGATCGCGGCGCGAAGCGAAGCGCCCGATCTGCCGCGCGCCTGGCTCACCGAACGCATCCCCGCCGACTGGCAGGCCCAGGCCGCCGCGCTGGGCGTCGTCGCCGTACACACCAAGCACCAGCACCTGACAGCGGCGCTGGCGCAAGAAATCAAACGGGCCGGCCTCGGCCTGTTCTGCTACACCGTCAACGAAACGGCGCGCGCCAGCGAAATCCTCGCCTGGGGCGTGGACGGCATATGCACCGACCGCATCGACCTGATCGGCCCGTCCTTCGCCTGACCCCGATGGGTGGTGCCGGGCAGTTGCGGGCCGCCCGGCTCCGGCCGTGTTACTGGCCTGTAACGGTGTAGCCGTTCTGGGTTTCGAACGTGCGCACGCGGTAAAACAGCACATCCGTGACACCTTCGGGTATCGTCACCGGCTCTTGATCCCATTTTTGTCTGCGCATCTGGGCCATGCCGGCCTTTACTGCGGCAAGGTCTATGTTGCCATAGTCGGCCTGCAGAGCGTTGTACGTGGATCTCATCATGCTAAAACCGACCTTGCCTGCGCCGGCGTTGTTGTTGCGCACGTAAAAGCCATCCTGGTTGGCCGACACGCCCATGACCAGCGCCCGGGTTGTAGGCAGCTCATCGATGACGGAAATGCCGAATTTCGGATCCGATAAATTAAAGGACATGCCCATCACCGTGAATTGGCCGGCGAAGTTCTTGATCAGCATGGATGCGCCGGCAGGTTGTCCTTTCAAATCGAGCTTGGGCGGCGCGACGTGCCCACCAAGGTAGGTGAAGTTGCCGGAGTCGCCAGTGACTAAGGTGTCCTCCTTAGGATTAGTGCGGCCAGTCTCGTACCATGTGTCGAGCAGCAGGACATCGCTGTTGGCGTTCACTGTAACCGGACCGATCACGCCCGAACCCACCGCCATCACGTCGCTTGCGGCACTAGTGGCGAGCCGTTTCATCCCAGTTGTGTGCTGGAACTCAACCTTGGTCGAGGCGAGATTGGTCAGGTTCACGGGGCCGTTCGTGCTGCCGTCGAACAGAATCCGTCCGCCTGGTTGGTCCGCCTTGTCGAGCACTACCGCATTGACATCGAAATTATTTGAAAACAGGCGCATCTCGCGCACCGTGGCGCGGCTCGGGCCGGCTAAATAGAGCATGGGCTTGGTGCCAAAGTTGTTGCCGGGTTTGAGCATCGTTGCGATGCCGTCGCCTGCCAGCTGGATGCGGCGGTTGGCGGGAATATTCAACGTCGCATCGAGTGTGAAGGTGGCGCGCGGGAAGTGCACGATGGGGTTCTCATCGGTGCTATCGAGAGCGCTGTTGATGACTTCCTGGATCATTTTCGACGTGGTCACGTTGGCCAGTGTTTTGGGATCGATCGTCACCGGCACTTCGAACACCGCGCGCGCGATTTTCTTCGGGGTGTCTGGCAGCTTCGGCACTTCAGTCGAGATGTCGATGCGTCGTACCACGCTGTTTTCGTAATCGATAAGCTGGTTCAGGACATTCGGTTTACTGAAATTGCTGTTGGTGCTGCTGACATACGGGGGCTTGGGCTTGTTGTCCAGCGTGAACTGGTTGCCGATCAGGATCAGGCCGACACCTGGCATGACGTTGGGGCTGGTGGCCGCGTTATTGTTTTGATGAATCACCTGGCCGTTCGCGTTCGCGGGACTCAGTATCTGGTTGTCGATCATGATTAGTGGGCCTAAATTCCCCATGAAAATCGGATACTGATCGGTAGGATTGATGATGCGATTATTTTTCAGAATTAAAGGCCGGCCGTTGTTGCCTCCGACCTCAGCCTGAAGGAAGCGCCGTGATCCAATCGAGACATTGTGGTGCATTGAGTGCCATTGCACACTCCCGACATTGATGTCGGCCAATGTCGAACGGACGAACACATTCCGGTAAACATGAACGTTGCCCGCGCCCAGCGCGTTGGTGACGCCGCGGTAAGAGTCGCGGAACTCGGAATCCATCACCCACCAGTCTAGAGAGTTGGGGTTTTCGGCGCTGACACCTGCCACCGTGTTGTTGATGAACTTGGTCCGCTTGATTGAGCCCTCTGAATCCATATCGCCGTAGTCGGAGCGCTGCCAGACTCCGTCTGCTTCGCCGGGATGGGTCGTGTTGTTACTGCTGGTCCCGCAGCAGCCTGCAACGATGCCCACGCCCATATCAACGAAGACCTCGTCGACATGCTCCGCGTTGGCGCCGTACTGTGGCGTCTTCCTATTCCACCAGTGGGCCACGCCGATGCCGGCTTTTTTCGCGCCGTCCCACGTGAGCCGGGCGAATTTGCCACCAAAGGAGCCGTCGGCAATCAGCATCGCGCCGCCCTCGACGCCATCCCAGACGATCTTGGTGGTGCCTGGATCCTCGCCGATCAGGTTGGCGCCGAACTGGTTCTTCAAGATCAGTGTCTTGGTGATGCGGTAGATTCCTGGAGGAAAATACAGCACTGCCGGGGAGTTCGGCGTCTCGAGGTTCCACTGGTTGGGGTTTTCTATAGAGCGTTTGTTCATGTCGTCCAAGGCGGCTTGCAACTTCTCCGTGTCGTCGGTCACGCCGTCGCCTTTCGCCCCATATTTTGTTTTTACGTTGCCCCAACTTGGGAACGGACCGATCGCCTCTTCATTTGCGACACTGAATGTGTATCGCGGCGCGCCGTCCAGCGAATCGGCGGCAAGCGCGCCGGAGGGGCCAGCGAGCAGGGTGGAGGCGAGCGATAAAGAGATAAACGGTAAGATTTTCATTGTTAACTTATGGAAAGAAACGGTTTGGTAAATCCGCAGTGGCGGCTCGGCGGCGGCAATGAAGGAATATTAAAAACATACATTGGTTTTATTGCATGTCATTATACTATTTTTATCTTGTAAAAATTGCCTGTTTGTTATTGATGCGATGAGCCTGCGTAGGTGCGATGGCCGCCTGCCTGGCGTAAACCGAATAGCCACGGCAGAGTAGGATGGTGGCGCGTAGCCACTTGTTGGTCGACGGCCCGGGCGCGGGCGCTTGTGATTTAGGACGGGGTTATCACGTATAATATTTTCTTTCAAGCTGCCGCCACTTCTGCCAAAAAAACATGAAATCATCTGAAATCCGCGACAAATTCCTTAAATTCTTCGAATCGAAGGGGCATACAATTGTCCGCTCCAGCTCGCTGGTTCCGGGTAACGATCCAACCTTGTTGTTGACGAACAGCGGCATGGTGCAGTTCAAGGATGTGTTCACCGGCATCGATTCGCGCCCCTACACCCGCGCCACTTCGGTGCAGCGCTGCGTGCGCGCCGGCGGTAAGCACAATGATTTGGAAAACGTCGGCTACACCGCGCGCCATCATACTTTCTTCGAGATGCTGGGCAACTTCAGCTTCGGCGATTATTTCAAGCGCGACGCCATCAATTACGCCTGGGAATTGCTGACCAAGGTCTATGGCTTGCCGACCGACAAGCTGACCGTCACGGTGTATTTCGAGGATGACGAGGCCTACGATATCTGGGCCAAGGAAATCGGCGTCCCGGTCGAGCGCATCATCCGCATCGGCGACAACAAGGGTTCGCGCTACGCCTCGGACAATTTCTGGCAGATGGCCGACACCGGCCCCTGCGGTCCCTGCACCGAGATTTTCTACGACCACGGCGCCGATATTCCGGGCGGCCCGCCCGGCTCGCCCGACGAGGACGGCGACCGCTTCATCGAAATCTGGAACCTGGTGTTCATGCAGTTCAACCGCGACGACGTGGGCGTGATGCACAAGCTGCCCAAGCCCTGCGTCGACACCGGCATGGGCATGGAGCGCCTGGCCGCCGTCCTGCAGCATGTCCATTCGAACTACGAGATCGACCTGTTCCAGGCCTTGATCAAGGCCGCCGCGCGCGAAACCGGCGCCACCGATCTGGAAAGCAAGTCGCTGCGCGTGATCGCCGACCACATCCGCGCCGCCTCGTTCATGATCGTCGACGGCATCATTCCGGGTCCGGAAAGCCACGGCTATGTCCTGCGCCGCATCATCCGCCGCGCCCTGCGCCACGGCCACAAGCTGGGCCAGACCAAGCCCTTCTTCTACAAGCTGGTCAACGATCTGTCGCTCGAGATGGGCGCCGCCTATCCCGAGCTGGCCGAGGCCAGCGAGCGCGTCGCGCAGATGCTCAGAACGGAAGAGGAGCGCTTCGGCGAGACGCTGGAAAACGGCATGAAGATCCTGGAAACGCAGTTGGCCAAGGATGGCAAGAAGCTGGACGGCGCCACCGCCTTCCTGCTCTACGACACCTATGGCTTCCCGCTGGATCTGACGGCCGATATCTGCCGCGAACGCGACGTCGTCCTCGACGAGGCCGGCTTCAAGGACGCCATGGAGCGCCAGCGCGAAAACGCGCGCAAGAAGGGCGGCTTCGCCAAGCTGCAGAACGTCGACTACGCCGGCGCGAAGAACAAGTTCGTCGGTTACGAGCAGTTGGTCCACGCCGGCACGGTCGTCGCGCTGTACGCCGAGGGCGTGTCGGTGCAGGAACTGAAGGCCGGCCAGTCCGGCATCGTGGTGCTCGACAGCACGCCGTTCTACGCTGAATCGGGCGGCCAGGTGGGCGACCAGGGCCTCATCCGCGGCGCCGCCGGCCTGTTCGAGGTCGAGGACACGCTGAAGATCCAGCCCGATGTGTTCGGCCACCACGGCGCGCTGAAGTCGGGCGCGCTGAAGGTGGGCGACGCGGTCGAGGCGCTGGTCGACGAGGCGACCCGCGCGCGCACCATCCGCAACCACTCGGCCACGCATCTGATGCACAAGGCGCTGCGCGAAGTGCTGGGCGCCCATGTGGCGCAAAAAGGCTCGGTGGTCGATCCCGAGCGCACCCGTTTCGACTTCTCGCACAACGCGCCGCTGACGGCCGAGGAAATCGTCAAGGTCGAAGCCATCGTCAACCGCGAGATCCTGCAGAACCAGGCCACGGTGGCGCACAATATGTCCTTCGACGCCGCCGTGAAGCACGGCGCGATGGCCCTGTTCGGCGAGAAGTACGGCGACGAGGTGCGGGTGCTCGACATCGGCTCGTCCAAAGAGCTGTGCGGCGGCGTCCACGTGACCCGCACCGGCGACATCGGTCTGTTCAAGATCATCGGCGAAGGCGGCGTGGCGGCCGGCATCCGCCGCGTCGAGGCGGTGACGGGCGAGGGCGCGCTGGCGCTGGTGCAGTCGCTCAACCGCCGCCTGCAGGAGGCGGCCGGCATCCTCAAGACCAATCCCGAGGAGTTGACCACCCGCATCAACCAGGTGCAGGAGCACGTCAAGGCGCTGGAGAAGGAACTGGCGGCGCTGAAGTCGAAGCTGGCCTCGGGGCAGGGCGATGAGCTCGTCACGCAGGCGGTCGACGTGAACGGCATCAAGGTGCTGGCCGCCGTGCTGGACGGCGCCGACGTGGCCGGCCTGCGCGAAACCATGGACAAGCTCAAGGACAAGCTGAAAACGGCCGCCATCGTGCTCGCCAGCATCGCCGACGGCAAGGTCAGCCTGATCGCCGGCGTCACCGCCGACGCCACGGCGAAGGTCAAGGCCGGCGAGCTGGTCAACTTCGTCGCCCAACAAGTGGGCGGAAAAGGCGGCGGCCGCCCCGATATGGCGCAGGCCGGCGGTACGGATCCTACCAATCTGGCGCAGGCTTTGGCCGGCGTCGCGGCCTGGGTCGCGCAGCGCGCCTGAGAGTGAAAACGGCGACGCGGCCATGGCCGTGTTGTTGTTTTCCTACCGATATTGTCGTTGTGACCTCACAACAGATGAGGAACTATTTTGGTGCAGCGCGTCAATTGCCCGTATTTGGAGTAGTATGTCAAAAATCAGTGCAACAACAGTAAAGCGGGAAATTGATGAGCGACACACTACTTGATAACGAGATCATGGAATTCCAAAAAGAACTCGACGCGCGGGGCTTGAATTGTCCCTTGCCGATTCTGAAGGCAAAGAAGGCCCTGGCAGAGCTGCAAAGCGGTGAAGTACTGCGCATCATGGCCACCGATCCGGGTTCCGTGCGCGATTTCCAGGCCTTCGCGAAACAGACGGGCAATGCCTTGCTGTCGCACGTGCAGACCGGCCGCGAATTCGTTTTTTTGATGCAGCGCAAATAGCCGCACGGCGCCGGCGCATTCCGCAAACGGACCGTTCCGGCGCATTTTTGCTGCTCTGCAGCGATCCCCGAAGCAATACACCGAGGTGGCCGTCTAAGCGATTAGACGGCTTCTTCTAACAAGAAATCGCACGATCGTGCTTTAATTCTGTGTGCAGCGGTATTTCCTCTTATAATCTAGCCCACATTTATTTACTTAGTCCGTCATTTTTTAATTTCCCAAAGGCACAGCTATGAAAGTCTTGGTACCCGTCAAACGCGTGGTCGACTACAACGTCAAAGTGCGCGTCAAGAGTGACGGCACTGGCGTCGATACCGCCAACGTCAAAATGTCGATGAACCCCTTCGACGAAATCGCGCTGGAAGAAGCGATGCGTCTCAAGGAATCCGGCAAGGTCAGCGAAGTGATCGCCATCTCCTGCGGCGTCACGCAATGCCAGGAAACCCTGCGCACGGCGATGGCGATCGGCGCCGAC
>JANXSQ010000097.1 GCA_025356595.1 Janthinobacterium sp. | reverse complement strand
CGGCCGGCCTTACCCAGCCCTGCGGCGCGGCCGCTGCGGGTAGCGCCATCGGCAACCCGGTTTTTCTATTGTTTGGAGTAATACCATGTCTCTCGTATCGATGCGTCAATTGCTGGACCACGCGGCCGAACACGGCTACGGCCTGCCGGCCTTCAACGTCAACAATCTGGAACAGGTGCAGGCCATCATGGCCGCCGCCGACGCCGTCGGCAGCCCGGTCATCATGCAGGCCTCGGCCGGCGCCCGCAAATACGCCGGCGAAGCCTTCCTGCGCCACCTGATCGCCGCCGCCGTCGAGGCCTATCCGCACATTCCCGTCGTCATGCACCAGGACCACGGCCAGTCGCCGGCCGTCTGCATGGGCGCGATCCGCTCCGGCTTCACCTCGGTGATGATGGACGGCTCGCTGGAGGCGGACGGCAAGAGCGTCGCCTCCTACGACTACAACGTCGAAGTGTCGCGCGAGGTGGTCAAGTTCTCGCACGCCATCGGCGTCACCGTGGAGGCGGAACTGGGCGTGCTCGGTTCCCTGGAAACGATGATGGGCGACAAGGAAGACGGCCACGGCGCCGACGGCGCCATGACCCGCGAGCAATTGCTGACCGACGTCGCGCAGGCGGCCGACTTCGTCCAGCGCACCCAGTGCGACGCCCTGGCCATCGCCATCGGCACCTCGCACGGCGCCTACAAGTTCTCGCGCCAGCCCACCGGCGACATCCTGGCGATCGACCGCATCAAGGAAATCCACGCGCGCATCCCGAACACCCATCTGGTCATGCACGGCTCCTCGTCGGTGCCGCAGGAGCTGCTGGCGATCATCCGCGAATTCGGCGGCGACATGAAGGAAACCTACGGCGTGCCGGTCGAAGAGATCCAGGAAGGCATCCGCCACGGCGTGCGCAAGATCAACATCGACACCGACATCCGCCTGGCGATGACGGCCGCGACGCGCAAATACCTGTTCGAGAATCCCAGCAAATTCGACCCGCGCGACTTCCTCAAGCCGGCCCGCGAAGCGGCGATGATGGTCTGCAAGGCGCGCTTCCTGTCCTTCGGCTGCGAAGGCCAGGCCGCCAAGATCAAGATCATCCCGATGGAAAAAATGGCCGAGCGCTACAAGTCCGGCGAACTGTCGCAAATCGTCAAGTAATTTTGGTCCGGCGCGCCCCGTGGGGGCGCGTTTTCATTTTGGTTCTTGCCGCACCGGGCGGCGGAACCCGATTTTTTTTGTGAGTGATATATGTCTGATAAAACTTTAGTTGGTATCGTGATGGGTTCGACCTCGGATTGGGACACCATGAAAGAGGCTGCGCAAATCTGCAAGGATTTCGGCGTCTCCTATGAAGCGCGGGCGCTGTCGGCGCACCGCACGCCGAAGGAACTGGAAGCCTGGCTGGCCGACATGGAGTCGCGCGGCGCGCAAGCCTTCATCGCCGGCGCCGGCGCGGCCGCCCATCTGGCCGGCGTCGTCGCCGCCTCGACCATTCTGCCCGTGTACGGCGTGCCGATTCCGTCGAAATACCTGAAGGGCATGGACTCGCTGCTGTCGACCGTGCAAATGCCAAAAGGCATCCCGGTGGCCACCCTGGCCATCGGCGAGGCGGGCGCCGCCAACGCGGCCCTGGCCGTCGTCTCCGTGCTGGCGCTGAACGACGCCGGCATGAAAGCCAAGTTGATCGCCTTCCGCGCCGCCCAGGCCGAAAAAGTGCGCAACTCGACCCTGCCTGAACTGAACTAAGGAAACATCATGTCCGGAATCCTGGAAACAAACCTGCAATCCCTGCCTTTCCTGCATCGCGGCAAAGTGCGCGACATCTACGCCGTCGGCGAGGACAAACTCTTGGTCGTGCAGACGGACCGCCTGTCGGCCTTCGACGTGATCCTCGACGATCCGATCCCGAACAAGGGCAAGATGCTGACGGAGATGTCGAATTTCTGGTTCAAGAAATTCGGCGACCTGATGCCGAACCACGAGACCGGCATCGACCCGGTCAGCGTCGTCTCGGCCGAAGAGCGCGAGCAGGTCGACGGGCGCGCCATCGTCGTGAAGAAATTCACGCCGCTGGGCATCGAGGCGATCGTGCGCGGCTACATCATCGGTTCGGGCTGGAAGGACTACCAGAAGACCGGCAAGATCTGCGGCATCGAGCTGCCGGCCGGCCTGCAGGAAGCGCAGAAGCTGCCTGAAACCATCTTCACGCCCTCGACCAAGGCGCCGGCCGGCGCCCACGACGAGAACATCTCCTACGCGGAAGCGGAAAAGATCGTCGGCGTCGACATCGCCCGCCAGGTGCGCGAGGCGGCCATCAATCTGTACACCCAGGCGGCCGAATACGCGGCCACGCGCGGCATCATCATCGCCGACACCAAGTTCGAATTCGGCCTCGACGAGCACGGCACCATCCACCTGATCGATGAAATCCTGACGCCCGACTCCTCGCGCTTCTGGCCGATGTCGAGCTACCGGGTGGGCATGTCGCCGCCCTCGTTCGACAAGCAATTCGTGCGCGACTGGCTGGACGCCCAGGATTGGGACAAGCAGGCGCCGGCGCCGCGCGTGCCGCAGGACGTGCTGGACCAGACGTCGGCCAAGTACGCCGAAGCGCTGCGCCTGCTGACCCAGTAAGCGAGCCGCATGCAATGACACTTCCAGCCACGGACGCCGCATGAGCGGCGTCGACACTGTGGAGATGGCTCAGGCCGCCGCGCTTCTCGAAGCCGGCGGCCTGGTCGCTTTTCCCACCGAAACAGTTTACGGACTGGGCGCGGACGCCGAAAATCCGGCCGCCGTCGCCCGCATCTACCAGGCCAAGGGCCGTCCCTCCGACCACCCGGTGATCGTCCACCTGGCGCCCGGCGCCGACCTGGGCTACTGGGCCGCCGACATCCCCGAGCAGGCGCGGCAACTGGTGGCGGCCTTCTGGCCCGGCCCGCTGACCCTGATCCTGAAGCGCGCCGCGCACATTCCCGACGCCGTCTCCGGCGGCCAGGACACGCTCGGCTTGCGCTGCCCCTCGCACCCGGTGGCGATCGCCTTGTTGCGCGCCTTCAAGGGCGGCAAGGGCGGCGTCGCGGCGCCCTCGGCCAACAAGTTCGGCAACGTCAGCCCGACCACGGCCCAGCACGTGCGCGACGAATTCGCCGCCGAATGCGCCAGCGGCCTGGTCGGCGCGGTGCTGGACGGCGGGCAGAGCGAGGTCGGCATCGAATCGACCATCGTCGACCTGTCGCGCCTGGCCACGCACGGCCCGGTGCTGCTGCGGCCCGGCCACATCAGCGCCGAGGCCATCGGCGTCGTTATTGGGCAACGCCCGGCAGCGCCGGACTCGGCCGCGCCGCGCGCCTCCGGCACCCTCGACGCGCACTACGCGCCGCGCACCCCTGTTGCGATGCAACACGGCGACGCGCTCGCCTGCAGCATTAACCAATTGCTCAACGCGGGGCGCCGCGTGGCCCTGATCCACTACACGGACTTGCCGCCGGCCAGCGCCAGCGTGCGCCTGCCGGAGGCGGCGGACGGCTACGCGCACGCCTTGTACGCGGCGCTGCGCACGATGGACCAGGTCGGCGCCGACCTGATCCTGGTCGAGGCGCCGCCGCAGGACGCCGACTGGCTGGGCGTCAACGACCGCCTGCGCCGCGCCGCGTTCGCCTCCGCCGGCGTCCTGCAGCGCTTCCTCGAGGCGTAAGCAAGCCGCGCCGCAGCGGCGGGCCCGGACTCCTTGGGCCGGGACCCGCCCCTTTCTTGCGGCTTCGCGTCGGCACCAGAAACGGCCCCCGCGAGGGTTTTTTTTGTGCGCCGCAATAGCCGCCCGTCCCCTTTTCAGTTCCCATTGCCAATGTGATGATTTTAATAATCTTGTGATTTAATGAGGTATTTTTTTACCCAAAGCAATTGAACGGTGGCATATTAGTCGGGTAGCGAATAGCACGTACGTTCGGTTAGAGACGGAAAAAATACCTACATCAGGAGACAAAATGCATCAAAGAAAATTCGCTTTGGCTGTGCTGACGGCGGCCGTTCTGGCCGGTTGCGGCGGTAATGGCAGCAGCGGCGGCGACCAGACCGTCAAAATCAAATACAGCGCCCAGGTGGCCTTCGGCGACAGCCTGTCCGACGTGGGTAGTTATGCCGTCGGCGGCGTCAAGGATGCCGGCGGCGGCAAGTTCACGATCAATGGCGACTACACCTCGGTCAACAGCGAGCTGACCGGCAAGAACTGGACCGAATTGATGGCGGCGCAACTTGGCTTGCCGGCGCCGTGCGCCGCCCAGACCGGCCTGACCGGGGACCCCGCCCTGGGCTTCGCGGTGGCCGTGGTGAACCATTCCGGCTGCTTCGGCTACGCCCAGGGCGGCTCGCGCGTGGCCGATGTCGTCGCGCCCGGCAACGGCGTCGGCGTCGGCGCGCTGGCCCTGCCGGTGGCGGGCCAGATCCAGTTGCACCTGGCCGCCGTGGGCGGCAAGTTCAAGGGCGACGAGGCGGTCTTCGTCACGGTCGGCGGCAACGACACCTCGGGGCAACTGGCCAAGCTGGCGGCCGATGCCGCCGGCGTCGGCGCGAAAGCCTTCGCCACGAACCTGGTCGGCGCCCTGGCGGCCGGCGCCACCAATCCGGCCACGGCGGCGGTGGCGATCGGCACGGCGCTGGCGATCGAAAGCGCGCGCCCCGGCCACACCGACACCACGGTGGTGGGCGCGGCGGTGGGCGCGGCGGCGGTACAGCCGGGCAATGCGGCGGTGGGCAATCCCGCCGTCTTCCAACCCATCGTGGCGGCGGCGAAACTTGCCGGCGGCAAGGCGGGCGCCGATTACGCGGCCGGCGCCGGCGCGGTGGCGGCGGTCACCGCGATGGCCACGGCGGGCGCGCAGACGGTGGCCCTGGTCAAGGACCAGATCGTCGCCAAGGGCGCCAACTACGTCATCGTCAACAACCTGCCCGATTTCGGCAACGCCCCGGTGGGCAAGTCGAAGACCCCGGAAGTGCAGACGCTGATCAACACCATGGTGGCCGCCTTCAACAAGCAATTGCTCGACGGCTTGACGGGCAACAGCAAGGTCTTGCTGGTCGATCTGTACAAAATCAGCCATGACCAGATCGTCAATCCCGGCCCCTACGGCTTGACCAACACGACGACCCAGGCCTGCCTGCCGAACGCCTATGACAACTCGGCCCTGTTCTGCACCGGCAAGACCTTGATCGCCGGCGACGTCAGCCACTATATGTTCGCCGACGACCGCCACCCGACGCCGTTCGAGTACTCGCTGATCGCGCGCTATGTCGCCGAGCAGATGATCGTGCGCGGCTGGATGTAAGGCGAACGGCGGCCCGGCGCTGACGGACCGCCGCTATAACAACACAAAATATCGGAGATGAGATGAAACTACGCTTGAACCAAGCCGCGCAACTGCTGGCCCTGGCCGCCGCGATGGGCGTGTGCGCCGGCGCCGCGGCGCAAAGCGCCGGCCAATGGACGCTGAAGGCCGGCGTCAACAAGATCACGCCGAAGGTGGAGAGCGGCGACGTGTCCGCGCCGGCCCTGCCGGGCTCGAAGGCGGCCGTCGACAGCGACACCCAACCGGTGCTGATCATCGGCTACAGCCTGAGCGACAACCTCTCGGCGGAACTCGATCTGGGCACGCCGTACAAGCACACCATCAGCGGCGACGGCGCCATCGCCGGCACCGGCAAGCTGGGCACGGTGGAGGCGCTGCCGCCGACGCTCTTCATCCAGTATCGCTTCTTTAATCCGGCGGCCAAGGTGCGGCCTTATCTGGGCCTGGGCGCGACCTACGCCTACTTCCAGAAGGCCAGGGGTTCGGCGCAGATGACGGCGATCACCAACATCGGCGGCCAGGCGACCACCTTCAAGATCGACAACAAGCTGGCGGCGACGCTGCAGGCCGGCGTGTCGATCGCCATCAACGAGCGCTGGTTCGTCGACGCGGCCGTCGCCAAGACCTACCTGAAGACGGTGGTGCGCTTCTCCACCGGGCAGACGCAGGACATGACGCTGAATCCGCTGGCGGTCAACGTCGGCATCGGCTACAAGTTTTAAGCGGTCAGTAAAAAACCGCCGCGGCCCATGCGGGCCGCGGCGGTTTTTTTTTGCCTGCCCCCGTGGCGCGCCGGGGGCGCCGCCGGGGGCGCTATCCAAGGCGGAAGGGCCGGGTGCTGTCAGAAGAAGGCCTGGATGCCGGTCTGGGCGCGGCCCAGGATCAGCGCGTGCACGTCGTGCGTGCCCTCGTAGGTGTTGACCACCTCCAGGTTGACCATGTGGCGGATGACGCCGAACTCGTCGGAGATGCCGTTACCGCCCAGCATGTCGCGGGCGACGCGGGCGATGTCCAGCGACTTGCCGCACGAATTGCGCTTCATCATGGAGGTGAGTTCGACGGCCACCGTGCCGGCGTCCTTCATGCGTCCCAGTTGCAGACAGCCCTGCAGGGCGAGGGTGATTTCGGTCTGCATGTCGGCCAGCTTCTTCTGGATCAGCTGGTTGGCGGCCAGCGGGCGGCCGAATTGCTGGCGGTCCATCACGTACTGGCGGGCGATGTGCCAGCACGCCTCGGCCGCGCCCAGCGCGCCCCAGGCGATGCCGTAGCGGGCCGAATTCAGGCAGGTGAAGGGACCCTTCAGGCCGCGCACCTCGGGGAAGGCGTTCTCCTCCGGGCAGAAGACGTTGTCCATGACGATCTCGCCGGTGACCGAGGCGCGCAGGCCGAACTTGCCGTGGATGGCCGGCGCGGACAAGCCGGCCATGCCTTTTTCCAGCACGAAGCCGCGGATCGCGCCCTCGTCGTCCTTGGCCCAGACGACGAAGACGTCGGCCACCGGCGAATTGGTGATCCACATCTTGGCGCCCGACAGCGCGTAGCCGCCCGGCACTTTCCTGGCGCGGGAGATCATCGAGCCGGGGTCGGAGCCGTGGTTCGGCTCGGTCAGGCCGAAGCAGCCTATCCATTCGCCCGTGGCCAGTTTCGGCAGGTACTTCTGGCGCTGCGCCTCGCTGCCGAATTCATAAATGGGCACCATCACCAGCGAGGACTGCACGCTCATCATCGAGCGGTAGCCGGAGTCGACCCGCTCCACTTCGCGGGCGATCAGGCCGTAGCTGACGTAGTTCAGGCCGGA
>JANXSQ010000085.1 GCA_025356595.1 Janthinobacterium sp. | reverse complement strand
CTACTGGGACAGGCTCTAAGTACCCCATCGGAATAAATTGTGAGATGGCTGTGGTGCTGGTCGGAAGCGATGCAAGGCGCCCGTTCCGCCGCAGTGCGAGCACTGCAAGGGACGGGCAACGCCGCAGCGCGCCGACCAGAGCCGCAGACGTCCACAATTTATTACGAGGGGGTACTTAGCACATAGGCCGGCGCCAGCAGCGCCGCGACCATCGCCTGCGCGGCGGCGCGCTCGGGCGCCGCGCAGGCGACCGGCGGCGCCGCGCGCGGATCGGCCTTGCCGGCCAGGGTGAACAGTTAATGGCGCTCGGCCGCCGACAGGCGCAGCGCGTCGGCCAGGCGCGCCAGGTCCTCGCGCCGCAGGCCGGGCGTGCGGCGCCGCTGCGGCGTTTCCAGCCCGAGCGCCGCCGGACTGGCGCGCTCGCGCTGCGCGCGGATGAACGCGCCCAGTTTGTCCCTCATCGCATCCCTCCCCCCATCCATGCCTGGCCCCATCCCGATCCCGGTAGTTTTCATCCCATGTTGACATCCTCCCCGCCCTAAAGGACGGGGATTCCTACGGCGCTGCGCGATGATTTGCGAGTCGCTTCGGTGGGTTCCTGCTTCTTCGAGCGGCCTGACTGCACCATCTCTCCACAGGCTAACAAGCGGTATCCCCGCTCTAACACATTGATCGCGCCAACGACATCGGCGTGATTTTCGTAACCGCAATCGACGCACAAGAATTTTTCTTGTATTTGCCGATTGTCTTTTGATACGTGACCGCAGCACGGGCAAGTGCGACTGGTGTTGTGTGGCGGCACGGCCAGCAGCATGCCGCCGTTCCACGCCACCTTGTAGTCGAGCTGCCGCCTGAACTCACCCCAACCCTGGTCGAGAATGGCACGGTTAAGACCGGACTTCTGTTTCACCATCTTGCCGTGCTGTTCGCTGTTGCCCTTGGAAGACTTGGACATGTTCCGTACCTGCAAATCCTCAATGCATACGAGCGCGTGGTTTTGGCTGATCGTCGTTGTGGTTTTGTGCAGGAAGTCTTTTCGGGCATTGGAGATGCCTGTGTGAATCTTCTGAACTTTGGCTTTCGCCTTTTTCCAGTTGTTGCTGAATTTGACCTTGCGGCTCATGCGGCGCTGGTAACGCGCCAGGCGCTGCTGATGCTTCTTGAAGCTATTGAGCGGCGCGATATAGTTTTCGTCGCTCATGGTGGCGAACCGGGCAATGCCGACATCAATGCCAATGGCGCTTGTGGCTGTCGGCAAAGGTTGAAGAATTTCCCGTTCGGTTTGAATCGACACGAACCACTTCCCGCCCGACTGGCTCACGGTGGCGTTGCGCACCTCGCCCAGCACGATCCGGCTGTTTCGATAGCGTAGCCAACCGAGTTTCGGCAAGAGAATGCGGCTGTTGTCCTGATCGAGCTTGATCTGTTTCGGCTCGGGATAGCGGAAGCTGTCGCCGCTGCCTTTTCGCTTGAAGCGCGGGAATTCGGCGCGTTTGGCGAAGAAGTTCTTGTAGGCTTTTCCCAAGTCCTTCAAGGCATGTTGCAATGCCTGTGAAGGTGCATCCTTGAGCCATTCCTGGCCGACTTCCCGTTTCCAGATTGGTAGATTCGCCGCCATCGGCACATAGCCGATGAACTTGTTTCCGGCCTCGTAATTTTCTTTTTGTATTGCCAACGCCTTATTGTAGACGAATCGGCACGAACCGGCGAAACGGCGCATGTCGCGCCGTTGTTCGCCGTCCGGCATCAATTCGAATTTATAGGCTTGAAGTCGCTGCATAGTTCAATCGTACTCGGGTCCATGAGCGACGACATCGACGACATCAGGAGTGGCGGACATTGCATTTTCATGGTGCATATTCACCGGGTCATCGTGACAAAATACCCTCGCGGAGTATTTGTAAAAGAAATTATTGACAACCTACGTCCGATATTCGCCAGTGTCTGCGTTGCCTTTGAGGCGGAACCGATGGAATTCGATGGCGAGGACGACCACGTACACTTGCTGGTGAACTATCCTCCCAAAGTGGCCGTGTCGAAACTGGTGAACAGTCTCAAGGAAATATCGAGCCTGCTAATCAGGAAGAAAAATTATCCCAGCATCAAAAAGCGGTTATGGGGCGGCGCTTTGTGGTCGCCCAGCTACTTTGCTGGAAGCTGCGGCGGTGCGCCAATCGCAGTTATTCGCAAGTACATCGAGCAGCAGCGGACCCCACGCTAAAGTCAAAGGCGGGTGTAAGGACGCCTTCGCCGTCCGCGCTTACATCCCCTCCCTGAACGACGGGGTTTTACGCGCAAATCCGATAAACGCTCTTATTGCACTGCCATAAGATTAACATTATGCTGGACTCTCGATGGGCCGCCCATGCATCGCCAGGCGGCGCGGCCCGAACACAGCAAGGGAGCAAGCGAATGAATGCCACAAGCAGCGGCAGCGCCGCCAAGTTCGACGCCTCGCGCGCCGGCGAATACGCCCAACAATGCCGCATCGCGCTGGCCGGCTACGACGCCTGCCACGAACTGGCGGCCTGCATGCTGGCCGCCGCCCTCGGCAGCGGCGGGCGCGCCGAGATCCTGGTGGCCGGCGCCGGCGGCACCGCGCAAGAGATCATCACGGCCGGCGCGCTCGAGCCGCTGTGGCGCTTCACGGCGGTGGACCCGTCGCCGCCGATGCTGGAGCTGGCCATGCGGGCGGTGCGCGACGCCGGCCTGGAGGCGCGCACCGAGGCCGTGCCGGGCACGGTGCAATCGCTGCCGCCGCAGGCGCGCTTCGACGCGGCCACGCTGATCGGCGTGCTGCACCATCTGCCCGGCGATAGCGCGAAGCTCGAGCTGCTGCGCGCCATCGCCGCGCGCCTGGAACCGGGCGCGCCGCTGATCCTGGCCTGCAACCATTACGCCTACGCGGCCCAGCCGCTGCTGCTGGCGGCGTGGGGCGGGCGCTGGCGCATGCAGGGCGCGCCGGCCGACGTGGTGGCCGCCAAGCTGGGCCGGATCGTCGAGGGCGCCGATCCGCCGCACTCCGAACAGGCCGTGCTGGACCTGCTGGCCGAGGCAGGATTTGAACAGCCGCTGCGCTTTTTCTCCAGTCTGTTCTGGGGCGCGTGGATGCTGCGCCGCAGCGGCGACAAGCTCTTTTGAAAATAGTTTTGATTATTTTCAAAAAGACGTCAACTGTCGGGGCCGCGCCGCGTTATAGGCATACGATTCATCGGAATCACCGTTTTCTTAACCTTGAAGGAATACAAAATGTCCAAAATTATCGCCGCCCTGGTTGCCTCCCTGTTCGCCGTCAGCGCTTTCGCCGCAGCTCCTGCAGCTCCTGCATCGGCCGCCGCTTCCGCTCCAGCCGCATCGGCTCCGGCGGCAGCATCGGCTTCGGCTGACGCTTCGGCTCCTAAAGCCCACAAAGCTAAAAAAGCCCACAAAGCCAAGAAAGTCGCCGCCGCATCGGCCGCCGCTTCCGAAGCCGCTCCAGCCAAGTAATCAATTACTTCGCGGTATAGAAAGGCAGGCGCGTCCTGCCTTTTTTTACGTCCGGATTTTCGCGTTTTCACGGCTGCGGGGCAAGGCCACCGGCGCGCTTCGAGCCGCCGCTCTCGTCTTTTTGAAAATAGTTTTGATTATTTTCAAAAAGACGTCAACTACCGGGCCCGTGCCGCGTTATAGGCATACGATTCATCGGAATCACCGTTTTCTCACCCCTGAAGGAATACAAAATGTCCAAAATTATCGCCGCCCTGGTTGCCTCCCTGTTCGCCGTCAGCGCTTTCGCCGCCGCTCCTGCAGCTCCTGCATCGGCCGCCGCTTCCGCTCCAGCCGCATCGGCTCCGGCGGCAGCATCGGCTTCGGCTGACGCTTCGGCTCCTAAAGCCCACAAAGCTAAAAAAGCCCACAAAGCCAAGAAAGCCGCCGCCGCATCGGCCGCCGCTTCCGAAGCCGCTCCAGCCAAGTAATCATTTACTTCGCGGTGTAGAAAGGCAGGCGCGTCCTGCCTTTTTTTACGTCCGGATTTTCGTCTTTCAAGGCCGCAGCAGCAAGACGCCGCTGCTGTCGCCCGCCTCCAGGCGGCAATGCGCCTCAGCCGCATCGCGCAGCGCCAGCGTGGCGCCGATATGGATGCGCAAGCCCGCCCGCAGCTGCGCCATGGTCGCCGCCGCCCCTTCCAGATACGCCTCCCGGTCGCGCATGAAGCGGAACACGCTGGGTCGCGCCAGCGCGATCGAGCGCTGCGGCCCCAGCCAGGCCGGATCGATGTCGCCCAGCGGCCCCGCCACCTGGCCGACGCTGGCCGCCATGCCGTAGGGGCGCACCGCCGCCAAGGTGCGCGGCAAGGTGTCGGCGCCGATGCCGTCGACGGCGAAATGCACGCCCAGGCCATCGGTGAGCGCCAGCGTGGCGGCGACGAAATCCTCTTCGCGGTACAGGATGGCGTGGTCGAGGCCGTGCGCCAGCGCCAGCTCGGCCTTGGCGCGATTGCCGACCGTGCCGATGACGCGCGCGCCCATCGCCTTGGCCCACTGCACCAGCACCAGGCCCAGGCCGCCGGCGGCGGCGTGCACCAGCAGCGTGTCGCCGGGGCGCAGCGGGCGCACATGGGTGAACAGCATGTGCGCCGTGATCCCCTTCAGCATGGCGCCGGCGGCGCGCTCGTCGTCGATCTCGTCCGGCAGCGCGACGGCGCGCCACGCCGTCAGGTTGCGCCGCGTCGCGTAGGCGCCGGGCACCGGGTCGGCGTAGGCGATGCGCTGGCCGACGCGCAGCCCCTCGACGCCGGCGCCGATGGCCTCGACCACGCCGGCGCCCTCGACGCCGAGGGTGGCCGGCAGGTCCAGCCGGTACAGGCCGGCGCGATGGTAGGTGTCGACGAAATTGACGCCGATGGCGGTGTGGCGGATCTGGATTTCGCCGGGGCCGGGCGGCGCCAGGTGCAGCGCGTCGATGCGGATGACGCCGGCGTCGCCGTGGGCGTGGATTCTTGCTGCGATGTCAGTCATGCTGTGGCTCCTTGTGGGTGATTGTGCAACCAGTGTATGCCGTGCATAATCGCGGCACCATTCCCTAAAAGCGACCATCTTCTGTGCAAAATTCCCCCGATCGATCGCCCCAGTGGGACGACATCCGCGTCTTCCTCGCGCTGGCCCGCGAAGACAGCCTGTCCGGCGCGGCGCGCGCGCTGGGCGTCGAACACTCGACCGTGGCGCGGCGCGTCGACGCGCTCGAACAGGTGCTGGGCCTGCGCCTGTTCGACCGCCTGCCGCGCGGCTGGCGCCTGACGCCGGAGGGCGAGACGCTGTGCGCCCAGGCCCAACGCATCGAGGAGGAGGCGCTGGCCTTCGGGCGCGCCGCCGCCGGCGCCTCGGCGCTGCGCGGCACGGTGCGCATCTCGGCCCCGCCGGTGCTGGCCAGCCACTTCCTGGCGCCGCGCCTGGGGCCGTTGCGGCAACGCTGGCCCGGCATCGCGCTGGAGCTGATCGGCGAGGCGCGCGACGCCAACCTGACGCGCCGCGAGGCCGACCTGGCGCTGCGCCTGACGCGCCCGAGCGCGCCCGGCCTGCTGGCGCGCGCCATCGGCGAGATGGGCTTCGGCCTGTACGCGACGCCGGACTGGCTACGCAGGGCGCCCGATGAGTGGGAATTCCTCGGCTACGACGAGAGCTTCCGCCAGACCCCGCAGGAACAATGGTTGCAGGGCTGCGCCGGCGCGCGCCCCTTCGCGCTGCGCGCCAACGACCTGGCCACGCTGCACCAGGGCGCGCGCGCCGGCCTGGGCGTGGCCCTGCTGCCGCACTTCCTCGGCGCCGGCGACGCCGCCCTGCGCCGCGTGCCTGGCGTCGACTGCCCGACGCGGCGCAAGCTATGGTTGGTCATGCATCCCGACCTGCGCCGTTCGCCGCGGGTGCGCGCCGTGGCCGACGCCGTCGCCGAGGCGGTCGAGCTGCACGCCGCCCTGCTGTCCGGCGCCGCCGGGTAAAAATCGGCGCGTCTTCGCATGCCGCGCTTGCGTCGGCGGCGGCGGGCGTTTAAGCTCGGTGTGCCTCACACATGATCCATTTGCCACTATTTCCAACGACAAGGACCGTATGCCCGCCTTCATCCCGCTCACCCTGCGCACCGAACGCCTGATCCTGCGTCCCCTGACGGTGGCCGACGCCGAGGCCATGTTCGCGGTGTTCTCCGACCCCGAGGCGCTGCGCTACTGGAGCTGCGTGCCGTGGACCGAACTGGCGCAGGCGCACACCTGGCTGGCCGAGACCATGCGCGAATACGCCAGCGGCAATTCGCTGCGCTTCGGCGTCGAGGTGGCCGGCAGCGGCGCGCTGATCGGCATGTGCACCCTGCACGCGCTGAACCGCGCCAACCGCCGCTGCGAGACCGGCTACATCCTCGACCGCAACCACTGGGGCGCCGGCTACATGGCCGAGGCGATGACGGCGGTGCTGGCGCACGCCTTCGGCGCGCTCGACCTGAACCGCCTCGAGGCCGACATCGACCCGGCCAACGCCGCCTCGGCGAAGCTGCTGCTGCGCATGGGCTTTCGCAAGGAGGGCTTCATGCGCGAACGCTGGATAGTCGACGGTGTGGCGTCCGACAGCGATTATTTCGGCCTGCTGCGCTCGGATTGGCTGGCCGCTCAGGCACAATGACGCCATCCCTCCACACCCGCCGACAAGGAACACATGAATCCCACCCCGCCGCGCCGCCGCCCCTGGATCTGCGCCGCGCTGCTGCTGGCCGCCTGCGCCGGCGCGCGCGCGCAAACCTTCGACGTCATCGACAGCAAGCCGCTGCGGGAAGTCTGGCTCAACCCCGGCTTCTACTCCTACCACTTCAAGCGCGACAAGGACCTGAACGACAGCAATCCCGGCCTCGGCGCCGAGTACCGCTTCTCCAGCGTCGCCTCGGCCACGGCCGGGCGCTTCTACAATAGCGACCGCGCCTATTCCAACTACGCCGGCGTCTACTATCAGCCGATCGCCCTCGGGCCGCTGCGCCTGGGCGCCGTCATTGGCGCCTTCAGCGGCTATCCGAAGATGCGCGACGGCGGCTGGTTCCCGGCCCTGATCCCCACCATCAGCTACGAATACAAGAGCGTCGGCCTGAACCTGGCCATCATCCCGCCCTACAAGGACCGCCTGTACGGCGCCCTGAGCTTCCAGCTGAAGCTGAAGGTCTTCGAATAGGCGATTCGTCGCGCGCATGCGCCGGCCACGGCGCCGTTTGCGCCGGCCACGGCGCCGTTTGCGCGGCCGGTCGCAAAAGCGCCGCGCCGCGCGCCGCGCGCCTCTATAGTCACTCCATCGACCGGACGCCAGCGCGCCCGGCCCCAGACACCGACAGGAGAGCCGCCATGAAAGACCTCAATTCCCCGCCCGAGCAAAACATCTTCAAGGAAGCGGGCCGCGCCTTCGCCCGCTGCGCCCGCTTCACCGCGCGCACGCTGGGCCAGATGTCCTGGCCGGCCCTGTTGCTGAGCTGCGTAGTGCTGGCCATGCTGATCACCATCGTGCCGCTGGCGCTCGGCCTCTTTGTGCTCTTCCTGATCGTTAAATACCTGCTCGCCAGCCCCCTCTTCAAGGGCTTGGGCGGCGCTTCCCGGCAACGCTAAAGCGAGCTTGTCGGCGACAGGAAGGTGGACTATATTGAAGAGCGCCGAGGCGCCGCGCATCGTTGAATGACGCGCCACTCTGATTGCAGTCAACGCCCCCCGGCAGGGGCGCCGCCGCCCCGAACGCGGGGAGGCGCAGGCAATCCAATCTTCTTTGTCCCCATACGAGGAGTTCCCCATGTCCCTGATACCGACGAACACCAAGGCCGCGCTGGTCCCCTGCCTGCGCTACCGCGACGCGCCCGCCGCCATCGAATGGCTGTGCCAGGCTTTCGGCTTTGAAAAACAATTGGTGGTGCCGAATGAAGACGGCAGCATCGCCCATGCCCAGCTCAGCTTCGGCAACGGCATGATCATGCTCAGCTCGATCTTCGACACGGAATTCGGCCGTCTGATGAAACAGCCCGGCGAGATCGGCAACGCCAACACGCAGAGCTGCTACCTGATCGTCAACGACGCCGACGCCGTCTACCGCCGCGCCAGGGAAGTGGGCGCCGTCATCGTGCTCGACATTAAGGATGAAGACTACGGCGGGCGCGGCTTCACCTGCCGCGACCCGGAAGGCCATCTGTGGAGCCTGGGCACCTACGATCCCTGGTGAAAGCAAGTCGCGCCAGCCCCGGGCGGCGGCCCTGAAACGGGCCAGGCCCCCGGGGTTCGCCGGCGCCTCCCCGCCGCCGGTTTTTCCCGTGTTGCCGGCCCGCTCAGGCCAGCGCGGCTATCAGCGCCTGGTCGCGCACCTGCGACGGGCTGATCTTGATGACGTTGCGGTACAGCGGCGGCAGGGCCTCGCACAGGGCTTGCAGCGCCGCCGCGTCCTGCCCGGCGCGCACGTATTGGAACTGCGCCGGATTGTTCGCCGGCAAAGGCCCCTCCATGGTCGAACCATACGCGCCCAGGTCCATGAAACCGCTCGCGCTGTCGTCCGGGCCGACGGCGAACACGAAGGTGCCCTCCCGCGGATGCGCCAGATACTGCCCGAGCTCCTCGCGCAGCGCGGCGTCGGCGCCGCACAGCAGATCGTAGCGCAGCCGCGCGTAGCGGCGCGTGCATTCCATGAAGGCGCTGCGGATGGGCGAGGCGGCGCGTTGGCCCGGCGCGCACAGCAGCAGATTGCCGAAGCCGTCGAGCAAGGCGCAGGCCTCGCCGGCGCCGCCGGCGCGGCGGTCCGCCTCCATCGCCGCCAGCAGGAAAGGCGCCAGCGCGGCGCCGGGCCGCTGCGGCGCGCCACGATAGGCCAGCGCGCCGGGGTAGCTTTCCTTCAGCGCGCGGACGATGGGGTGGCCGGGCGGCAGGCCGGCCGGGTCGCGCAACTGCTGCTGGCCGGGATCGGCGTTGAGCAGGGCCAGCACCTCGGCGGAGGTGGAGTCGAACACCAGCGAGCACAGGGCCTGGGTCGCCTCGTTGATGGTTTTACCGATGAAGAAAGATTTCGGCGCGGCGCCCGAGGCGGCGCGCGCGTAGCCGGTGGCGCCGCGCACGGCCGGATAGCTGAAGCTGGCGGCGGCCTGCCGGCGCAGCGACGGCGGCAAGGCCGCGAACGTGGCGGCGCCGTCGTGGTTGATGCCGGCCTTGAGGTCGCCGGCGGCGACGACGGCGTGGAAGCCGGCCGCCAGGATCGCCCCGGCGCACATGCAGCAGGGGTCGAGCGAGGTGACGATGGTGATGTCGGCGGGCGGCGGCAGGGGCGTGCCCTTCTCCCTTTCGGCGAAATACCAGTCCACCAACTGGCGTTCGCCGTGCGCGGTCGGGTCGAAGATCAGGCCGTTCCTGACGACCTTGTTGTGCAGCGCATGCAGCACATTGCCGGCGCCGTCGAGCAGCACGCCGCCGACGCCGAAACTACCCTGGCTCTGCGCCGCCAGGGCCTGCGCCGCCGCGATGGCGACGGCGGCCTGCACGTCCATGGTCTTGTTCACGGCGCCGCTTCAGGGACGTTTTTGCAGGTCGGCGCCGCCGAAGGCGTTCGGCAACTGGGCGCTGGCGCTCGTCTCGAAGATGTCGCCGTCCAGGTTCGTCAGCAGCACCGGCAGTTCATTGCCGCCCAATTCCAGGATCACCTGGCGGCAGGCGCCGCAGGGCGCGATCGGGCCCTCGGTCGCGCCGACCACCACCAGTTGCGCGAAGTCGCCCGGCTGGTAGCCGTGCGCCACCGCGCTGAAGAAGGCGGTCCGTTCGGCGCAGTTGCACAGGCCGTAGGAGGCGTTTTCCACGTTGCAGCCGCGGAAGACGCGGCCGTCGCGGCACAACAGCGCCGCGCCGACCTTGAAGTTCGAGTACGGCGTGTAGGCCGAGAGGCGCGCGGCCTTCGCCTCGGCGATCAGTTCCTGTTTGTTCATGGTGTGCTTTCCTGTGCGGTTTATGGGCGGATCGAGCGGTAGACGACCGGATTCGCGGCCGGCGCGACGGCGCCGATCGCGTAGGCCGCCTGCACTTCGCGCACGGCCTGCTGCGCCGCCGCCTCGCTGCGCGCATGCACCATCGCCAGCGGCTGGCCGAGGGCGACCGGCGCGCCCAGGCTGAGCAGCTCGCTCAGGCCGACGGCGAAGTCGATCGTGTCGCTCGGACGCCGCCGGCCGCCGCCCAGGCCGACCACGGCCAGGCCCAGGCCACGGCAATCGCAGGCGCCGGCGTAACCGGCCTGCAGCGCCGGCGCCGCCACGACGACGGGCGCCCGCTCCAGGTGGCGGTCGGGATGCTCCAGCAGGTCGGACGGGCCGCCCAGCGCGCTGACCATGCGCGCGAAGCGCTCGGCCGCCGCGCCGGAATCGAGCGCCGCCATCAGCTTGAGGCGCGCCTCGGCCTCGTTGCCGGCCAGGCGGCCCAGCACCAGCATTTCGGCGCACAACGCCAGCGTCACCTCGTGCAGGCGGGCCGGACGCGCGCGCCCGCTCAGGTAATCCATCGCGCAGCGCACCTCCAGCGCGTTGCCGGCGGCCGGCGCCAGCGATTCGTTCATGTCGGTCAGGATGGCCGAGGTGTGCATGCCGGCGCCATTGCCGACGGCGACGATGCTCTCGGCCAGTTCGACCGATTTATCGTAGGTCGGCATGAAGGCGCCGCTGCCCACCTTGACGTCCATCACCAGCGCGTCCAGGCCGGCCGAGAGTTTCTTCGACAGGATGGAGCCGGTGATCATGGCCACCGATTCCACCGTCGCGGTGACGTCGCGGATGCTGTAGAAGCGCTTGTCGGCCGGCGCCAGTTGCGCCGTCTGGCCGATGATGGCCACGCCGACGTCGCGCACCACCTTGCGGAACAGCGCGTTGTCGGGCACCGTGCAATAGCCGGGGATGGCGTCGAACTTGTCGAGCGTGCCGCCGGTGTGGCCCAGGCCGCGCCCCGAGATCATCGGCACGAAGCCGCCGCAGGCGGCGATCATCGGTCCCAGCAGCAGCGAGACGACGTCGCCGACGCCGCCGGTGGAATGCTTGTCGACCACCGGGCCGGGCAGGTTCAGCGAACGCCAGTCCAGCACCTCGCCGGAATCGCGCATCGCCAGCGTGAAGGCGACGCGCTCGTCCATCGTCATATCATTGAAAAACACCGCCATCGCCAGCGCGGCGATCTGCCCCTCGCTGACGCCGCCGTCGGTGATGCCGCGCACGAAGAACTGGATTTCCTGCGCGCTCAGGACGCCGCCGTCGCGCTTTTTACGAATGATCTCTTGGGTCAAAAACATGCTCTACTCCGACAAATTAGGTGAATATGATGCCGCCGCGCCGTGCGGCGCCTTGAAACGGCTTGGGGCCGCGGCCCGTCGCGGCTTGCGCGACAGGGATGCGGCCCCGCTGTGCCCGCGCGCGTTTTAAACGCCGTAGGGAATCCAGATGTTCTTCACCTGGCTGGCGTGCGCCAGCACCGCGCGGCCGCCGCTTTGCGCCGTACTGTACCAGTCGCGTCCCCTGGCGCCGCCGACCCAGGTGCGCTTCAGCGTCGCGGCCGACAGGCGCTCGACTTCGGCGCAACCCTCGGCCGAACCGTCGTGGCGCCAGACGGCCGCAATGTCGGCGTGCGTGGCCAGGGTGCGCGCCAACTCGTCGGCGCTGCCGGTGACGATGTTCACCACGCCGCCCGGCAGGTCGGAGGTGTCGAACACCTGGTACAGGTCGATGGCCGACAGGGGATGCGCCTCGGACGGCACCACCACCACCCGGTTGCCCAGCGCGATGGCGGCCGCCACCAGCGCGACGAAGCCCAGCAGCGGCGCCTCGTTCGGGCAGACGATGCCGATCACGCCGAGCGGCTCGTTGAGCGCCACGGTGACGCCCTGGGTGGGCGGCTGATGCGCCAGGCCGTCGTACTTGTCGGCCCAGGCGGCGTAGTAGAACAGGCGCTCGATCGCCGCCTGCACCTCTTTTTCCGGGTTTTTGGCGCCCGTCATGGCGCCGATGCGGGCGGCGAACTCGCCGGCCCGCGCCGACAGGTTCTCGGCGATGTAGTACAGCACCTGGGCGCGGTTGTGCGCCGTGGCGCGGCTCCAGCCGGAGGCCTTGTGCGCCGCCTCGACGGCGTTGCGGATGTCCTTGCGGCTGCCTTCGCCGACGTCGGCCAGGAAGGCGCCGTCGGCGCCGAAGACGGCGCGGCTATAGGCGCTGTCGGGGCGCGCCTGCTTGCCGCCGATGTACATCTTCGCCGTGCGGTCCAGCGCCAGCGAGTCGGCCGGCAGCGGCGCCGCCTTCCCCTTGCCCTTCGCCTCCAGCAGCGGCGCGGCGGGACGCGCGTCCTCCGCCAGCGGCGTCATATACTCCAGCATGCCCTCGCGTCCGCCCTCGCGGCCGAAGCCCGATTCCTTGTAGCCGCCGAAGCCGCAGGCCGCGTCGAACTGGTTGGCGCTGTTGATCCACACCACGCCGGCCTGGATCTGCGGCGCGACGTCCAGCGCCAGGCTGATCGACTCGGTCCAGACGCAGGCGGCCAGGCCGTAGACGGTGTTGTTGGCCAGTTGCACCGCCTCGGGCGGCGTGCGGAAGCTCATCGCCACCAGCACCGGGCCGAAGATTTCCGCCTGCGCCACGGCCGCCGAAGTCGAGGCGCCCGTGATCAGGGTGGGCGGATACCAGGAACCGTCGACCGGCATCTCGCAGGCCGCTTGCCACACCGAGCAACCCTCGGCGCGCGCCGAGTCGACCAGGGCGGCGATGCGCTGGCGCTGGATCGGATCGACCAGCGCGCCGATGTCGCTCGACTTGTCGAGCGGCGCGCCGAGGCGCAGATTCTCCATGCGCGCGCGCACCTTGTTGAGGAAGCGCTCCTGGATCGATTCCTGCACCAGCAGGCGCGAACCGGCGCAGCACACCTGGCCCTGGTTGAACCAGATCGAATCGACCAGGCCCTCGACGGCGGCGTCCAGGTCGGCGTCCTCGAAGACGATGAAGGGCGATTTCCCGCCCAGTTCCAGCGACAGCTTCTTGCCGCTGCCGGCGCTGGCGACGCGGATCAAACGCCCCACTTCGGTCGAGCCGGTGAAGGCCAGCTTGTCGATGCCGGGATGGCGCACCATGGCTTCGCCGACGCGGCCGTCGCCGGTGACGATGTTGACCACGCCGGCCGGCACGCCGGCCTGCTGGCACAGTTCGGCGAACAGCAGCGCCGTCAGCGAGGTGAATTCGGCCGGCTTGAAGACCACCGTGTTGCCGGCCGCCAGGGCCGGGGCGATTTTCCAGGACAGCATCAGCAGCGGGAAATTCCACGGCACGATCTGGCCCACCACGCCGACCGCGCGGTGGTCGGCGAACTCCTCGGCCTGCAGTTGCGCCCAGCCGGCGTGATAGTAGAAATGGCGCGCCGCCAGCGGCATGTCGACGTCGCGCGTTTCGCGTATCGTCTTGCCGTTGTCCAGCGTCTCGAGCACGGCGAACAGGCGCGAGTGCTTCTGCAGCAGGCGCGCCAGCGCGTACATGACGCGCGCGCGGCCGTGGCCACCCAGCGCCTGCCAGGCCGGCAGCGCTGCGCGCGCGGCGGCGACGGCGCGCTCGACGTCGGCCTCGCTGGCCTGGGTCAGCTCGGCCAGTTGCCGGCCGTCGGCCGGATTGGCGGTGGCGAACAACTCGCCCGCCGCGCTCCAGGCGTTGTCGATGAACAGACCGAAAGTGCGGCCGTGCCGCTCCAGCCACGCTTGCGCTTCTTTTTGACTTTCCGGTGCAGGGCCGTAGTCCATAGTGGTGAGAATCTCGTTAATAGTTGGCATGACGATTTTTCTTTAAGGTTGCGCGTGGCGGTGGTTGGCCGAGTAATTGCCGGTGACGTAGTGCTCCAGCTGGCGCTCGATATCGGTCAGCAGGCTCGAAGCGCCGATGCGGAACAGGTGCGGCTCCAGCCACGCGTTGCCCAGCTCCTCCTTCATCAGGGTCAGATACTGCAGCGCGCTCTTCGCCGAGCCGACGCCGCCGGCCGGCTTGAAGCCGACCATGAAACCGGTCTGCTCGTGGTACTCGCGGATAGTGCGCACCATCGTCAGCGCGACCGGAATGGTGGCGTTGACGCTCTCCTTGCCGGTCGAGGTCTTGATGAAATCGGCGCCCGCCATCATGCAGACCCACGAGGCCTTGGCGACGTTCTCCAGGGTCAGCAGGTCGCCGGTGGCGAGGATGGCCTTGACGTGCGCCGCGCCGCAGGCCTTGCGGTAGGCCAGCATCTCCTCGTACAGGGTCTGCCAGTTGCCCGTCAGGACGTGCTGGCGGGTGATCACGATGTCGATCTCGGCGGCGCCGGCGGCGACCGACAACTCGATCTCGCGCAGCTTCGTCTCCATGCTCGTCAGGCCGGCCGGGAAGCCGGTCGACACGGCGGCCACGCCGAGGCGGCCGTCCAGCGTGCGCACGGCCGGGGCGATCATCTCGTGGTAGACGCAGACCGCGCCGGTGGTCAGGCCGGAAACGCCCAGCGCCGCCATCAGATCGGCGCGCAGGGGGCGCAACGCCTTCATGCACAGGCGCTCGACGCGGCCCGGCGTGTCGTCGCCGCCCAGCGTGGTCAGGTCGATCATCTGGATCGCCTTCACCAGCCAGGCGGCCTGGTACTCCTGCTTCACCGTGCGGCGGTTCGCCAGGCTGGCGGCGCGGCGGTCGGTGGCGGCGCGGTTGACGCGAATCTGGTTGATCCAGCCGAGGTCGAGGGCTGTGGCTTCGTTACGCTTGAAGTCCGGGGCAATAGTCATAGCAAGCTGCTTCCATGTGCGAGGGGTGGAACGCCGAGATGATGGGCGAGGGTTTGGCCGATATCGGAAAAACTGTCGGACACGCCGAGCGCGCGCGGGGCGACGCCGGGGCCGAAGAAAAGCATCGGGATATGCTCCCGGGTGTGGTCGGAGCCGGGCCAGGTCGGATCGCAGCCGTGGTCGGCGGTGATCACGGCCAGATCGCCCGGCCGCAACTTGGCGATGAACTCGGGCAGGCGCGCGTCCATCTCGCGCAGCGCGTCGGCGTAGCCCTGGACGTTGCGGCGGTGACCGAAAGCCTGGTCGAAATCGACGAAATTGACGAAGGTCAGCGAACCGTCCTTGACCTCGTCGGCGACCGTCAGCAGCGCGTCGAACAGGGCCATGTTGTCGACGCCCTTGACGACGCGCGAGACGCCCTGGCCGGCGAAGATATCGCTGATCTTGCCCAGGCCGACGACCTCGCCGCCGGCGTTCTTGACATGATCGAGCAGGGTCGGCGCGGGCGGCGCGACGGCGTAATCGTGGCGGTTCGACGTGCGCGTGTAATCGCCGTTGGCGCCCTTGAAGGGACGCGCAATGACGCGGCCGATGTTATACGGCGCGACCAGCTTGAAAGCGGCCTCGCACACCGCGTACAGGCGCTCCAGGCCGAACGACTCCTCATGCGCGGCGATCTGCATCACCGAATCGCCGGAAGTATAAATAATCAGCTTGCCGCTGGCGACATGCTCGTCGCCGTAGCGGTTGATGATCTCCGTGCCGGAGGCGTGGCAATCGCCGAGGAAGCCCGGCACGCCCGTGGCGGCCTGCAGGGCGGCGCTCAACTCGGGCGGGAAAGACGGCGTCGTGCGCGGGAAATAGCCCCAATCGAAATCGACCGGCACACCGGCGATCTCCCAGTGACCGCTCTGCGTATCCTTGCCCGTCGAACGCTCGCGCGCCGCGCCGTAAGCGGCGCCGAAACCATCGCGCGCGGCGAAACCCTCGGCCCACTCGCCGCAGGCCAGATGGGCGGCGGCGGCCAGGCCGAGGCGCTCCAGATTAGGCAGATGCAGCGGCGCGCCGTTGCCGGCGGCCCAACTGGCGATATGCGCAAAAGTGTTCGCGCCGGCATCGCCGAACGAAGCGGCATCCGGCGTGGCGCCCAGGCCGAAGGAATCAAGCAAAAGAATAAAAGCGCGCGACATGATGAGCCCCGGTAAAAAAAGAAAAAAGAAAAACCCGACAACAAGATCGGGGTCAGGTCTTGCATGTCACCATTCCCCCCGAAAACTTCCCACAAACACCGACAGACGCCTTGCTTCCAAGAATGGTGATACGCAAGACCTGACCCCGATCCGCTGTCCGACAACAAGATCGGGGTCAGGTCTTGCATGTCACCATTTGCCCCGGAAACTTCCCATAAACACCGACAGGCGCGTCTTGCTTCCAAGAATGGTGATGTGCAAGACCTGACCCCGATCCGTGACCCCGATCCGCCGGGTCGCTTAGGCTTGGGCCTAGGGCGTGGCGGCGATTTTGGCCAGGAAGGCGAGGATCAGGGTGACCAGGTCTTTGGCGCCGATGGCGGCGTATTTCAGGGTCTGTTCGTGCGACAGGGGGAAGGGCGACATGCCTTCGGCCAGGTTGGTGATGACGGAGACGCCCACGACTTTCAGGCCGCAATGGCGCGCCGAGACTACTTCCGGCACCACCGACATGCCGACCGTGTCGGCGCCCAAGCGGGCCATCATGCGGATTTCGGCGGCGGTCTCGAAGTTCGGCCCCGGGTAGGCGACGAAGACGCCTTCGTGCAGGGTGATGGCGCCGGCCGCCGCGGTGGCTTTGACCAGTTCGCGCAGTTCGGCGTCGTAGGCGTTGGCCATGCTGAAGAAGCGCGGTCCGAAGCGCTCGTCGTTCGGACCCACCATCGGCGTGCCCGGCAGCAGGTTGATGTGGTCGGTGATCGCCACCAGCGATCCGGCGTCGACTTCGGGACGCAGCGAGCCGGCCGCGTTGGTGACGAACAGCATTTCGCAGCCGAGCAGTTTCAGGGTGCGGATCGCGCTGGTCATGACGCCCATGCCGTAGCCTTCGTAGAAGTGGCCGCGCCCTTTCATGCAGACCACCGCCACGCCCGACAGGGTGCCGATCACCAGTTCGCCGGCGTGGCCGTGCACGGTGCTGATCGGGAAACCCGGCAGTTCGTCGAAGCTGATCGTCACCGCATCCTTCATCTGCTCGGCCAGTACGCCCAGGCCGGATCCGAGGATCATCGCCACGCGTGGCTGGAAGTTGACCGGGGCGCGGGCGCGGATGATCTCGGCGGCGTGGAATGGGGTGTTGTTAGACATGGTGATCCTCGTATAGATGTGATTGGATGATGATGCAGTTGCGCTTGCGTCCGCGGCCGCGCCGCGCCGCGCAAGGGGCGGCTACGCAGGCCTGCCGCGTTTACATCGAATTGGGTGATAAGTTATCGAACGTCACTATGCATCATCTGTTATATGTATGGCAAATACCATTTTTCTTGTTGATTTATACTAAACCCATATAAATCGGCGGTATTATAAGTCAGTACATGAAACACCGAAACGCCGCAAAAGCGCGCCCTCCTCCCATGGCGGGCGGGTCCGTGGCCGGGCCAGGCCGGCGGCGCGCTGGCCCGGCCGGAGTTTCTGTAAAATCGCGGTGCCGATTCGCGCGCCGCACTTATAAAGAACGCCATGTCCATCGATCTGAAACAGTTAAGGTATTTTCTGGCCGTCGCCGAGGAGAAGAGCTTCAGCCGCGCCGCCGAGCGCCTGCATATTTCGCAGCCGCCGCTGAGCCAGCAGATCATGAAGCTGGAGGGCGAACTGGGCGTGCGCCTGTTCGCCCGCACCACCCGCACTTTCGAGTTGACGGTGGCCGGCAAGGCCTTGATGTCGGAGGCCGCCGATTTGCTGGCGAAGATGCGCATGACGATCGACACCATACGCCAGATCGACCGCGGCGAGGTGGGCCGCCTGCGCGTGGGCATCGTCGGCTCGGCCATGTGGGGGCCGATCCCCAGCCTGCTCGAGGAGTTCCAGACCAAGTTTCCGCGCGTGACCTGGACGCTGCATGAATCCGGTCCCAACGTGCAGTACGAGGCCCTGCGCGCCAAGCAGATCGACGTCGGTTTCTGGCGCGAACCGAAGCTCAACGACGACGACCTGCGCCACGACAATCTGCGCCAGGATTTGTGCTACCGCGAGAACGTCTGCGTCGCCGTCAACGAGCACCACGCGCTGGCCAAGCAGGCTTCGATCGAGTTGATCGAACTGGCCGACGAGCCGATGCTGACGCTGACGCTGGACAAATCGGCCTTCCCGCGCTATCTCGTGCAATGCTGCGTCAAGGCCGGCTTCCAGCCCGTCATCTTCCAGGAGGCGTCGGAGCCACAGACGCTGCTGGCGATGGTCGGCGCCGGCCTGGGCGTGACCCTGGTGCCGGAAACGACCAGCCGCATCGGCTGGCCCGGCGTGGTCTTCCTGCCGATCAACAATCCGCCCTCGGCCAATCTCTACATCAGTTACACGACCCAGGACGACGCGCCGGTGGTGCGCGCCTTCCTCAACATCCTGAACCCGCCGGCGCGCGCCGAGTAAGCGCCCGACGCCTGCGGCCCGGCCCGGGCGCCCGTCCGCGCCGGCGCTTTCCACGCCGTCAAAGGCCGCCTAGAAGTTGGCCTTGAATTGCGCGCCGAAGGTGCGCGGCTCGTTGACGATGCCGGTCAGGTTGTTGAAGTTGATCGCGCCGACGATCTGCACCCGGTTGGTGATGTTGCGGCCATAGGCGGCCACTTCGTACTTGCCGTCGGCCCATTTGTAGCCGGCGCGCAGGCCGCCTTCGAGCAGGGACTTGGCCGTGTATTCCTTCGACACGTCGAGGAACATATTGTAGCTGGAGCGGTACGACCAGTCAGTGTAGGCGTAGAACTCGCCCTCGCCGACCGGCTTGCTGTAGCGCAGCGTGACGTTGCCGGTCCACTTGGGCGCGCGCGGCAGCGGGTCGCCGTTGATCATCGAGGTGCCCGGCGTCGGGCCGGCCGGCGAGGTCACCGTGCAGCCGCTGCCGCAACTGGCCACGAACAGGTTCGGATCCGTGATCTCGGTGTCGTTGTAGCTGCCGCCCAGCGTCAGGCGGAATTCGTCGGACAGGATGGCCTGGAACTCCAGTTCAACGCCCTGGCCGATGGCCTTGGCGGCGTTGACCAGGCGGTTCTGGTTGACCGCGCCGCTGCCGGCCGTCAATTGCATGTCCTTCACGCGATACTGGTAGACCGTGGCCGACAGGCGCGCGCGCTTGTCGAACAACTCTTGCTTGACGCCCGCCTCGTAGGACAGGTTGCGCTCGGCGTTGCCGATCGAGATCGTGTCGCCGAACAGGATGCGGCCCTGGATGCTGGGCGCGCGGTAGCCGGTGGCGATGCGCGCGTAGATATTGGTGTCCGGGTTCAGCGCGTAGTTGCTGCTCAAGTCCCAGCTGGTGTTGCTCGCGCGCGGGTTCGCCGTCAGCGGGCCGATCGCGCCCACGTATTGCGAGGGGATGCGCGGGTCGATGCTGCGGTAGGCGCTGAAGTCCTTCTTGTCGTCGGTGTAGCGCAGGCCGCCGCGCACCTTCCAGGCATCGCTCAGCGCGTAGTTCAGGGAACCGAACAACGCCCACGACTTGCTGCGCTGGTGTTGCTGCGCGAAGCCGTTCACCACGCTGCCGTTCAGGGTGTCGTAACTGGTGCTGTCGACCGTGATGTCCTCGTCGAAGGCGTACACGCCGCCCAACCACTGCAGGCGCTCCTTGCCGTTCGACTCGACGCGCACTTCCTGCGACAACTGGCGGTGCTTGGGCAAGCCGTCGCCGGTCTCGGCGGTGAAGGGAATGAAGCCGGGACCGCTGGGCGGCGCGTACACGGCGCCGTAGCCGCCGTCCACGTCGGCGCGGCTGGCGTACTTCGCCTTCTCATAGGCGCTGATCGCATGCAGGGTCACGCCGTCCAGATCCCAGCGCAGGTGCAGGCTGGCGCCGCCGCTGGTGAGCGTCTGTTGGTTGATGCCGTCGGTGGGATAAGTGCCGTAGTCGAAGCCGTCGACCAGCTCGTTCGTGCCCTTCTTGATGATGTTGGCGCGGAACAGGGTGGCGCTGCCCTCCATCTCGCGGTGATGCAGGTTCAGCAGCGCGCTGAAGTCCTTGTTCGGTTTGAAGGACAGTTGCAGGCGCGCCGCCTTGTCCTCGTAACCCTCCAGGTCGCGCGTGCCGCTCGGGCGCGGATTGTGCACGCGGTCGTCGCGGCTCTGCGATTGCAGCGACAGGCGCGCCGCCCACTGCTCGCCGAGCGGGACGTTGTAGGCGCCCTCCAGGTTCACCGCGCCGTAGTTGCCGAAGCCGGCGCTGACATAGCCCTCCAGCTTCTTGCCCGGCTTGACCGATTCGAACTTCACCACGCCGGCCGGCGAGTTGCGCCCGAACAGCGTGCCCTGCGGGCCGCGCAGCACTTCGACCTGCTCCACGTCGAACACCGGGAAGCCCTTCAGGATGGGATTTTCCTGCACCACGTCGTCGAACACCAGGCCGACCGGCTGGGAAGCGTTCAGGTCGAAGTCGATATTGCCCAGGCCGCGCACGTAGAAGCGCGGGAAGGAGCGGCCGAATTCGGATTCCACGTTCAGGCTCGGCGTGCGTCCGGACATGAAGCGTACGTCCTGGCCGCCGGCCGTCAGCACGTCGAGCTTCTCGCCCTTCATGGTCGAGATCGCCATCGGCACGTCCTTGATGTTTTCCGAGCGGCGCTGCGCCGTCACGATGACGACCTCCAGCTGGCCCGGCTGCGCCTTGGCGGCCTCGGGCGCCGCCTCCTGCGCGCGCGCCGCCTGCAGCGGGAAGGCCGAAGCCACCGCCAGCGCGATCAGGGAGCGCGCGGCGTAGCGACGCGGCGCATGGTTCTGGCTTGTCTTGAACATGGGGGGCATTCCTTTGCGGCTAACACCGCTTGATATACGGGACAAGGGCGTTGCGGCGCGGCGCGCGGCAACAGTCGAAAACTTTGCGAAAACGCAAAGTATCGGCGATGCTAGCATGGAAATAATTGACCGAAAAACACAAAATCCCATTCCCTTATTTATAGCAAAATTGTATAAATAATTAAACAAAATCGTATTTGTCATACATATATTGGCTGATGCATAGTGACGAAACAAGTCTGCGCGCGGCCGCCGCAACAGGGGCGGCGGCACACCGCGCGGCGGATATCCAGGACTCCGACACACACCGGCCCGGCGCGGCCCGGCGCACCGTTTCCAGAGGGACGGCGCGCCCTTTCCGCCGGCATGGCGCCGGCCCGATCCACCTTTCTCATTGATGTGAACAGCGCGCCGGCGCGGCGCGGGCCGGCGACGCAAAACGCATATCGATATGCGGAAAATGTTGCGGCCAGGAGACATGACGGCATCGGTAAGAAAATACTTCGCCGCGGCGCCTGTTGCGAAAATGAAACCGGCGTCATGGCGGCGGACCCGGCCGCAAGCATCCGGGCGCGGACTTCAGGGCCGGGATTGGCGGCAAGCTTGCAATATTTGAAAAATTGGTCGCATGGAAAGCGATTCAGCGTCAGAATGCCCCCCTAATTATATGTTTCGCCTATAAAAAATATACAATATCGATCTTCCAGGAGCCAACTCATGAAACTTACACAATTTAGTTTGACGATCGCAGCCTTGTTTATCACGGCCGGCGCGTCCGCGGCTGACCCAAAACTGGGCATCGTGTATGACGCGGGCGGCAAGTTCGACAAGTCGTTCAACCAGTCCGCTTACGAAGGCGCGCAACGCTTCAAGAAAGACACCAACATCTCCTTCATCGAGGTGCAGGCGTCCAGCGATACCCAGGCCGAGCAGGTGCTGCGCGGCTTGGCGCGCAAGAACCTCGATCTGATCGCCTCCATCGGTTTCGCCCAGTCGCAGGCCGTGCAAAAGGTCGCCAAGGAGTTCCCGAAGGTGAAATTCCTGCTGATCGACGGCAGCGCGCCCGGCGATAACGTTAATTCCGTGCTGTTCAAGGAAGAAGAAGGCTCTTACCTGGTCGGCCTGGCGGCGGCCATGGCCAGCAAATCGAAGAAGCTCGGCTTCATCGGCGGCATCGACATTCCCCTCATCCGCACCTTCGCCTGCGGCTACGCGCAAGGCGCGAAGGCCGGCAACGCCAAGGCGGACGTGACGCAGAACATGGTCGGCTCGACCTCGGGCGCCTGGAACGATCCGGCCAAGGGCGGCGAACTGGCCCGCTCGCAATTCGAGCGCGGCGTCGACGTGATCTTCGCCGTGGCCGGCGGCAGCGGCATGGGCACGCTGCAAATGGCCAAGGAAAAAGGCAAGCTGGCGATCGGCGTCGATTCCAACCAGAACCACCTGTACCCGGGCACGATGCTGACCTCGATGGTCAAGCACGTCGACAACGTCATCTACGACAGCTTCATGCAGGTCAAGAACGGCACCTGGAAAGGCGGCGTCAGCTACAAGGGCTTGAAGGACGGCGGCGTCGACTGGGCGCTGGACGCGGACAACCGCAAGCTGATCACGCCGGAGATCGAAAAACGCGTGCTGGCCGCGCGCAAGGACATCATCGACGGCAAGATCAAGGTCGTCGACTACCGCGCCGCCAACAACTGCCCGATCTAAACACACACGTCAACTCAGAGCGCGCCGCCGGGGCTTCAGCCTCGCGCGGCGCGTTTTTACCTATTGAACATATGCAGCCAGCAGTAGAATTTCGCAACATCTCCAAGCACTTCGGAGCGGTGAAGGCGAACGCCGACGTTAACTTCAGCATCGCCAAGGGCGCCATCCACGGCCTGGTGGGCGAGAACGGCGCCGGCAAGTCGACCCTGATGAGCATCCTGTACGGCTACTACCGCGCCGACGGCGGCGAGATCCTGCTCGACGGCCGCGTGCAAGCCATCCGCAACAGCCAGGAGGCGATCCGCCTGGGCATCGGCATGGTGCACCAGCACTTCATGCTGGTGGAGAATTTCACCGTGCTCGACAACGTCATGCTGGGCAGCGAGGGCGGCTTCCAGCTGGCCGGCCAGCGCGCCGCCACCGAGGCCAAGCTGCGCGAGATCTGCCTGCGCTACCGCCTCGACGTCGACCCGCTGGCGAAGATCGAGGACTTATCCGTCGGCGCCCAGCAGCGCGTGGAAATCCTCAAGCAGATCTACCGCAGCGCCGACATCCTGATCCTCGACGAGCCGACCGCCGTCCTCACCGCGCAGGAGACCGCCTCGCTGTTCGAGATCCTGCGCCTGTTCAAGGAACAGGGCAAGACCATCATCCTGATCACCCACAAGCTGCAGGAAATCCTCGACATCACCGACAGCGTCACCGTGATGCGCGGCGGGCGCGTGGTCGGCGCCGTCGCCACGGCCGGCACCTCGAAGGAGGAGCTGGCGAAGCTGATGGTGGGCCGGCCGATCCAGAACCATTTGCCGCGCGCGCCCCACCGGCCGGGCGCGACCGTGCTCGACGTGCGCCATTTGCAACTGGTCGACGCGCAGCGCGTCAAGCTGCTCGACGACATCAACTTCCAGCTGCGCGCCGGCGAGATCGTCGCCATCGCCGGCGTGTCCGGCAACGGCCAGAGCGAGCTGATGGAGATCCTTTCGGGCATGCGCCTGCCCAGCGAGGGCCAAGTCGCCTTCCTCGGCGAAGCGCTGCCCTACACCGGCCGCGGCGACGCCGACGGCCTGCCGCTGGCCTTCCGCAAGCTGGGCATCGCCCACATCCCGGAGGACCGGCTGCGCGACGGCGTGGTGAAGAATTTCTCGGTCATGCACAACACCATGCTCGGCTACACGGACAGCCTGAGCAACCGCTGGGGCCTGTTCGACTTCAAGGCCATCGGCGCCCGCTGCGCCGCGCTGCTGAAGAGTTTCGACGTGCGCCCGGCCGATCCGCAGCTGCGCATCGGCCTGCTCTCCGGCGGCAACCAACAGAAAGTCGTCATCGCCCGCGAAGTGCTGGCCAAGCCAACCCTGATGCTGGTCGGCCAACCGACCCGCGGCGTCGACATCGGCACCATCGAAAGCATCCACACGCAATTGCTGGCCCTGCGCGACGCCGGCGTCGCGATCTTACTCGTGTCGGTCGAACTGGAGGAGGTGCGCTCGCTGGCCGACCGCATCCTCGTCATGTGCGGCGGACGCATTACCGGAGAACTGCCCATCGATCAATTCGATACCACCCGCATCGGCCTGTTGATGGGTGGAGGTGTTTAAATCATGAATAATAACGACTTGCCGCGCTGGGCGACCGCCTTTGTCCTGCCCATCCTGAACCTGCTGTCGGCCCTGCTGGTGGCCGCGCTGGTGATCCACCTGCTGGGCGAAGACCCGCTCGAATCGCTGCACATCCTCGTCAACAGCGCCATCCTCAATCCGGAAGGCCTGAGCTACACCCTGTTCTACGCCAGCACCTTCATCTTCACCGGCCTGTCGGTCTCGCTGGCGATGCAGGCCGGCCTGTTCAACATCGGCAGCGAGGGCCAGATGTACCTCGGCGGCCTGGGCCTGACCCTGGCCATGCTGGCCTGCGACGCCGTGCTGCCGGCCTGGGCCCTGATTCCCGTCGCCATGCTGGGCGCGGCCCTGTTCGGCGCGCTGTGGGCCTTCCTGCCCGGCTATCTGCAGGCCAAGCGCGGCAGCCACGTGGTGGTCACGACCATCATGTTCAACTTCATCGCCGCCGGCCTGATGAACTTCGTCATCGTCAAATACCTGATCCCGGTCGGCGAGCAGAACACCGCCAGCCGCCTGTTCGCCGAGAGCGGCGCCATGCCGCGCCTGAACACCTGGCTGCCGATGCTGGGCGACACCCCGCTCAACGTCAGCTTCCTGCTGGCCATCGCCGCGCTGGCCGTCTATGGCGTCGCCATGGCGCGCTCGGCGTGGGGCTTCAAGCTGCGCGCCACCGGCCTGAACCAGCACGCGGCGCACTACGCCGGCATCTCGATCAGCAAGATGATCATCGTCGTCATGCTGCTCTCGGGCGCGCTGGCCGGCCTGGGCTCGGTGAACTCCATCATGGGTTCGACCCACTACCTGAGCCTGAATTTCCCGGCCGGCGCCGGCTTCGTCGGCATCGCCATCGCGCTGATGGGACGCCAGCACCCGGTCGGCATCTTCCTCTCGGCCGTGCTGTTCGGCGCCCTGATCCAGGGCGGCTTCGACCTGTCGCTGGAAAAACCCAACATCCCCACCGAAACCTTCATTTTCATCCAGGGCCTGATCATTCTGTTCTGCGGCGCGATGGAAAACTTCTACGCGCCGGCCCTGGCGGCCATGCTCAAGCGGCGCAAAGGCTAACACCATGACATTCGACGACTTCCATTTCGCCAGCATCCTGGTATCGACCGTGCGCAACGCGCCGGTGCTCATCTTCGCCGCCATGGCCGGCCTGTTCGCCGAACGCAGCGGCGTCATCGACATCGGCCTGGAGGGCAAGATCCTGGCCAGCGCCTTCACCTCGGCGGCGGTCGCCTTCGCCACGCAAAGCCCGTGGTACGGCATGGCCGCCGGCATGGCCGTGTGCGTGCTGCTGGCACTGCTGCAAGGCTATGTCAGCATCACGCAAAAGGGCAACCAGCTGGTTGCCGGCATCGCCATCAACATCGCCATGAGCGGCCTGACCTTCGTGCTGGCGCAATTCTTCTTCCAGCAGGGCGGCCGCACGCCCGACCTGGGCCAGGCGCGCCTGTTCGACGTGGTCCTGCCCGGCAGCGCCTACCTCGAACACATCCCCTTCCTCGGCTGGTTCTACGCCCACCTGATCGGCGGCCATTCGGTGCTGGTCTACCTGGCCTTCGGCCTGGTGCCGCTGGTCCACTGGCTGCTCTACCACAGCCGCTTCGGCCTGCGCCTGCGCGCCTGCGGCGAGAACCCGCACGCGGCCGACGCGGCCGGCGTCAGCGTCGAGGCGACGCGCTACCTGGCGATGCTGGTCTGCGGCGTGCTGTGTTCCTTCTCGGGCGCCTACCTGGCCATCGTGCAGAGCGGCTTCTTCCTGCGCGACATGTCGGCCGGCGCCGGCTACCTGGCGCTGACGGCCATGGTGTTCGGCAACTGGCGGCCCGTCTACACCTTCCTCGGCTGCCTGATGTTCGGCTTCTTCGGCGCCGTGCAGATCCAGATCGAGGGCGTCGACCTGCCCGGCATCGGCCGCATCCCCGGCTCGCTGATCCAGATGGTGCCGTATGTCGTCACCGTCATCGTGCTGGCCGGCCTGATGGCCAAGTCGGTGGCGCCGAAAGCGCTCGGCACGCCCTTCATCAAGTCGCGCTAAGCGACTTCTCCGGCCGGGGAACATCGCCTTCCCCGGCCGTTCCTCACTGCGCCGCCACGCCGGCGATTTCATCGAGTTTATGGAATACCGCCAGGCCGAGGGCGCGCGCCGCCGCCACCATGGCGTCGGCGCCGGCGGAGGCGCCGCCGACGCGCAGCACCGCGTCGCAACTGCCGAGCAGGCGCGTCGCGTGGGCGTGGAACAGGCGCTCGTAGACGGCGTCGCCCACCCGCGTCGAGCCGGCCAGCGCCAGCAGCGGCAGCGCCAGCCACTCGCCCAGCAGCGGCATGTGGCCGGCCTCGTAGAGCGGCAGCGCGTAGGCCTCCATCGCCGCCACGTTGCGCGCCATCAGCGCCGGATCGTCGCCCGTGCCGGAGCGGTAGGGGCCGGCGATCAGGATCGCCAGCGAGGCCTTGCGCGGTGGCGGCAGCAGATGCAATTGCGCGTACTGCAGCAGCATAATGGTCTTGCCGTCGGCGATGCGGCCGTCGGCCACCATGCGCAGCGCCTCCTCCAGCGGTAACTCCAGCACCTCGATGTCCTCGCCTTCGGCCGCCACCCCGCCGCCCGCGCCGGCCCGCTCGCCGGGCGCGTATTCGGCGACGAAGAAGTACAGGCGCTCGGTGACCGAGCCCGGACTCATGAAGGCCTCGAAGACCTTGCGCACCTCGGCCACGCGGTAGCCGGTTTCCTCCTCCACCTCGGCCTTGATGCGCTCCTCCGGACTGGCCCGGTCGAGCAGGCCGGCCGCCGTCTCGATCAGGAAGCCGTCATGCCCGGCGCCGAAGGTGGGGAAGCGGAACTGGCGGATCAGCACCACGCTGCGCCGTTCGCGGTTGTACAGCAGGATGGTGGCGCCGTTGCCGCGGTCATAGGTTTCGCGCGTCTGGGTCTGCCAGGCGCCGTCGCTGCGCAGATACTCGAAGGTGGTTTTTTGCAGCAGATACCAGTCGTCGGAGAGGACTTCGACCTTGTGGATCTTGACTCTGTGTTGCGGCATGGCAGGCTCCTTTGGGCTTGTGTTTGCGAACGATATCATGCAATATCGTGCAATATCAAGATTATTCATGCAAAAGAAACCATGCTGACACGCCAACGCAAACAACATCTGCTGGAACTGCTCAAGCGCGACGGCCGGATCGTCGCCAAGACCCTGAGCGAACAACTCAGCCTGTCCGAGGACACCATACGGCGCGACCTGCGCGAACTGGCCAGGGAGGGCTTGCTGCAGCGCGTGCACGGCGGCGCCCTGCCCGCCTCGCCGGCGCTGGCGCCCTTCGCCGCGCGCGAGCGCATCGCCAGCGACGCCAAGCCGGCCATCGGCCGCGCCGCCGCCGCCATGATCGCGCCGGGACAGGTGGTCTTCGTCGACGGCGGCACCACCGCCGTGCAACTGGTGCGCCACCTGCCGGCCGGGCTGCGCGCCACCATCGTCACGCACAGCCCGAGCATCGCCGTGGAACTGGTCGGGCACGCGCACATCGAGGTCATCATGCTGGGCGGGCGCCTGTTCAAGCACTCCATCGTCGGCGTCGGCGCGGCCACGCTGGAAGCCATCGGGCAGATTCGCGCCGACCTGTACTTCATGGGCGTGAGCAGCCTGCATCCCGAGGCCGGCATCAGCACCGGCGATTTCGAGGAGGCCGGCGTGAAGCGCGCGCTCAGCAACGCGGCCCTGAAAACCATCGTGCTGGCCTCGCCGGAGAAACTGGCCACGGCCTCGCCGTACCGGATCGCCCCCCTGAGCCAGGTCGACTGCATCATCGTCAACGCGGGTACGGACGAAGCGCTGATCGCGCCCTTCCGCGCGCTGGGGATCGCCGTCGCGCTGGCCTGAGCGGGCGGCGCCGTCCGCATGGGCGAAAAAAAACCAGCGGCAAGAAGGCGCTGGTTTCGGGATGCCGCGCGGGCGATTACTCGGAGATGTGCATGTCGAAGCGCGCGCCGCTGGAGAAGACGCAGACGCCCGAACCCATGACGCTGCTGGCCATCGCGTAGTCGCACTTGATGTAACCACCGCGGTTGCCGGCGGCGTTGGCGCTGCCCTTGGCCGAGTTCGAGGTGCGGGTCGCTTCGCCCGAATAGGTTTCATTGGCGGCCGTCAGCGAGAACACGCCATGGCCTTTTTCCGGACGGCTGATGGTGCCGCTCAGGCGACCGATGGCCGCCGCCGTGTCGTTGGTCGGGTACAGGCGCGCCGTCAGGACGGGAATTTGCAGCGCCACTTGCGGATACGCGGCCGGCACGTTCGCGGACTGCGACGGCATGGACTGGTTGATCGGCACGACGTAGCAAGCCGACAGCGAGGCGCCGATTGCGCCGATCAAGGCCAGTTTTTTGAAATCGATCATGGTGGTTTTCCCTTTGTTAGATTAAATATTATTGTAATTGTAATTACGTACAACACACTGTCCGATTGAACGCAGGTCGGGCCGGAGCGCGGCGGCGATGCCGCTGCGCGCGCCGGGCCGGCGCCATCCACCTTCCCCGCAGCGGGGCGACCGATCGACGGCATGCCGGCCAGAATAGCTGGAAACAACAAATTGAGCAAGGTTAGCAAAAATCCGCAAGCGCGCCGGAAAGCGCGCGCCGGCCGGCGACAAACACTGCGGCGCCGGTCGGCGGAGGGGCGCGAAAGCCCTTACACTGCCCTATCGCGTCTCACCGTCCGCCACCACACCGGAGCCCCCACCCATGCCCAAGCTTGCGCAAGCCGACGCCGCCGTCCTGATCGGCCGCTTCCAGCCCTTCCACAACGGCCACGCCAAACTGCTGGCGATGGCGCTCGAGGCCGCGCCGCGCGTCGTCGTGGTGCTCGGTTCGGCCTTCCACGCGCGCAGCGCCAAGAATCCCTTCACCTGGCGCGAACGCGCCGCCATGATCGCCGCCACGCTGGCGCCGCAGCAGCGCGCGCGCGTCGCCTTCGTCGCCGTGCGCGACTACTACGAGGACCCGCGCTGGGCCGCCGCGGTGCGCCAGGAAGTGGAAAAAAACGTCCCCGGCGCGCAGCGCGTCGCGCTGGCCGGCTACCTGAAGGACAGCTCCAGCGCCTACCTGAACCTGTTCCCGCAATGGCGGGAAATCTTCATCAGCGACGCCGCCGAGATCCACGCCACGCAGATCCGCGACGTCCTGTTCGAGGCCGACGACATCGACATCTCGCTGGCCGTGGTCGCCGCGCTGATCCCGCCGGCGGTGCGCCACTACCTGCGCGCCTGGAGCCTGCTGGCCTGCTACGCGCCGCTGGTGCGGGAGCACCGGGCCATCAAGGCATACCGGGCGGCGTGGCGCGGCGCGCCCTACGCGCCGATCTTCTCGACCGTCGACGCGCTGGTGCGAAGCGCCGGCCACGTCCTGCTGGTCCGGCGCGGCGGACAACCCGGCAAGGGACTCTGGGCGCTGCCGGGCGGCTTCGTCGAACAGCACGAACGCCTGCTGCAGGGCGCCCTGCGCGAACTGCAGGAGGAGACCGGCCTGGCCGTGTCGGCCGCCGCGCTGGCGGCGGCGCTGCGCGACGTCAAAGTCTTCGACCACCCGGCGCGCAGCCTGCGCGGGCGCACCATCACGCACGCCCACTACTTCGACCTGAACATGGACCAACTGCCGGCGCTGGCGGCGGGCGACGACGCGGCGCTGGCGCGCTGGACGCCGATCGCCGAACTGGCGTCCATGGAAGAACAATTCTTCGAGGACCACTTCCACATCCTCGACCACTTCCTGCGCCTGACGCCGGAACCCTGAGCGCTGGGCGGCGCGAAAAAGGACGGCTTTAGCGTATGCCCCAGACCAGCGGGTCGTTCGGGTCGAGCAGCAAGGTCGCTTCGGCGCTGACGTGGGCGCGTCCGCGGATGCTCGGCAGGATGCGCTCGCCGTCGCGCCGGTAGCTCGCCTCGAAGACGCTGCCGATGATGCTCTCCTGGCGCCAGATCTGGCCCTCGGCCAGCTTGCCGTCGGCCGCCAGGCACGCCACTTTGGCGCTGGTGCCCGTGCCGCAGGGCGAGCGGTCGTAGGCCTTGCCGGGGCAGAGCACGAAGTTGCGGCTGTCGACGCCCACCGTGGCCGACGGCGCGAACAGTTCGATGTGGTCGATCAGCGCGCCGTCGGCGCCGCGCACGCCGGCCGCCTCGAGCGCCTGCCGCGCGCGCCAGGCGAAGTCGCTCAGGGACTCGATGTTGTCGGCGTCCAGGCGCAGGCCGTGTTCGGCGACGAGGAAGAACCAGTTGCCGCCCCAGGCGACGTCGCCGACGACGCGGCCCACACCTTCGACCTCGACGGCGATGTCCTTGTGCAGGCGGTAGGCCGGCACATTGTGGACGGTGACGCTACCGTCGGCGTGCAACTCGCATTCGACCACGCCGACCGGCGTCTCGATGCGGTGCCGGCCCGCGCCGATGCGCCCCAGATGGGCCAGCGAGGCGATGCAGCCGATCATGCCGTGGCCGCACATGCCGAGGTAGGCGCTGTTGTTGAAGAAGATGACGCCGGCCGCGCAGTCGCGCTCGTGGGGTTCGCAGAGCAGCGCGCCGACCATCACGTCCGAGCCGCGCGGCTCGCAGACGATGGCCGAGCGCATCTTGTCGTGCCGCTCGCGGAAGCGCTCCAGCCGTTCGGCCAGGGGGCCGTCGCCCAGGGGGCCGTCGCCCAGGTCCGGGCCGCCGTCGAGGACCAGGCGGGTCGGCTCGCCGCCGGTGTGGGTGTCGAGTATCGCGATTCTTTTCATGCGTCGGTCTCCTGAATGGCTGCGTGGATGGCGGGACGCGGAGCGTATCCGCGTCCCTTCATCATATAGGCAAAAAGCGCGGGAGACGAGCGCGCGCGGAGTCCGGGAAAGCCGCGCGCCGGCCGCTTGCCGCAGCCGGTGCGCCTGCGCCTATTCCGCGCTGGCCTTGCGCGGTTTCGGATACTGCTTGTTGACGTCGAGCGCCTGCGCGTAGACCGAGCTCCAGGTCTGCTCGTGCAGCGCGGCCAGGCGCAGGGCCATTTTCTCGTCGCGCATCACCACCTCCAGGTTGCGCGACAAGTCCATATAGCCACCCGACCAGTTGCTGGTGCCGACCCAGGCCAGCTTGCCGTCGATGACCATCGTCTTGCTGTGGATGACGCGCGCGAAGGGGATGAAGCCGCCGGCCGCCTGCGGCAGCGTGACGATGCGGATCTCCACGCCGGGCAGCATGGCGAGGCTCTTCAGATAGGCCAGCGCCGGCGCCTCCGTGTTCCAGTTCGAGACCATCAGCTTGACCTTCACGCCGCGCCCCAGCGCCGCGCGCAGGGCGTTGTCGATCACCGCGTAGTAGGGCCGCGTGCGGTTCGGGCCGTAGCTGAGCGGCGCGTAGTCGAGCAGCTGGATGCGCACCTCGCTTTTGGCCTCGGCCAGCAGCGCCGGCAGGCCGCTTTCGGCGTCGCCCACGCCGGCCGGGTTGTAGGCGTTCGGGCTGGCCAGCAGGAAGGCGTGTTGCGCGTAGTCTGCCGGCGCCACCCTGGCGTTCAGGGCCGCCACCGGCAGACCCTCGGCGGCGCGCGCCTGGGCGCGCCAGTCCTGCTCGAAGATCGCCTGCACCTGGCCGACGATCTTGGCGTCGCTGATGCGCAGGCCCGTTTCGTGGATGTGGGCGAAGGAGCGCCAGTCGAAGTTCTGGCTGCCGACGTAGGCGCTGCGGCCGTCGACGAGCAGGTATTTGGCGTGCAGGATGCCGTTGCCGGTCAGCTTGCTGAAATCGATGATGCGCAGTTCCAGGTTCGGGATCGCCTTCAGGCGTTCGATGCTGGCCGCGTCGGACAGGCCGACGCCTTTCTGGTCGAGCAGGAAGCGTATCCTGACGCCGCGCGCGCCGGCCGCCGCCAGACGCGCGAACACCGTCTCGAAGGCGCTGCCGGCCTTGCCGACGACATAGAACTGGCCGATGGCGATGTCGGTCTTGGCGCCGTCGAAGAGTTCCGACCAGACCGCGACGGGGTCGCGCAGGTCCGGGTTCGAGAGCGTGGTTTCCAGCGGCGCGGTGTGCACCAGTTCAAAGCCGGGGATGGTGAAATCGGCGCGGGCCAGGCCGGCGGCGCCGAGCAAGGCGCTGAGAAGCAAACGACGCATGATGAGGGTTTTCCGTGTAAGTGTTATTGAACGATCTGGATGCGCCCGGCCGGCGCCGCGCTGCCGGCCGGCGCGCCGGCGCGGTCGCGCTGGCGCAGGTAGTCGAGCAGCGCGTCGCTGTCGCGGATGTGCGTGTCGACGCGCTGCGTGCCGAGGGCGAACATGGGGAAGCTGTCGCCGCCCTCGGCGAGGAAGTTGTTCACCACCACGCGGTACAGGCGGGCGTCGTCGAGCGGCGCGCCGTGCAGGCGCACGCTGGTCGGCAGGACGCGGCGGCCCTGGGGCTGGCTGGCGTCCCAGCGGTAGTTGAAGCCGTCCGAGACCTGCAGCAGGCCGCGCGCCTCGGCCTTGTCGGCCACCCACTGCTGCTCCAGCAGGGCGCGGATCTGCGCCCCGCTCAGGCTCATGACGAGCAGGCTGTTGGCGAAGGGCAGCACCATCAGGGCCTGGCCCGTCGTGCTCACCAGGTCCGCGCCGGCCTCGAGGTCCTGGCGGATGCCGCCGTTGTTCATGAAGGCGATCTGCGCGCCGGCCGCGCGGCCCGCCGCCAGCGCCGTGTCGGCCACCAGATCACCCAGCGCCGATTCGCCGGCGGCGGAGCGCTTGCGCGTCACCGTGGCGACGGCCAGGCGCGCCACCGGCTGGGCCAGTAGCGCCGCGCCGCGCTGGCGCACCGCGTCGAGATAGTCGCTCATGGCGGCGTGTTCCGGGTAGGTGCCCTGGGTCATGACGATGTTGCGCGCGCTGGTCTCGCGCACGCTGTTGCTGAGCCGGTCGACGCGCAGCTGGATGCGCGACAGCACATGGCCGCCCATGTCGGCCTGGGTCACCAGGCGGCCGTCGACGCGGCAGGTGTAGCCGGTGTGCGAATGGCCGCTGACGACCACGCTGATGGCCGGATCGAGGCGCCGCACGACGTCGACGATGGGGCCCTTGAGGTGCTGGCAATCGGGCTGGTCGAACAAGTCCTCGCTGTGCCCGCCCTGGTGGATCAGGACGACGAAGACGCCGACGCCCTGCTCGCGCAGTTCCGGCAGGACGCGGTTGATGGCCTCGGCCTCGTCGACGAACTCGAGGCCGGCGATGCCCGAGGCCAGCACCACCGAGGCGGTGTCCTTGAGCACGGCGCCGATGAAGCCGACCTTGATGCCGTGCGCCGTCTCGATGCGGTAGGCCGGCATGAAGGGCCGCCCGGTGGCCTTGTCGAGCACGTTCGCGGCCAGGTAGCTGAAGCGCGCGCCGTCGTAGGCGGGCGCGTACTTGCAGGCCTTCTCCGGACGCGGCGAGGCGCAACCGCCGTTTTGCTGGCGCAGCAGCTCGGCGCGGCCCTGGTCGAATTCATGGTTGCCCACCGACGTGGCGCGCATGCCCAGCAGGTTCAGCGCGGCGATGCTGGGCTCGTCGGCCCACATCGAGGACAGCGCCGGACTGGCGCCGACCAGGTCGCCGGCGCCGACCAGCAGCAAGTCCTTGTCCTCCAGGCGCCAGGCCTGCAGGGCCGCCGCCACGGTGTCGAGGCCGCCGGCCTGGATGGTGTGCGGGGTGCGGTCCAGCACGCTGGTATAGGTGAATTTACTGCTCTCCAGATTACCGTGCAGGTCGTTCAGGGCCACCAGGTTGATGTCGACCGGCGCGCCGCCGCGGCTGGCGCAACCGGCCATCAGCAGGGCCAGGGCGGCCGCCGCGAGGCGCAATCTCGGAGAATTTTTCATGGGTGCGATGGAATGGAGTTTTTGGAAAAACAATAGAGTACCTCAGCCGCGCGCAGGCCGCCCGCGGCATCGCGGCGGCACCGCAGGGCGACATCGAGTAGGGAACGGAGTTACCCCCGTCGCCCTCTCACACCACCGTACGTGCGGTTCCGCATACGGCGGTTCATTTAACAAACTGGAAGCGCTGCTGAGTATCTAACAGCGAAACCAACCCAAGTGCATCGAAGGCT
>JANXSQ010000041.1 GCA_025356595.1 Janthinobacterium sp. | reverse complement strand
GAAGGTGTTGCCGCAGGCGATGGCGACCGGGAACATCCACATCGGCACCATCACCGGGAAGTTGAACGGCGTGATGCCGGCCACCACGCCGAGCGCCTGGCGCATCGACCAGGCGTCGATGCCGCGCGAGATCTGGTCGGTGAATTCGCCCTTCAGCAATTGCGGAATGCCGACCGCGAATTCGACCATCTCGATGCCGCGCGCCACCTCGCCCTGGGCGTCGGAGAAGGTCTTGCCGTGCTCGCGCGTGAGCATGGCGGCGAAATCGTCGACGTGCTGCTGGCACAACTGCAGGTATTTGAAGAGGACGCGGGCGCGCGTCAAGGGCGGCGTGGCGGACCACGCAGGGAAGGCGGCGGCGGCGGCGGCCACGGCGGCGCCGACATCCTCGGCCGTGCCCAGCGCGACGCGCGCCACAGGCTCGCCCAGCGCCGGGTTGTAAACGTCGGCGTAACGGCCGCTGCCGGTATCGACGCGGGCGCCGTTGATGAAGTGGGTAATGGTGTCGAGATCGCTCATGATGTTCTCTTTAAATAGGGAGGGGAATAGGTTCAGGCCAGCGCGCTGTCGGCCGGCACGTACAGGTAGCCCAGGTCGCTGGCCACCGCTTCATAGGTGATGTGTCCAAGGCACACGTTCAGGCCGTGCTTGAGGTGCAGATTGTCGCGCAGGGCCTGGCGCCAGCCCTTGTCGGCCAGCGCCAGCGCGTGGCCGATGGTGGCGTTGTTGAGCGCGAAGGTCGAGGTGCGCGCCACCGCGCCCGGCATGTTCGCCACGCAGTAGTGCACCACCTCGCCGACCAGGAAGGTCGGATCGGCGTGCGTGGTGGCGTGCGAGGTTTCGAAGCAGCCGCCCTGGTCGATGGCGACGTCGACCACCACCGCGCCCGGCTTCATGCGCGCGATCATGGCCGCCGTGACCAGCTTCGGCGCGGCGGCGCCCGGCACCAGCACGCCGCCGATCACCAGGTCCGCCTCCAGCACCGCGTCCTCGATCGACTGGGCGTTGGAGAACTGCGTGACGATGCGGTTGCCGAAGACCAGGTCGAGCTGGCGCAGGCGGTCGACGTTCTTGTCCAGCACCGTCACGCGCGCGCCCAGGCCGACGGCCATCTGCAGCGCGTTGCTGCCGACCACGCCGGCGCCGAGGATGGCGACGTGGGCGGGCGCCACGCCCGGCACGCCGCCCAGCAGCAGGCCCATGCCGCCCTTGGATTTCTCCAGGTGGGCGGCGCCGGCCTGGATCGCCATGCGCCCGGCCACCTCGCTCATCGGCGCCAGCAGCGGCAGGCCGCCGCCGTGGCCGGTGATGGTTTCATAGGCGATGCAGACGGCGCCGCTGGCCACCAGCGCGGCGGTCTGCGGCGCGTCGGCGGCCAGGTGCAGATAGGTGTAGAGGATCTGCCCTTCGCGCAGCATGGCGCACTCCTGCGGCTGCGGCTCCTTGACCTTGACGATCATGTCGGCGCGGGCGAAGATCTCCGCCGCCGTCTCGACGATATCGGCGCCGGCCGCCAGATACAGGGCGTCGCCCAGGCCGATGGCCTGCCCGGCGCCCTTCTGCACCAGCACCCGGTGGCCGCGCAGGGTCAGCTCGCGCACGCTGCCGGGCGTCAGGCCGACGCGCGACTCCTGGTTCTTGATCTCTTTCGGAACGCCTACTAGCATGCTGCTCTCCTGTTTTTATAGGTATGTTTGCAGCGTCGGCGGCGGGCCGGAATCCGGGCTCCAACCCGGCTCCATGGGCGCGCCGCTCAATCCAGATTCTTCAGCACCTTGGCGAGCTTGCCGAACAACTCGTCGATGTGCTGTTTCTCCAGCACCAGCGGCGGCGACAGGGCGATGATGTCGCCGGTGGTGCGGATCAGTATCCCGTCGGCGAAGGCCTGCTTGAAGGCGTTGAAGGCGCGCGCGCCGGGCTTGCCGGGGATGCCGGCCAGCTCGATGCCGGCGATCAGGCCGATGCTGCGGATGTCGATCACGTGCGGCAGCCCCTTCAGGGAATGCACCGCGTCCTCCCAGTAGGCCTGCACGCCCTGCGCGTGCTCGAGGATCTTCTGTTCCTCGAACACCTGCAGCGTCGCCAGCGAGGCGGCGCAGGCCAGCGGATGGCCGGAATAGGTGTAGCCGTGGAACAGCTCGATGCCGGGCGGCGCGTCCATGAAGGCATCGTAGATGTGCTTCTTGGTGAACACCGCGCCCATCGGCACGACGCCGTTGGTCAGGCCCTTGGCGGTGGTCATCAGGTCCGGCTCGACGTCGAAATAATCGGCCGCGAACGGCGTCGTCATGCGCCCGAAGCCGGTGATGACTTCGTCGAAGATGAGCAGGATGCCGTGCTTGGTGCACAACTCGCGCAGGCGTTTCAGGTAGCCCTTGGGCGGGATCAGCACGCCGGTCGAGCCGGCCACCGGCTCGACGATGACGGCGGCGATGGTCGAGGCGTCGTGCAGGGTGACGATGCGCTCCAGCTCGTCGGCAAGGTGGCTGCCGTATTCCGGCTCGCCGCGGGTGTAGGCGTTTTTTTCCAGGTTGTGGGTGTGCGGCAGGTGGTCGACGCCGCCCAGCATCGGGCCGAAGGCCTTGCGGTTGCCGGCGATGCCGCCCACCGAGATGCCGCCGAAGCCGACGCCGTGGTAGCCCCGCTCGCGCCCGATCAGGCGGGTGCGGCCGGCCTCGCCGCGCGCCTTGTGATAGGCCAGCGCCATCTTCAGCGCCGTGTCCACGGCCTCCGAGCCGGAGTTGGTGTAGAAGACGTGGCCGTAGCGGTGATTGGTATACTCCATCAGCTTTTCGGCCAGGTCGAAGGCGGCCGGATGGCCCATCTGGAAGGTCGGCGCGAAGTCCAGCTGGCCGACCATCTCGCGCACGGCGGCGACGATCTTCGGCTGCGCGTGGCCGCAGGGCACGCACCACAGGCCGGCCGTGCCGTCCAGGATGGCGTTGCCGTCGACGTCCTTGTAATACATGCCTTCGGCCGACACCAGCAGGCGCGGATTGGCCTTGAAATCGCGGTTGTTCGTGAAGGGCATCCAGAACGAGGACATGGAAGCGGGGCGGGTTTCGTTCATGCATTTCTCCTTGAGATTGTCTGGCTTCGGCTGGAAGCGCCGTCCGCCCCCGGCGCAAACGAGGGGACGGAGCGGCCTCATTTTCATGGGGCGAAATTTTTACAGGGCGTAAAATAATTTACCGATTGGCAAAATGATGATGCAATAATAGACAGGCATCCAACTATGGCACAGATACACAAATACCAAAACCGCCCAACCGTACAGGTCGCGAAAACAATACAGTTCGGCGCACGACAGGGGGATCCGGGATGAACGACTGCAAGGCCGCCGACGACGCCAGGGCCGGCGCCGGCTGGCCGGCGCTGGCCATAGAACGCAGCAAGAAAGGCGGCCTGGTCGAGCAGATCGTCGCCGCCATCGCCCTCATGGTGGGCCAACGCGAGCTGAGCGTCGGCACCAAGATGCCCTCGGTGCGCCAGTTCGCCAAGTGCAACGGCGTCTCCACTTTCACCGTCGTCGAAGCCTACGACCGCCTGCTCACGCTGGGCCTCTTGTCCTCGCGCCGCGGCTCCGGCTACTTCGTCGCCCGCAGCGAGGCGGCCGCCTCGCCGCAGCCGGCCGTCCACGCCAGCCCGACGGCCATCGACGCCCTCACGCCGGACCTGTACTCCGGCGTCTCGGAGGCGCTGCCGGTGGGCGCCGGCTGGCTGCCGCCGGAGATGTACGGCGCCGACACCATCCTCGACGCCGTGCGCCAGGCCATGCGCATCCCGGCCACGCGGCTGCGCGGCTACGGCCACCCCTTCGGCTTCGCCTCGCTGCGCCAGCACCTGGCGGCGACCCTGTCGGACGAGCTGTACGCCGTCGAGCCGGACCAGATCCTGCTCACCCACGGCGCCACCCACGCCTTCGACCTGATCCTGCGCACCCTCACCAAGCCGGGCGACACGGTCTTCGTCGAGGACCCCGGCTACAGCAATCTGCTGTCGCTGATCCGCCACCACGGCTGCGTCCCGGTCGGCATCCCGCGCGACGAGGCCGGCCTCGATTTCGACGCGCTGGCGCGGCAGGCCGCCGCCACCCAGCCGAAGCTGATGTTCGTCAACACGGTGCTGCAAAACCCGCTCGGCACCTCGCTCAACCACGCCCAGGCGCACCGCCTGCTGGCGCTGGCCGAGCAGTTCGACTTCTGGCTCGTCGAGGACGACATCTACCGCGAACTGACGGCGCGCGGCGAAGCCTCGCTGGCGGCCATGGACGGCCTGCGCCGCGTGATCCGCGTCGGCAGCTTCTCGAAGACCCTCTCGCCGGTGCTGCGCGTCGGCTCGATCTCGGCCTCCACCTCGCTGCTCGACGAACTGGTGCGGGTGAAGATGCTGGCCGGCCTGACGACCTCGGAAATCAACGAGCGCGCCGTCTACCACGCGCTCTCGGCGCGGCCCTACCGGCGCATGCTCGAGCGCCTCGTCGCCCAGCTCGACGCCGGCCGCGCACGCAGCCTCGACTGCCTGCGCCAGGCCGGCATGGCGCCGCTGGCGCGGCCGCGCGGCGGCATGTTCCTCAGCGCCGGCTGGGACCTGGCGCCGACGCCGCAATGGAACGGCAAAGTCATCGCCGACCTGGCCCTGAAGTCCGGCATCCTGCTCTCGCCGAACGATTTTTTCATGCTGCGCCCGCCGCAGACGGTCTGGTTCCGCTTCAACGTCGCCTACTCCGACCAGCCGCAGTTGCTGGCGTTCCTGCAGTCGATCCGTCCCGGGTAGAACGCCATGCCGCCAGCCAAAGCCGTGAGCGCCGCCACCGTCAAGCGGCGCGTCCTGAACCGCGACAAGCTGGAGGCGGAGATCTGCGCCATGGCCGTGCGGGTGTTCGCCGAAGCCGGCTACGAAGGCGCCTCGCTGGCCCTCATCGCGGCGCGCGCCGGCCTGTCGAAGCAGAACCTGATGTACTACTTCCCCAGCAAGCAGGCGCTCTACCAGCGCGTGCTCGACGCGGTGCTGGACGATTGGCTGGCGCGCATGGCCAGCCTGGCCGACGACGGCCAGGATCCGCGCGACATGCTGCGCGCCTACATCCGCGCCAAGCTGCGCTTCTCGCGCGAGCAGCCGTGGGCCTCGCGCGTCTACGCGATGGAGGTGATCGGCGGCGCCCAGGTGTACGGCGCGCAGATCCGCCAGCGCGTCGTGCCGCTGCTGCGCCAGGACATCGCCGTGTTCGAAAAATGGATCGCCGCCGGCCGCATCGCCCCGCTCAACGCCACCCACCTGCTGTTCGCGATCTGGGCGATGACGCAGTCCTACGCCGACTTCGCGCCGCAGATGGCGCTGGTGCTGGACCAGAAGCAGCTCAGGCGCCAGGACTTCGACGACGGCGAGGCGATGATCACGCGCATGGTGCTGGCGGCGCTGCGTCTGGAATAGGCAGTAGCACCAGCAGGCGCCAGTCGGCGTGGGCGAGCGGCTGGAAGGCGTGCTGCTGGAAGCTCATGGGGCCGCGCAGCGGATGGGCGAACTGGCGCTGGCCGCCCTCGCGCCCCAGCACGTCCTGCCCGCGCCACAGGGCGCGGAACTCCGCGCTTTCCTCCTGCAAGTCCCGCACCAGCTCGCGCAGCGGGGCGGCGGCGACGGCCGCGCCGGCGTCGGCGCGGAACTCGGCCACCAAGCGCGCCGCCCGCCCCGGCCAGTCGACGATGAGTTCGCGCGCCTGCGGCTGCAGGAACATATAGCGCAACAGATTGCGCTCGCCCGGCGCCTCATCGAGCCAGCCGGCGAACAGCTCGGCGGCCGCGCCGTTCCAGGCCAGCGCCGTCCAGGCGCCGTCTAAGTACCCCATCGGAATAAATTGTGAGATGGCTGCGGTTCTGGTCGGAAGCGATGCACGGCGCCCGTTCCGCCGCAGTGCGAGCACTGCAAGGGACGGGCAACACCGCAGCGCTCCGACCAGAGCCACAGACGCCCACAATTTATTCCGATGGGGTA
>JANXSQ010000252.1 GCA_025356595.1 Janthinobacterium sp. | reverse complement strand
GTCGGCGCCGATCGCCATCGCCGTGCGCAGGGTTTCCTGGCATTGCGTGACGCCGCAGGAGATGGCGATCACTTCGCTGACCTTGCCGGATTCCTTGAGACGCATCGCTTCTTCCAGCGCGATTTCGTCGAAGGGGTTCATGGCCATTTTGACGTTGGCGATATCCACGCCGGTGCCGTCGGACTTGACCCGGACCTTGACGTTGTAGTCGACCACGCGTTTTACCGGTACCAACACTTTCATAGTTCTTTCCTTGAAAATTGAAATTAAATACGTCCCGCGAGGCCCCCGGCGTGCCGCGCGCTTGCGCCGCACGCCGTGGACACTCAGGCGAACTGGGGCTGCAAGTCCGGCAGGCGCGCCGCGGCGTCACCGCGCGGCGGCAAGGGCGCGCAGCTGCCGACCTTCACCATGGCCTCGCCTTCGATCACCACCTGGCCCTTGACCCGGCAGACGGTGAGCAGCACGACGCGGCGCTTCTCCGCCGTGATGGCGCTGACGGTCACCGTGGCGTGCACGGTGTCGCCGGGCCGGACCGGGGCGCGAAAGCTCAGGTTCTGGTTCATGTACACCGCGCCCGGCCCCGGCAATTTGTTCGCCACGGCGGCCGAAATGACGCTGGCCGTCAACATGCCGTGGGCAATGCGCCCCTGGAACGGCGTCGTCCGGGCGAATTCCTCGTTGATGTGGATCGCATTGTTGTCGCCGGAAACGCCGGCGAACAAGACGATGTCGGCCTCGGTGATGGTCTTTGAAAATGTCGCATGCATGCCAATCGAGAGATCCTCGATGTCGTAACCGCCCAAGATGTTCAAAGTAACCTCCCTCTGTGTGTGCCGATATCGGGCGGGCCGGCGCCGCACGCGTGTCCGCCGGGCGCCGCCCCGCCCTCTCAAATCACGCCGCCGCCGGTTCCGCGTTGGCCCGCTCGCGCAGCAGGAATTTCTGCAGCTTGCCCGTCGAGGTCTTCGGAATGGCGCAGAACACCACCGAATTGGGCACCTTGAAATGGGCCAGATGTTCGCGGCAGTAGGCGCGGATCTCCGCTTCCGTCGCGCTGGCGCCCGGCTTGAGCTGGATGAACGCGCAGGGCACCTCGCCCCAGCGCGGATGGGTCTTGGCCACCACGGCCACGATATCGACCGCCTCGTGCCGGTACAGGACGTCCTCGACCTCGATGGAGGAAATGTTCTCGCCACCGGAGATGATCACATCCTTCGAGCGGTCCTTGATGCGCGCATAGCCGTCCGGGTCGACCACCGCCAGATCGCCGGTGTGGAACCAGCCGCCGGCGAAGGCTTCGGCCGTGGCGTCCGGGTTCTTCAGGTAACCCTTCATCATGATGTTGCCGCGGAACATGATTTCACCGATATGCTCGCCGTCCCAGGGCACAGGTTCAAAGGTGAGCGGATCGCGCACCGACAACTCTTCCTGCAGCAGGGACGCGACACCCTGGCGCGCGTTCAGGCGCGCCCGTTCGGCCAGCGGCAGCCCGGCCCAGGTCTCATGCTTGGCGCACAGCGAGGCCGGGCCATAGGTTTCGGTCAGACCGTAGACGTGGGTCAGGTCGAAGCCGAGTTTCTCCATCCCTTCGATGGTCGACACCGGCGGCGCCGAACCGGCGATCAGGCCGCAGACCGTGTGCTCGGGCGCCTCCTGGGCGGTGGGCGCCGCGTTGATCAGCATGTTGTAGACGATGGGCGCGGCGCACATATGGGTCACCCGGTGGGCGCGGATCGCCTCGAAGATCAGCCGGGCGTCGACCCGGCGCAGGCAGACGTTGGTGCCGGCGTTGGCCGCCATGGTCCACGGGAAGCACCAGCCGTTGCAGTGGAACATGGGCAGCGTCCACAAATAGGTGGCGTGCTGGGGCATGCCCCAGGAGACGATGTTCGAGAGCGCGTTCAGATAGGCGCCGCGGTGGTGGTAGACCACGCCCTTCGGATTGCCGGTGGTGCCCGAGGTGTAGTTGAGCGTGATCGCGTCCCATTCGTCGCCCGGCAATTGCCAGTCGAAGGCGGGGTCGCCCTCGAGCAGGAAATCCTCGTATTCGGTCTGGCCCAGGCTGTCGCCGCCCTGGCACAGGACGTCGTCGATGTCGATCACCAGCGGCGGGTGTTCCAGCAGCGTCAGGGCGCGCGCCACGGTGGCGCTGAACTCGCGGTCAGTGAACAGCACGCGCGCCTCGCTGTGCGCCAACTGGAAGGCGATCGCCTCGGCGTCGAGACGGATGTTGAGCGTGTTCAGCACCGCGCCCATCATGGGCACGCCGAAACTCGCTTCGTAGGTGGCCGGGATGTTCGGCGCCATCACCGCCACCGTGTCGCCCGCCACCACGCCGCGGCGCAGCAAGGCGCTGGCCAGGCGGCGGCAACGGACGTAGGTGTCGGCCCAGCTGATGCGGCGCGCGCCGTGGATCAGGGCGATGCGTTCGGGGTAGACGGCGGCCGCCTTCGCCATAAAGCTCAGCGGCGACAGGGCGGTGAAGTTGGCGGGCGTCTTATCCAGGCCAAGGGCGTAGGGGCTGGCTGATTTGCTTACGGAAATTGGGGACACGATGGCGGTCTTTCTGTCAAAGGAGAAATCGGAAGCGACACGGGACGAATCGGACATCACGGGCGCGCGGCGCTGGCCGGCGCGACCAGGTGCACGTCGCCGGCCGGACGCGGCGCCGGCCCCTTGCGGATGAAGCCGAATGGTTTTCCCAGCGGCAGCAAGGCGCGGCCGAAGTAGCTGTTCAGGAACACCGCGCCGGCGCAGTAGAAGCCGAGCAGGGAAATGATCAGCTCGGAATACGCGGCGACCATGCCGAACAGGGGCGCGTTGATGCCGAAGATGGTCAGCGCCAGCGCCGGCAACAACACATTGATCATCACCAGGATCAGGGCGAACACCTTGTTCGCTTCAAAGGCGGCGACCATGATGAACAGCGAGAAGATGAAGTAGCCGATGCAGGCCACGCCGAGCTGGCGTGGATCGGCCTTGTCGCCCACCGCGCCGAACCAGCCCAGGCTGATGGCCCAGTGCATCGCCACGGCGATCCAGAACAGGCCGTACGCGCCCAGGACGATGGCGCCGAAGTAGTTGTTTTTCTTGAAGTCGATGCTCGACGCCCACACCTGCGCGATCGAACCGAGGAACAAAGCCCAGGGAATGAGGTAGACGGTGCCGCTGGTCCAACCCATTTTCGCGGAGGCCGCGACGAAGGTGACCATGGCCAGGCCGAACACGCCCAGCGCGGTCGGGTCGGACATGACGATTTTGGTTTCGGTAACGGGGGCAAGGGCGGTACTGTGCATGGAAGTCTCCTGATTATTATTAAGATGGGGCGTACACCCGCTTGGCCGTTCAGCCATACCGTGCGGCGAAGAACAGCGATATGTCCGCCAGCGGTGCCAGCCATGCCATCATTGCAATAAAAGTTTGCCCAATCCTTTGCCAAATGTAACGAATGTTTGCGGCCTCCCACAGGCCAGAAATGAACTAGAATAAACAAAGCCCAGCGCAGCCTTGCCGGACCCGCAGTCCCGAAATATGGCGTTTCAGGCAAAATTACGCCCTCGGCCAGACTGCTTGGGAGCGATTTTTCTCGTCGCCGGGAAGGAAGCGCTCACGCCCCGCTGCGTGGAAAATGAAACAGACACGTCCTTCTCCCTCAACTCCCAGGATCGGCACGTCACACTATGCACAGCACGACAAGCTGGTCGCCGCGCGAGCGCCAGGATCACCATTTGCTGCAATCGGGCCTGGATATGCTGGACCAGGGCTTGACCGTGTTCGATTCCGAACTCCAGCTGGTCGCATGGAACGCGGCCTTCCTGCGCCTGCTCGACTTTCCACAGGAACTGGTGTTCGTCGGCGCCTCCTTCGAATCCTTCATGCGCTACAACGCCGAGCGGGGCGAATACGGCCCCGGCGACATCGAAGAGCTGGTGCGCGCCCGCGTCGACGCCGCGCGCGCCTTCGAGGTGCACAACACGGAACGGCATCGCCCGGGCGGACAAATCATCGCCGTGCGCGGCGGGCCGCTGCCGGACAAGGGCTTCGTCGCGCTCTACACCGACATCACGGCGCAGCGCCGCTATGAACGCCTGGCGCTGGAACACCAGCTGGAACTGGAAGAACGGGTCAGCGAGCGCACCCGGGAACTGCGGGCCAGCAACGAACGCCTGAGCGCCGCCAGCGACAGCAACCGCGCCATCGCGACGGCGCTGCGCCTCAGCGAGGAACGGCTCAGGCTGATCACCGACAGCGTGCCGGCCCTGATCGGCTATTTCGACCGCGACCAGATCTACCGCTACGCCAACCAGCGCTACGCCGAGTGGTTCGACCATCTCAAGAGCGGCATCGTGGGCCGCTCGATCGAACAAGTGGTGGGCGAGAAAATCTACCTCGATGTGCTGCCCTACATCGCGCGCGCCATTCGCGGCGAGCAAGTCAGCTACCAATATGCGATGGAAAGGGCCGACGGCCCGAGCGTCCATGCGCGCAGCACCATCGTGCCGGAATTCGACGCCGACGGCGCGGTCCTGGGCTGCTTCGTGCTGTCGATCGACATTTCCGAACTCACCAGCGCCCAGGCCGCGCTGCTGGAGGCGCAAAAGATGGAGGCCGTGGGGCAACTCACGGGCGGACTGGCGCACGACTTCAACAACCTGCTGACCGTCGTGATCGGCAACCTGGCCGCGCTGATGGAGCACGATCCCCTGCCCGCCACGGCGCAGTGCGTGGCGCCGGCGCTGAGCGCGGCCAAGCGCGGCGCGGCGCTGATCAAGCGCCTGCTGGCCTTCGCCCGCCAGCAACCGCTGACGCCCTGCCCGGTCAACGTCGGCGAACTGGTGGCCGCCACCTGCGCCCTGCTGCAACACTCGGTGCCCGACAACGTCGCCGTCGCGATCACGCAGAGCGCGCCGGAGGCCTTCGCGCTGACCGATCCGCACCAGCTGGAAAACGCCCTGCTCAACCTGGCCTTCAACGGCCGCGACGCGATGCCCGGCGGCGGCACCCTGCGCATCGACATCGCGCCGCGCACGGTGGGCGAGCAGGAGGGCGGCGCACTCGATATGCTGCCCGGCTACTACATCCAGATATCGGTCAGCGACAATGGCGCCGGCATGTCGCAGAAGACCCTGGCGCGCGCCTTCGAGCCCTTCTTCACCACCAAGCGCTTCGGCGCCGGGAACGGCCTGGGCCTGTCGATGGTGTACGGCTTCGCCAAGCAGTCGGAGGGCGGCGTGAGCATCCACAGCGCCGCCGGCCAGGGCACGACGGTGCGCCTCTTGCTGCCGCGCTGCACCGCGCCCCCGGCCGTGGCCCCGGCGCCGGCGGAGGCGGCGCCGGACCCGGCGCGCCACAAGGCCCTGGTGCTGCTGGTGGAGGACGACGCCGATGTGCGCATGCTGATCCGCGGCCAGCTGATGCAACTCGGTTATCCGGTGCTGGAGGCCGGCGACGGCGCGGACGCCATCGCGATGCTCGACAGCGTGCCCGACATCGGCGTCGTCATTTCCGACATCGCCCTGCCCGGCCGCCTGAGCGGCCGGCAAATCGTGCGCAGCGTGCGCGCCAGTTATCCGCACATCGCGCTGCTGCTCATCAGCGGCTATCCGCACGAGGCCTCGGCGCACGAGGCCTCGGCGCACGAGGCCTGCGACGGCGACCCTCCGGTGCTGCAAAAGCCGTTCAGCAAGCTCATGCTGCGGCGCGCGCTGGCGGAGCGCATGGCATGAGCGGCGGCCGCCACCCCGCCGGAAAATGCGTCTACCTGGTCGAGGACGACCCCGAAGTGGCGCGCGTGGTCGACATGACGCTGCGCGACTTCGGCTTCGAGGTCCAGGTGAGCCGCAGCGCGGCCGAACTGCTGCGCAACATCGAGCGGCGCGCGCCCGACCTGTGCATCGTCGACCTGGGCCTGCCGGACATGGACGGCATGGACCTGGTGCGCGAACTGCAGGCCAAACATGCTTGCGGCATCCTGATCCTGACCGGACGCGACTACGCGGGCGACCGCATCCTGGGCCTGGAACTGGGCGCCGACGACTACGTGGCCAAGCCCTTCGACCCGCGCGAGCTGGTGGCGCGCGTGCGCAGCATCCTGCGCCGCGTCGGCGCCGCCCCGGCCGCCGGACAGGCGCACGACGACGACGTGGTGCTGTTCTCGGGCTGGCGCTTCAACCTCAACAACAATGTGCTGACCGGATCCGACGGCCAGGCATCGAACCTCAGCACCGCCGAGGCGCAATTGTTGAAAGCCTTCCTGGCGCGCCCCAACCGCATCCTGACGCGCGAACAACTGTTGAATGAGCGCGAGGGCGCGCCCTATGACCGGACCATCGACGTGCGCATCTCGCGCCTGCGCCGCAAGCTGGAAATCGATCCGCAGAATCCGAAACTGATACGCACCGTGTATGGGGCGGGCTATCTGTTTTCGACCCAGGTTACGCGCGCGGACGTCGCGCGGGACGCCGTCGATTCCGCCGGAACATAGTATTCCTCCCGCCGGCTTGTTGCCCGGCGACATGCGCACACCGTCAGCCGCCCGCCCCTTGCGGCGTGGCCGGGAACCCGAAGATCGCGTCCGCCAGCGGCCACCTCAATCCCAGACTGTTTCGCGCGAGGCGGGCGGGCGATGTTCTTGAGGGGGAAGCAAATCCCGCCCTTTTTGCATCAAAGAATCCTGCTCCGCGACCAGCCGGACGATCTGCTGTGCCGGCACCGCCTTGCTGTAAAAGAAACCCTGGCCGCTGTCGCATCCGCTCGCCATCAGCAGCTCTTCCTGCCCCGCCGTCTCGATGCCTTCCGCCACGACATGCAGATTCAGGCTCCGGGCCATCGATATGATGGCCTTGACGATGGCCGCATCCTGGGTATTCGCCGGCAGGTCGCGCACGAAGCTCTTGTCGATCTTCAGCGTGCTAATCGGAAACAACTTGAGATAACTCATGGACGAATAGCCGGTGCCGAAGTCGTCGATGGCCAGGCGTATGCCGGCCGACCTGAGCGCGCCCAGTTTTTCAATCGTCGCGTCGGTGGCGTCCATCAACATGCTCTCGGTCAGTTCAAGTTCGAGCGCATGCGGCACGACCCCGGTCTCGCGAATGATGCAAAAAATGTTTTCGGCAAACGTTTCCTCCTTGAGCTGGCGCCCGGAAAGATTGATGGCCATGCGCAAATGCGTCAAGCCCATATCGTGCCAGATTTTCAACTGTCCGCATGCGCTGCGCAATATCCAGTTGCCGATCGGGATGATCAATCCGCTTTCTTCCGCGATGGGGATGAACTCAAGGGGATTGATGGTGCCGAGGTCCGGATGTATCCAGCGCAAGAGTGCCTCCACTCCCGAAATGCGTCCCGACAGCAATTCGATTTGTGGTTGGTAGTGCAGGACAAACTGATCGCGTTCCAGCGCCCGCCGCAAATTGCCATGCATGGCAAAGCGATCCTGGACCTCGCCGCGCATGTCCGAGGTGAAGACCTTGTAGGCGTTTTTGCCGGAATTCTTGGCGCAATACATGGCCATGTCGGAATACTTGAGCAAGGCGTGCATGTCGACGGCATCATCGGGACAGGCGGTGATGCCCATGCTGGCGGTAATGTAGATCTCGTGGCCGTTGATTAAAATGACCTCGGCCAAGGACGCCAGACATTGCTGCGCCACCAAGGGCGCGACCGCCGGATCGGACACATTTTCAAGGATGATGGAAAATTCGTCCCCGCCTATGCGCGAAATCGTGTCCTCGGCGCGCAGCTTGCTTTCCAGGCGCCGCGAAACGATGCGCAGCAATTCGTCCCCCGTGTCGTGGCCGAGCGTATCGTTGATGCTCTTGAAATTATCCAGATCGATGAACATGACGACGGCCCGCTCGTTCAGAACCTGCGCCCTGGCGACCGCGGAACTCAGCCGTTCATTGAAAAAATGGCGGTTGTGCAAACCGGTGACGCTGTCGAAATGCGCCAATCGGTCCAGCTTGGCTTCGGCGCGCTCACGCTCGATGATCTCGCCCTTGAGTTCCGACTCCCGCTTCTCGATCCGGTCGAGCATCGTGTTGAACGCCGTGGCCAGCAGACCGATGTCGGCGGACACATTCACTTTCGCGCGTATCGAAAAGTCGCCTTGAGTGGAAATCAGCTCGCTGGTCTGCGCCAATGCCCGCAGCGGGCCGGTGACGACTCGCTGCAAGCGGATCAGGACCAGATGCGCCAGCGCCAGGCTCATCAGCATCACCAGCGTCACCAGGACCACATACCACGCCAGGCGGCGATACACGGTGCCGAGATCCGCAACCATATAGATGCTGCCCAGATAGCGGCCCTGGTACTTGAAGGGCTGCACCACCTCGAGCCGGTCCGCGCTGAATTGATAGCTATCGCTGCGCGAAATCGGGCGGATGGCGCCGTTCCGTGCTGCGTGACGGGAATACATCCCGAACACCTGATCCTGGGCATCGTACACAGTTGCGTTCGAAATTTCTGTAAACGCGCTGAGCGAAGCCAGAATCTCCATACCCGATTGGCGGTCATTGAAGACCATCGCCGCCGTCAGGTTTTCACTGGTCATGTGCGCTTCCGTGCGGGTTTGCTCAAGCAGCGTTACGCCGGCCAGATAAACCTGAATGGCGAGCAGCAGTATCCCGGCCAGAAATATGACTCCGCCTATCGTCAAAAGATTGGCCAGTTTCAACTGGACTGCAACAGGCTGCCGGTGGATCCAGGCAATGTTGGGCTTGATCGGCATGCTCAATAAACCTTTCTGGCGATGCGCAAAAGTTTCGAACTGATCTGCACGTTGTTGAGGCGAGCGGCCTCCCGGTTGAATTCGAAGCCGATTTTCTTGTCCTCCGAGGTCAACTCGATGATGATCCCCTGGCGCGCCGAGCCTTCCTTTTCCGAAATCGTCAGCACCCCCGAGCCGTCCCGCAGAGCGCCGACGTGGTCAAGATAGTTGTCGACTTCAGCCTCGCTGATGTAGGCGATCTGGCAAGCCTGGCTGGCCTCGCCGCCGCTGCGGAGGCGCCGGATCGACAGCTTCGCGTTACCGATCTCTTTTCCTTCGAGGACGTCGATGGCGGGGCCGAACGGATCGCGGCCGAATATGCACAGGATGAGGGTCTTGTCGCTCTTCTCGGCCCATGTGGTGAACATCGCGAAGTTATAAATGAAGGCGGCCTTCAAGGCATATTCGGCCCCGGCCAGCGGCGCCGTGCGGCCGAATGAACACACTGCCGACAAGAGCGCCACGATCAGGCCCACGCGACATGGATTGAGCGCGAATCCCATGGCAACTCAAAACCGGTAGCTTAGACTGGCGCGAACGACGCGGTCATCCTGGCGTATGGACTGCAGATAACGCGGCGGCGAGCTGTTGTCGAAGTGCTCATCGCTGGGTGGGTCCGCATAATTTTTGTTGAATAAATTGTAAATGCTGGCGGACAGCTCCGCGTGCTTGCCGAGTTTCACCTTGGAGAAAGTCAAATTGACGACCGCGAAGCCGCCGATCTCGCTTTCCAGCACCGTTTTGCGGCGGCTCGTGTACTGCACTTCCAGCCCCATGCGGGCGGCGTCGGCGAAAATGGGCTGGCTGTAGTTCAGCTTCGCCAAGGTGCGCGGGGAATTGCTCAGCCAGGCGCCGGTGTGGTCGTTGTGGGCCGCCTGGAAACTGACACTGCCCTTGATGCGGGCGCCGCCGGCGACAAGACGCTCGGCTTCCAGTTCGACGCCCCTCGACGAGGCGGCATCGATGTTTGTGTAGTAGAGCAAACCGTCGGCCGGATCCGTGGCCAGCGATATCAGCTTGGTGAGCTTGTAATTGAAGATTGAAATACTGCTTTTGAAATCCTGGCGGTACAGATATTCCGTGATGAATTCGAAAGTCTTGATGTTCTCCGCCACCAGGCCCGGAACGCTCTTATAGCTTGTGCCATTGTCTCCGTAATATCGTTCATAGGCGTTCGGCGAGCGAAATGCCGTGCCGTACACGAATTTCGCCGTGATATCCGGGGTCGCCTTGTAAATCAAGGCCAGACGCGGGCTGTTGGAATGCGCGCCGTCGCCGTCGCGATCGTGACGCAAGCCCAAATTGACGATGAGGGCATCGCTCAGGCGGAACTCGTCCTGCAGGTAGACCGCGTAGCCTTTTTTGAGGACGTTGACGTCGAGATTCGATGCATACGGATCGACTTCGTAATTGCGCTGGGTGCGGTTCAAGCCGTCCATCACTTCCAGGCCATACACCAGCGTGTGATTGTGAAATGATTTGCTCAAAACGCGAATTTCGCCGCTCAAGGCGCCGCTGTGGCCGATGTCGCGGTTGACCGCGCCATCGGACTGGAACACGGAGTCGCCGGTATAGTTGTATTGGGTGAAATTAAGGCTCGCCGACACGTCCAGCGTATTCGACCAGCTCGTGCGATACGCCGCGGTGGCGGAAAAATACTTGTCCACGGTGAGGCTGCGCGCATCGTTGAATTGCTGGCCATACGATGCCGTCGGCACACCCTTGGTCCGTTCGCCGAAATAGCTTTCAAGTGTCAGGTCGCCATAGCTGTATTTCATGAAAAACCGCTTGTAGCGATCGTAATCAAGGCCCTTCGCAACACCGCGGTTGCTGGCGGCGTCATCGAATTCGGGGAAATAGGGATTCTGGCCGGCGCTATGGAAGCCCGACAGGCTGAGCAAGAGATCGGCGCCGTTGTCAAAACGCCGTCCATAGCTGAAGCGGGCCTTCCTGGCGCCATAACTGGCCGCCTCGACCGAAGCCATGGCGCCGCCCAGCGATTTACCGCTCTTGGTGATGACGTTGATGACGCCGAAAAAAGCGCTACTACCGTAAATCGCGGAACCCGGCCCCGGCACATATTCCACGCGTTCAATCAACTCCATATCGATGGGGAACTCGCTGCCGATCGAGCCCTGGTCATAAATCAAATCATTGAGCCTTTGCCCATCCACCAGCAGCAGGACGCGGGAATTGAAATCCCCCGGATGCCCCGAACCTCGGGTGCCCAGATAACTGTAGTTGCGGTCGTACGCGACATACACGCCACGCACGGCGCGCAAGAGATCGGCCAGGGTTCTATAACCATAGGTCGCAATCTCTTCCGCAGTGACGACGGTGACCGATGACGGCGCTTCGCTGACCTTCTGGGCGAATTTCGACGCGGTCACCACCTCGATGTTGAGGAGCTGGTCCAGCGACAATGCGCTCAGGTCTTGCGCGCAAGCGGGCCTCCAGGCCAGGCAGGGAATGGACATGCAAAACAACAATGAGTACCGGAACCGGCGCTTCGGGCATCGTCTGCTACACATCTTTTAATATCCAAGTTGATCAAACAGTCCTGCACGGCGCGTCAACGATGGTGTCTGCTCCGGATCGTCCGAATGGAGAACCGAAGACTCGCCCGTACGCCAACTATATTTTTGAACAACTCTTGTGCACTGCGGCAATAGTGACAGATGGAAATAATTCCCGTTTGCGTCCTATCAAGAGGAATCCAAAAAAACAAGAATGAGTGGAAATTCGGATACCGTGGAAGCATCAATGGCTCAGACGAAGCTGAGTTGCGCCAGATTGCCTGGCTGGGCGTGACGATCCATCCTGATACCAATCCCGCCGTGCTGTGTAAAACCGGGGTTACCTCAGTCTGTCCCTGGTTTTTCCCGGTTTTTTGACGCCGGCGGTAAGGCCTAAAACTTCATTTCCATCGTCAGCCGGGCCTGCACCCGGCCGGCCGTCGTCGAGTTGCGCGTCAATACGCCGCTGGCGTCGCTGTAACTGCTTTCGCTGTACTCGTCCTGGGCCAGCAAGTTCGACAAGGCCATGCGCAACTGATTCTTGGCGTCGAACTTCCACAGCGCGTAGACGTCCAGCTCGCGGCGCACCGAGACATAGGCGCGCTGGCGCTCGCTGACGCGCACCGCGCCGCCGTTCTTGAAGACAAAGCTGCCGCCCGCGCTCAGCGAACCGCCGGCCGCCTTGTAGTCGGCGCCGAGCACGGCGCTGAGCGGCGTCTGCTGGCCGAGCCGGTTGTCCGGCCCCGGCACCGAATCGACCCGCGACCAGTTGCGGCTGAGGCTGGCGCGCAGGTCCAGCTGCGGTGCGCCGGCGACCAGGCTGCGCAACGGCAGCTTGGCTTCCAGTTCGACGCCGCGCGTCAGCGCCTGCCCCGCGTTGACGGGCGTCGAGAGCCAGCGCCCGTCCTCGAACAGCAAACCCTGGCGCGTGTAACCGTCGATGCGGCGCATGGACGCGCTGGCGCTGAGCAAGCCGCCCTCGCCCCAGTAATGCTCGTAGGACGCGTCCAGGCCCAGCGCCAGTTCCGGCTTCAGGTGCGGGTTGCCGCGGCGGTCCGGCTCGGTCTGGCTGTTGTTGGCCGAGGTGAAGCGGCGCGGGATCAGGCTCGACGTGGCCGGCGCCTTGTAGGTGCGCGTCAACGCCAGGCGCACCTGGTCCTTGCTGTTCAACTTCCACAGGCTGTGGAACAGCGGACTCCAGACGCTGCTGCGCTGGCTCACCGTGTCATACACATTGCTGTCGCTGCGCGTGTCCACGCCTTCCCAGCGCATGCCCGCGTAGACCGACCACTGCGGCGTCATGTTCCACTCGTCCTGGCCGTACAGCGCCAGGCGCCGGACCTTGGCGGAGAAACCCTCGTCGCTGTTCACCGGATGGCTGCCCGGCACGTCGCGCTCGCGCTGGGCGCGTTCGTCGTCGCGCAGGGAGACGCCGCCGTCCCAGCCCAGCGTCACCGCCTGCCCCTCGCCGAACGGCGTCGAATACTTCCCCGTCGAGCTGAAGCCTTTTTCGACCGACACGGCCGCCACGCTGCTGTCGCGCGCGGCGCCGCCCGGCGCATTGACGCCGATGTCGCGCGTGTCGCCGCTGCTGCGGAAGCCGTTGCCGCCCAGCTTCAATTCCAGCTTGGCGCCGGCTTCCAGCTTATGCATCCAGCTCAGGTCGCTACGCAGGAAAGCGTTCTGGCCGGAGCGTTCCTGATCCTCCTGTCGATAGGTCGATGGCGTGCCCAGGGTCGTCGTCGCCACATCATGCGCGGTGCCGCTCCAGCGCCCCGCGTTGATGTAATTCTGCCAGGTCAGCGTGTCGCCGCCCGCCAAGGTCCAGTTCAGCCGCGGCGCCAGATTCAAACCCTCGTTGCGGCCGTGGCCCTGGCTGCGAATGTCGCGCAGCAGCGAGGGCGCGCCCTGCGCGTCGCTGCCGCGTTCGGCGACCGGCGTGTCGTAGTGATAATCGTTGCGGTACATCGAAGCGGCCAGCGAATAGGAAAAGCCGCCGTCGCGGCAGGACAATTGCAGATTGCCGTAACTGGTCTGATACGTGCCGGCGTCGGCGCGCGACAGTTTCAGCTCGCGTTGGGCGTTCTGGATCGCCTTCTTGAGCACGATATTGATGGTGCCGGCGATCGACTGCGTGCTGAATTCGGCGCTGGCCGCGCGCAGGACCTCGATGCGCTCGATGGCGTCGGGGGCCAGCGAATCGATGGAAAAACCGGCCGGCGCGCGCTCGCCGTTGAGCAGGATCTGCGTATAACCGCCGCCCAGGCCGCGCATGCGGACTTCGCCGCCGCCGCGCCCGGACGCGCCGTTCACCGTGATGCCCGGCAGGCGCTTGAAGACATCCAGCACCGAGGTGTCGCCGTAGCGCAGGATTTCCTCGCTGCCGACGACCATCTTGCTGGCCGTGTCGTCGCGGCGCGGATCATAGGCGGTGGTGGAACCCTTGACCTCGATCTTCTGCATCGCCGGAGGGGCCGGCTCTTCCAGTCTGACCGGGGCGCGCTCGGCCACCTCCGGCGCGACGGGCGTTTGCTGGGCCGGCTCCGGCGCCACGGGCGCCTGCTCGGCGTGGACACTCCAGGCGGCCAGGACCGCGGCGGCGGCCAGCGTCAAACGAAAAGAAAGAAGTCGGGAAGGCATAGTGTGCAATGGCAATAACTGAAGGTGCGGTATTGTCCTTCAAATTCGCCGCCCCGTCTTACTTTAAAAGAAATATTCCTTTTGAGTCAACAAACGTCGGCGCGGATTTCCGCCCCGTCCGGCACCGCACCGTTATAATTCGAGTTCGTTTTTGTCAGAGGTTCCCACCGTGTCCGATCGTTTAGCCGTATTGCCGCAGTACCTGCTCCCCAAAGGCGCATTGACCAACTTCGCCGGCCGCGTCGCCGGCGCCAAGGGCGGTGCCATGACCACCCGGCTGATACGCTGGTTCGTCGGCCGCTACAACGTCAACATGGACGAGGCGCTCGACCCGAACATCGCCAACTACGCCAGCTTCAACGACTTCTTCACGCGCGCGCTGCGCCCGGACGCGCGCCCGCTGGCGGCGGCCGACTACATCTGCCCCGTCGACGGACGCATCAGCCAGTTCGGTGCCATCCGCGACGACCAGATCTTCCAGGCCAAGGGCCACGACTTCAGCACCACCGCCCTGCTCGGCGGCGACAGCGCACTGGCGGCGCAATTCCAGCACGGCAGCTTCGCCAACCTCTACCTGAGCCCGCGCGACTACCACCGCATCCACATGCCCTGCGACGGCCGTTTGACGCGCATGATCTACATCCCCGGCGAACTGTTCTCGGTCAACCCGACGACGGCGCGCGGCATCCCCGGCCTGTTCGCCCGCAACGAACGCGTCGTCTGCGTCTTCGACACCACCAACGGCCCCTTCGTCATGACACTGGTCGGCGCCACCATCGTCGGCAGCATGGCGACAGTCTGGCACGGCGTCGTCAACCCGCCGCGCGCCGCGAAGATCTGCAACTGGACCTACGCCGACCGCGACATCCGCCTGAAAAAAGGCGAAGAACTGGGCCGCTTCCTGCTCGGCTCCACCGTCGTCATGCTGTTCCCGAAAGACACGCTGCAATTCAATTCCGCCTGGCAACCGGCCGGTGCCGTGCGGCTGGGAGAAAGCATGGCCACGCTGGGCTAAGGACTCGCAAACAAATAACTTGAACATTTTGTTTGGCCAGGACGGGCGCCCTGCTGCGTTGTTCGTCGCTTGCAGTGCTCGCACTGCGGCGCGGCGAACGCCTTGCATGGCATCCCGTCCTGACCGCCAAAACGTCAAGTTATTTATTTACGAGCCCTAACCGTCAGACGCTGACGCTGGCGTCGAGCAACTCATCCATCATATCGAGGAAAGCGCGCGTCTTGGCCGGCATCAGGCGCCGGCCGGGAAACACCGCCCAGCCCGTCACAGTGGGAAAACACCAGTCCGGCAACACCCGCACCAAAGCGCCGCTGCGCAGATAATCGCGCGCCAGGCGCTCGGTGCTGGCGGCGATGCCCACGCCGGTGCCCGCCATGCGCACCAGCAACTCGGGCGAATTGGCCAGCAGGCGCGTGGGCAGATCGCGCGTCCAGCGCGTCTTGCCGCGCGTCAGAACCCAGCGCGCCAAGCCGTTCACCGCCGGCGGCAGACTCAACAAATCGTGGGCGAACAAATCATCGGGATGCTCGGGCAGACCATGCACGCTCACATAGGCGGGCGCCGCGTACAGGCCCAAGGTGCTGAAATTCACCGGCCGCGCCGCCAGCGTGGCGTCGTCCGGCAAGGCGCCCATGCGGATGGCCAGATCGAAATTCTCCGCCACCAGATCGACCCGCCGCGGCGACAAATCCAGCTCCAGGGAAATTTCCGGATAGCGCTTGATGAAGGCGGCCAACACCGGCCCCATCGCCAGATTGGCGAAATCGGCCGGCATCGACACGCGCAGACGCCCGCTGGGCGCCAACTGGCGGTGCTGCACCAGCGCCGACGCGGCCGCCGTCTCCTCGGCCACCTTGCGCGCGTGCTCCAGCAGGCTGGCGCCGAACTCGGTCAGCACCAGCTTGCGCGTCGTGCGCTGCAACAGACGCTCGCCCAGCTTCGCCTCCAGCAAAGTGATGCGGCGCGACACCGTCGACTTCGGCAAACCGACGCGCTCGGCGGCGCGGCTGAAGCTGCCGCACTCGACGATGCGGGCGAACAGCAAAAGGTCACTCGGGTCCAGATCCATAAGATTGTTCCATTAACGGTTTAATGTTATCCATTTTAACGCCTTCCGGATTGATTTTGGAACTGATAAAGTTCTCCCATCGCAGCACCAAACCCACACGACGGAGAACACACCATGAACATCCTGCAAATCAATTCCAGCGCCCGCAGCACCGCATCCGAATCGACCCGTCTGGCCGACGCCATCGTCACCCGCCTGAGCGCCGCCACGCCCGGCGCCACCGTCATCCGCCGCGACCTGGCCTCGCAGCCGCACCCGAGCATCGACGAAGCCGCCCTGCAAGCCCTGTTCACGCCGGCCGCCCAGCGCAACGCCGAACAAGCGGCCCGCGTCGCCCTGGACGACGTCCTGATCGCCCAAGTGCAGGCGGCCGACGTCATCGTCATCGGCGCGCCGATGTACAACTTCGGCATCACCGTGCAACTGAAAAGCTGGTTCGACGCCATCGCCCGCGCCCAAGTCACCTTCAAATACACGGAAACCGGCCCGGTCGGCCTGCTGACCGGCAAAAAAGTCTACGTCACCCTGGCCCGCGGCGGCATGCACCGCGACGGCGCCAGCGACTCGCAAGTGCCGTACCTGAAAACCTTCCTCGGCTTCCTCGGCCTGACGGACGTGCAATTCATCTACGCCGAAGGCATGGGCATGGGTCCGGAAGCCGTCGCCCGCGCCCAAGCGCAAGCGGACGCCGACATCAACGCCGTACTGGTATAAATCCGGTTCGGGAACCGGCGCCAATGGCGCCGGGTCAATCGCCGGTCGGCGGCGACGCATAGCCGGCGGCATCAGGCGCGGCTTCACACACGGGAGAACACCATGACAGCAAACACACCACTGCAACATGGACGCGAAATCGAGCGCGTCATCGCCGGACAGGCCGTGATGGACGGCGCCGGCGTCAAGATCAACCGCGTGCTGACGCAATCGCTGCAGCGCCGCCTCGACCCGTTTTTGATGCTCGACGCCTTCGCCAGCGACAAGCCGAACGACTACCTGGCCGGCTTCCCCGAACATCCGCACCGGGGCTTTGAAACCGTCTCCTACATGATCGCCGGGCGCATGCGCCACAAGGACAGCGCCGGCCACGAAGGCCTGCTAAGCAGCGGCGGCGTGCAATGGATGACGGCGGGAAGCGGCGTGATCCACTCGGAAATGCCGGAGCAGGAAGAAGGCGTCATGGAAGGCTTCCAGCTGTGGCTGAACCTGCCGGCGCGCGACAAAATGCGCAAGCCCTGGTATCGCGACTTCGTCAATGCCGACATCCCGCGCTTTACGACGGATGGAGGCGTCACCGTGCAAGTAATCGCCGGCAGCAGCCACGGCGTGGACGGCGCGGTGCAGCGCGAAGTGACCGAGCCGATCTACCTCGACATCGACCTGCCGGCCGGCGCCAGCTACAGCCAGGCGCTGCCGGAGGGGCATAATGCCTTCTTCTATACTTTCCGCGGCGCTGTCAGCGTCGGCGACAAGGCCGTGCCGAGCACGCGCATGGCGATCCTGGCCAACACGGCGGGCGCGGACGGCGTGCAGATCCACGCCAGCGAAGCGAGCCGCGTCATCCTCATCGCCGGACGTCCATTGAACGAGCCCATCGCGCAGCACGGGCCGTTTGTCATGAATACGCAGGCGGAGCTGGTTGAAGCGTTTGAGGACTTCCGCGCCGGACGGTTCGGAGAATAGCTCGGGGTGGGAAATTGGCGGGGCGACGCATGGCAAATAGCTGTAAGGCGCCGATAATCGATGCCCCTCGAATGTCCGCTGCTCCGGGGTAACGGACAGTCAATATTCCTGTATGATCGTCGGCAATTGGGCAAAACCGGCCGGTCAAATTACCACTCCATTTGAATACTGGCGCGTTGCAAGCCCGATGTTTTTTTCTTTCGGCGTCGTCAGATTTTTTTGGGGTGGTCACATGCTTATTGAAGCGTTCAATTACAAGCGGTGGGCTGATCAGCGCACGCTGGATGCGATAAGAAGTATTAACGCGATAGAGTTCCCCTCCACCGTTGCGTTCGCATCGCAGCAGCTAAATCACATAATCAGAGTGGAAGAGATGTTCAGGGCGCGTCTTCTCGACGCCCCTGTGCCTCACTGCTCGACAAATACCGAGTTGGTTCCCGAACTCCATGAGCTCAGTCAAAGGCTCGGCGACTCGAATCAATGGTATGCGCACTATGTTGAGCAGTTAGCATCAGACCACAGGAAGCAATCGGTTTCCTTTGAATTCGTCGATGGAAAGCGCGGATCCATGACACGCCTAGAGATCCTCTTCCACATCATCAATCACGGCACATATCACAGAGGTGCGATTGGTCACGCCTTGGATCTGGCTAAAGTGCCACATCCTGCGGACACGTACACGGTTTTCATACATGCCGTGGAACCAGCGCGTCGCGAGCAAGCCTAACGAATTCATTCAGAAATTGTATGTCAGCTTTGACGCGGTTTCCGTCGCCGATTTGAAGCGTTAACTGCCGAACACGTCGCACAACCCGCAGACAGACTATGCTCTAAGGTGTACGTTCGACCTACACGAAAATCATTTTCCTTTGGTTCATCAATCTGAACGTCGCCGTGGCAGGCGATGCGCTTTGTTTCCGACCGGCACTCATTAGTCGTGTACAATTATCTGATTGATAAAATCAAGGAGGTCGTCTGTGAAGGTTTTTATGAGTTGGTCTGGTGCACGTAGTAGAGCCGCCGCTGAACTATTGGGAAACTGGACGAAGTGTGTGATTCAAGCAACCCAGCCGTGGATTTCCACCAGAGGAATTGATCGCGGCGCCCTTTGGTTTTCGAGTATCAACGACGAACTAAAGGATACCACTGTCGGCATCGTGTGCTTGACGCACGAGAACAAGAACAAACCTTGGATTCTCTTTGAAGCTGGTGCACTGGCGAAAGGTCTAGCGAACAGTAGGGTTTGCACGTTTCTCGTTGATCTTGAGCCTAAAGATTTGCAAGACCCTCTCGCGCAATTTAATCATACATTCCCAACAAAAGATGGCTTATGGAGCTTGGTTGTTACACTCAATAATAGTATTGCCACCCCTCTGGAGCAAGGAATTCTTGTGCAGGTTTTTGAGACGAACTGGCCACAGTTTGATAAAAAATTCAATGATCTGCTTGCGCAGAACCCGCAAGAAGGCGTGGTGGAAGTGCGCTCAAACGACAGCATGCTTGAGGAAATTTTGGCGAGCACTCGTGGCCTATCCCACAGACTCAGAGCGATCGAAGACAGGCAGGACGCTGGACTGGACTCGATTGGAAAGGCTTGGCAAACAGAGGACGTCGTCGCGACGACATCATGGGGTGGAGACGATCAAATTTCTGTAATTCATGGTATTAATTTTATTCAGAATTACATGGCTAAGGGTCTGAGCAAAGAAAAGGCAATAGATATGCTAATTAAAAAAGGTGTCAGCGAGCAGAGGATAAATGATATTTTAAAAGAAGAATATCCGAATAAGTTGAGAAAGTCAATTTTTCAAATGGCAAAGTGAAAATTATGGGCAAAGATAAGGCCCTTAAAAAACACAACTCCCAAGGTCCGTTGGAGCCCCTAGTGACAACGTTCGTTGAGCGTTCCCGTACGCATATGATTTCAATGATTCCGAATAATCTGTGATCGCTTTAAATCGCATGGTCTATGATTAACGCATAGCATTTACACAACATATCGGAAGTGCTATTGAGCAATCCCGTGTTACACTTGGCATTTTAAATAATCCGACGTTATTTTCATCTCCAAGGCAGCTAAAAATTGTTAAACTTCTGTGTGATCTGCACAACGACTTTGTTCGCGACCTCTACATTTTCTTGCCTTTCGAACTTGACTAAAGTATGTTTCGACGAATAAATAGGTAAGACCCCACTTCCACCAACCTGTGGAAAGAGATTTCACCTAGCAACACAAAATTCATCAGCCAGCTCTATTGAGTCTTAATACCTACATGTCAACCACAAAGGCATTGGAGCACGTTACTCTATGAATTTCAAAATTATTTCGCGTTCCTCGTGGCCAAATCCACTGAATCCCAACACCGTATATCTCGAAATAGATCACTGGAACGATTACTCATTTGTTACGATGTTCCACATGTACTATTGCGACCCTACTGGACAAAAAACGAGTATGGGCGCCATGAAAATAGGATTCAAGGGGCAAACGGTCGAACAGTCTACTCACTCGACCTTGCCAACCGATTTTCCAGGTCTCGATACGAACTATTTTTCGCTTGGTCAAGATGTAAAGTTCTACAGTCGGTTGGCTGAACTTCCAGATCAAGTTGGCGAACACATTCTTTTGGCACTTCGAGACATCGTGCTTCATCCTGAAATCGTTGGCGAGATAGAAGAGGAAGGCGTATTCAGCATTTCTCTTCTCCGTGATGTGAGTCTCTCTCTCGTCAAAGGGCAGTTTGCACGCCAATCCACCCAAGTTAAGGAAATTATGTGCGATTAAATTATTTATTATCAATATTATTAAATATATACTTGACATTGTATTAAAAGCGCGGCCGC
>JANXSQ010000353.1 GCA_025356595.1 Janthinobacterium sp. | reverse complement strand
CCCGGCGGCCTCGGCCCCGGCCGCCGGGGCGGCGCGGGCGGCGCCGGCGCCGCACAGGCAGGCCAGCAGCAGCGCGAGCTTGGACAGGCGCATCATCGGCGCGGCGCCTACAGCGCGCCGTCCTCCGGCGCCGGCGCGCTGAGCGGCGTCATCATGTGGCCCAGCTTGCTGGCCTTGGTGTTCAGGTAGTGCTGGTTGAAGGCGTTGCGGTTCACCAGCAGCGGCACCCGTTCGGCCACCGCGATGCCGAGTTTCTCCATCGCGTCGATCTTGCGCGGATTGTTCGTCATCAGGCGCAGGCTGCGGATGCCGAACTGGCCGAACATCGGCAGGCACAGCGCGTAGTTGCGCGCGTCGGCCTTGAAGCCCAGTTGCTCGTTGGCCTGCACCGTGTCGGCGCCCGCCTCCTGCAGGCGGTAGGCGCGGATCTTGTTGATCAGGCCGATGCCGCGGCCCTCCTGGCGCAGGTAGAGCAGGATGCCGCGGCCCTCGGCGGCGATCTTCTTCAACGCCCCCTCGAGCTGGGCGCCGCAGTCGCAGCGCTGGGAAAACAGCACGTCGCCGGTCAGGCATTCCGAGTGCACGCGCGCCAGCACCGGGGCGCCGTCGCCGATGTCGCCCAGCGTCATGGCCAGGTGTTCCTTGCCGGTCGCGTGTTCGACGAAGGCGTGCAGGGTGAACTGGGCCCAGGGCGTCGGCAACGCGCAGGAGCTCATGTAGTCCAATTCTTCTTTAACCGGGATGTCTGCGCTGCTCTGCATGGATGTGCTCTTAAAAAGGTGGCGATAAAAGTAAAAAGGCGCGCCGGCCTGGGTGCAGCAGACCGCGCGCGCCTTGCAATCATACCAAAATTGGCGGGCGGGTTTCCGGCCGCGCCGTTTTCAGCCCGGCGCCGCGCCCGGCGGCGCCGCGCCCGGCCGGGCCGCGTCAGGCCGGCAGGTCGAACAGCAGCACTTCGGCGTCCTCCGCCCCTTCCAGCACGAGCGTGCTTTCCGCGCTGATTTTCAGCGCGTCGCCGCCCGTCAGCGGCGTGCCGTTGACCAGCAGGCGGCCGCGGATCAGGTGCACATAGGCCATGCGCCCGGCCGCCAGCGGATGCTCGATGCGCTGGCCGGCCTCGGGGATGCTGGCGTACAGGTCGGCGTCCTGCAGGATGGACAGGGAGCCGTCGCGGCCGTCGCCCGAGGCGATCAGGCGCAGCCGGCCGCGCTTGGACTCGGGCGTGAAATGGCTTTCCGCGTAGCCGGGCGCGCCGCCGTCGAGCTTGGGGGCGATCCAGATCTGCAGGAAGTGCAGGCCGGCCGCGGCCGAGTGGTTGAACTCGCTGTGCCGCACGCCGCTGCCGGCGCTCATGCGCTGCACGTCGCCGTAGCGCAGCACCGAGCCGGTGCCCATGCTGTCCTTGTGCTCGAGTTCGCCTTCCAGCACGTAGGAGATGATCTCCATGTCGCGGTGGCCGTGCGTGCCGAAGCCCTGGCCCGGCGCGACGCGGTCCTCGTTGATGACCAGCAGGGGACCGAAGCCCGTGTGCAGGGGATCGTGGTAATGGCCGAAGGAAAAGCTGTGGCGCGAGCTGAGCCAGCCGTGCTCGGCTTGTCCGCGGTCTGCGCTGCGACGAATTTGCAACATGGTGTGCTCCGTTTCGGGGAAAGTTAATATGCGATAATTTCGATAGGCTGTATGCCAGTGACACCAGTATAGGTCTGCCGGCGTGGAATAAAAAACGCATAATTTACCGTTCTATCATCGAAAAAATCGAATGCTCAGACTCAGCCTGGATGCCCTGCACATCATCGACGCCATCGAGCGGCGCGGTTCCTTTTCCGCCGCCGGCAAGGAATTGCACCGCGTCCCCTCGACCATCTCCTACACCGTCGCCAAGCTCGAGGGCGAGCTCGGCGTGCAACTCTTCGAGCGCAACGGTCCGCGCGTGGCGCTCACCCGCGCCGGGCGGGAATTGCTCAAGGAGGGGCGCTACCTGCTGCAGGCGGCGCGCGACCTGGAGCAGCGCGTGCGCCGCGTCGCCGCCGGCTGGGAAACGGAGCTGGCCATCGGCCTCGATTCGATGTTCGCGCCGCTGGCGCTGCGGGACGACGCGCGCGATTTCTACGCGGTGGCGCAGCAGACCCGTTTGCGCATCGTCCAGGAAACCCTGTCGGGCACCTGGGAAGCCCTGTTGGAGCGGCGCGTCGACCTGCTGGTCGGCGCCCCCGGCGACGGCCCGGCCGGCGGCGGCTTCGTCGCCCAGCCCATCGGCAGGCTGGACTTCGTCTTCGCGGTGGCGCCCGGCCATCCCCTGGCGGGCGCCGCCGAGCCCCTGCAGCGCGGCCAGTTGCAGGGCCAGCGCGCCGTCGTCGTGGCCGATTCGGCGCGCCGCATCGCGCCGCGCACGGTGGGCCTGCTGCTGGGCCAGGACGCGCTCAGCGTGCCCGATATGCGCGCCAAGCTGGACTACCAACTGGCCGGCCTGGGTTTCGGCTTCCTGCCCGAACCCTGCGCGCGCGCCGCCATCGCCGCCGGCTTGCTGGTGGAAAAGCAAGTCGCCGAGCCGAAGCCGGCCGAGACCTTCCACCTGGCCTGGCGCGCCGGCGAGGACGGCGCCGCGCTGCGCTGGTGGAGCGAGCGCATGCGCGCGCCCGGGCTGTTCGAGCGCCTGCTGGCGCACGCGCCGGGGCAGGCCGGCTATTGACGGGCCTCAAGCGCCGCCCCGGGCGCCGTCGTTTCGGCTCGGAATGTTGACCTTCGCCAATAATTTCGGGTTACCATGTTCGGTATTCTGCGGTTAATCCGCCCCCGAGGACGCGTATCGCGATGAGCACATTGGCATACTTCCACCTGCTGGCCGACCGCGCCGGCGCGCCGGCCGCGCTCTTGTACGCCGCCGACGCGGACGCGGACGGCCCGGACGGCCTGGACGGCGCGACGCTGCGCGCCCTGAGCGGGCAACTGGCCTGCTTCTACCGGCCGCAGGGGCCGGCGCCGGCGGCCTTGCCCGAAAACGGCTGGCGCGCCCTCGACCCGGCGCGCGTGCTGCGCGCCGACCTGCCGCTGGAGACGGCGCCGGCGCCGGCCGTGGCCTGGATCGCCGGCGACTGGTACCTGGCCCCGCCGGGGAAACCCCTCGCCGCCCAGTCGGCCTCGCGGGCGCTGGCCCTGCAACTGGTGCAACTGGTGGCGCGCGACGCCGACACCCACGAAATCGAGGCCCTGCTGCGCCACGATCCGACGCTCTCCTACCACCTGCTGCGCCTGGTCAATTCCGGCGGCGTCGGCAACGGCCGGCGCGTCGCCAGCTTCGCCCAGGCCATCCTGATCCTGGGGCGCCAGCAGTTGCGCCGCTGGCTGAATCTGATGCTGTTCGCCGCGCGCGAGCGCGACGCCCGCTCGGCCATGCTGCTGGCCCGCGTGGCCGTGCGCGCGCGGGCGCTGGAATTGCTGGCCAGGGAGTGCGGCCTGGACCGCCACACCCAGGAGCTGGCCTTCATGTGCGGCATGTTTTCCCTGCTGGGCGTGCTGTTCGGCGCGCCGCTGCCGGAACTGCTGGCGCCGCTGATGGTGGACGAGGCCGTGCAGGCGGCCCTGCTGTCGCGCGGCGGCGAGCTGGGCGCCCTGCTGGCCCTGCTGGAGGCGGCCGAGCAGGAGCGCTACCCCGAACTGGCGCGGCGCCTGGCCGCGCTGGGGCTGGAGGCGGGCCAGTTCCACGCCGCCGCGCTGGCCGCGCACCTGTGGATGCTCGGCGTGGTCGGGGAGGCCCATGATTGAGGCGGCGCTGCGGGATTGCCTGGCGCTGAGCCGGGCGGCGCGCGGCCAGAGCGGCGCCGCGCTGGCCGACACGCTGGAGCGGCTCGAGGCGGCGCTGCTGGC
>JANXSQ010000351.1 GCA_025356595.1 Janthinobacterium sp. | reverse complement strand
CCCGGCGGCCTCGGCCCCGGCCGCCGTCGCCGCGCCGCTGCCGGCGCCCTCGACGGCCGCGCAAAAACTCTACACCTCGGCCAAGAACGACATCCTGCAGGTGCGCGTGCTGCTCAAGAGCGGGCGCACCCAGTCCTCGGTCGGCTCGGGCTTCCTGATCGGCACGGGCGACCTGGTCGTCACCAACTACCACGTCGTCTCGCAATTCGCGCTCGACCCGGACACCTATGTCGGCGAATGGGTCGACACGGCCGGGCGGCGCGGCAACGTCGAACTGCTGGCGGTGGACGTGCTGCACGACCTGGCCGTGGTGCGCGTGAACCGCAAGGGCACCGGTTTCTTCACCATGCCGGAACGGCTGGCGCCGCTGACCCAGGGCCAGTACCTGTATTCGCTGGGCAATCCCCTCGACCTGGGCTTCGCCATTTCGGAGGGCTCCTACAACGGCGTCATCCTGCGCAGCTTCTATGAACAACTGATGTTCACCGGCCCGATCAACGCCGGCATGAGCGGCGGCCCCAGCGTCACCGTCGACGGCGACGTGGCCGGCGTGAACGTCTCGAAGCGCCTCGACGGCGAACTGGTCAGTTTCCTCGTGCCGGCCCGCTACGCCCAGGCGCTGCTGCGCCGCGTCGCGCTGCAGACGGCGGCGCCGAAGGACTTCAAGCCCATCGTCAGCGAACAATTGCTGGCGCACCAGGCGCTGATGGTCGAACGCCTGCTGGGCAGTCCCTTGACGCTGAAGGCCATGGGGCCCTACCGCGTGCCGGTGCGCGAGTCGGAACAGATGCGCTGTTGGGGGCGCTCGAACGTCAAGGCCGACACGCCCTTCATGATCGACAACACCAATTGCGCCATGGAGTCGGCCATCTTCATCTCCGGTTCCCTGCAGACGGGGCAGATCTCGATGCGCCACGAATTCCTGCGCAGCACCACGCTGGGGCCGGTGCGCTTCGCCGAACTGGCCGGCGCCGCCTTCAAGAACGAGCAATTCGGCAACTACAAGGACGCCCACCTGACGGGCCCCAGTTGCACCGAGCAATTCGTCAAGAACCGCAGCCTGCCCCTGCGCGCCGTGCTGTGCGTGCGCGCCTACCGCAAGTTCGCCGGCCTGTACGATGTCGCGCTGCTGACGGCCAGCACCGACAGCGCCCTGATGAGCCTGCAAAGCCGCTTCGACGCCCGCGGCGTGTCCTACGACAACGGCCTGCGCGGCGCCCGCGTCTTCCTCGACGCCCTGGCGCGGGCGGGCAAGCCATGAAGCCGCCCTACTACATCGAAACGCTGGCGCGCAACGGCGACGTGCTGCAGCGCCAGCAAATCGGCGCCCTGCCGATACGCCTGGGGCGCGGCTACGACAACGACTTCATCCTCGACGACGCCCACACGGCGGCGCGCCACGCCGTCATCGACGCCGACGCCGGCGGCCGCCTCGTGCTGCGCGACCTGGGCGGACGCAACGGCAGCGTGCAGGGCGGCCGGCGCCAGGCCAGCATCGTCCTCGACGGCGACACCGTGGTGCGCCTGGGCCACACCAATCTGCGCCTGCGCGGCGCCGACCACGCCGTGCCGGCCGAACTGGCCGACACCACCATGCACGGCTGGGAGGGCGGCGCGCCGGCGCTGGCCGGCGCCGGCCTGATCGCCATCACGGCGGCCCTGACCAACTGGCTGGGCGACACGCAATCCTTCCAGGCCATCGCCTATCTGCTGGTCATTTCCTACGCCCTCGCGGGCGGCCTGGTGTGGAGCGCCATCTGGGCCTTCGGCAACCGCCTGTTCGGCCAGCGCGCGCGCTTCGGGCGCCACCTGTTCATCCTCGGCTGCGGCCTGGTGGCGATGGAGGCGTGGAAAATGCTCAGCGGCGTCGTCGCCTACTCGTATTCACTGGCCTGGTTGACGCGCTACGGCCGGCACGCCATCATCGCCATCGTCTGCTGCATGGTGTTCTTCCACCTGCGCACCATCAAGCCCCACCATCCGCGCCGCCTGGCGCTGAGCAGCCTGATCCTGCTGCTGCTCGGCTCCGGCCTGGGCCTGATGAGCAATCTGCAACTGCACGGCCGCCTGGCCGACGAACCGTATATGGCGGTGCTGCTGCCGCCGGCCTTCCACCGCAGCGCCGACCATACGCCGGACGAATTCTTCGCCGCCGCCGCCAAGTTGAAGGCGGGCGTGGACGCCGAGCGCGCCAGGGCCGCCGCCAGCGGCGACATCAACAGCGAAGACGACGGCGAGTAAGCAGCGAGGGCGCGCGGCGGGTATGGTCCCCGGCTGCGCGCCCTCGCCGTGTCCGCCGCCCCTTGCCTTATCTGAGCGAGCGCAGGAACAAGCCCAGGCCGCCCACGGCCAGCACCAGGATGACGATCAGGTCGAAGGCGCTCATGCTGCGCAGATTGAAGTGGACCGAACTGATGACGCCGAAGAACAGCGCGGCCAGCGCGCCGACGGCCAGCAACCAGCCCAGGTAATTCTTCGCGTTGTAGAAGACCATGCCGACGCCGAAGACGAAGGGCACCAGGATCATGCCGCCGGAAACGCCGTAGCCGCCGCCGTGGCCGGACCAGCCGAACAGCGGCGCGCCCATGGAGAAGCCGGAGCTGACGTCGATCGCCTTGAGCAGCAGGTAAAAGCCGGCGCACATCATCGTCAAGCCGAGAAAAAACTGCCCCGTTCCGCCACTGTTGCCGCCCGCACCGCGCATATCGCCGCCCTTTGTTTGTCGAAAAAGAGCGTCCACTATAGCAAAAAAGCCCGCACGTGGCGTAATGCCGTTCAGTTAAGACTGGACGGCATTTTTATTTTGGGCTTGTAAACGCCCGGGCCAGCTGTTAACCTACGCGGCGATGCTCGATGACACTCTCCATTTCCTGGCAAACCACCTCGAAGCGCCTGACTGGCGTCGT
>JANXSQ010000302.1 GCA_025356595.1 Janthinobacterium sp. | reverse complement strand
CTGCGACCAACGGATTAAAAGTCCGCTGCTCTACCAGCTGAGCTAACGACCCGAAAAAGATAAAACAACTACGGTAAAACTTCGCGGTAAAAAAATGGTTGCTAACCGAAGTTCGCAACCAGGTTTCTTGTACCGCTGTATTCGTGGTAGGCCGTGCGGGATTCGAACCTGCGACCAACGGATTAAAAGTCCGCTGCTCTACCAGCTGAGCTAACGACCCGAAGAAGAAAGATTATAGGGGCAGGGCGGCATCCTGTCAAATGCCGCGCCGCACTTTTTACCGCGGATTACTTTTTCGGCTGGCGTTCCCGGGCCGTGTGCGCGGCGCTCGAATCGGGATAGCGGGCGATCAGCGCGTCCAGGGTTTTCTTGGCGCCGGCCTTGTCTTTCAGCTCGGCGTAGCAACTGGCCATGTTGAGCATGGCGTCGGCCGCCTTCGGGCTGTCCGGATAGGTCTTCACGACCACCTGCTGGGCCGCGATGGCGCTCTTGCAGTCGCGCAGGGCGTAGTGGGCGTTGCCCAGCCAGTACTGGGCGTTGGCGGCGTAGCCCGAGTCCGGGTAGCGCTTGACGAAGGCATCGAGGGCGCCGGCGGCGGCCTTGTAGTCGCCCGACTTGAACTGCTGCAGCGCCGCGTCGTAGGAGTTCTGCTCGGACGGCTCGACGGCCGCCTCCTTGCCGTCGATGGTGATCTGGCGCGGCTCGAGCTTGCGCAGGCGGCCGTCGAGGTCGACGTAGAAATCCTTTTGCCGCTTCTGCGCGTTGGCCAGTTCATTGGCCAGCACTTCGATCTGCCCGCGCAGCTTGGCGATTTCCTGCATCGTTTGCTCGTGCTGGTTGAGCAGGTCCAGGGTGCTGGTCTTGTCGGCCTTGGCGTCGAGGCGGGCGCCGAGGTCGCGCGTGACGCTGTCGACCTTGCTGCGCAGCTCGATGATGGCCTTGCGGGCCTCGTCGTCGTCGAGCAGGCCGGCGCTGGCGTGCAGGGGCAGGTAGGCGCACGCCGCCATCAGGGCGGTGGCGAGGCCGGCTTTGGAGAATGTCGTCATGGTTCGGGATTCTTTCAAAAGCGATTATGCAAACGGGGCGGGGCGCGGTGTGATCCGCGCGCCGCCCCGTTATTATGCCCGTGACCGGGCCGGCTGGTGATTAATAAACGATGTCAGCGCGGCGGTTTTCAGCCCATGCCGCTTCGTTGCTGCCGCTCGCCTTCGGTTTTTCCTTGCCCAGCGAGACCGCTTCCATTTGCGATTCGGCCACGCCCAGCGCGCCCAGCGACTTGCGCACGGCTTCGGCGCGTTTCTGGCCCAGGGCCAGGTTGTATTCGGCGCCGCCGCGTTCATCGGTGTTGCCCTGGATCAGGACCTTGCGCGCCTTGTTCTTGTTCAGGTATTGCGAATGGTTGTCCACCACCGCTTTTTCAGCTTCGCGCACGACGTAGCTGTCGAAATCGAAGTACACGCTGCGCTTGGCCAGCACGCCCTGCGGGTCGTTCAGCGGGTCGGCCGAGGCCGTGTCCACCGGTGCGACGGCGCGGGTGTCGACCGGTGCGGTGACGGTTTTTTCCGGCGCGCGTTCGACGACCGGCGTTTCGGCCAGTTTCACGGGGGTGCTGCAAGCCGACAGGATGACGGCGGTGCTGATGATGAAGGCTAAACTTTTATAGTTGCTCATGTACTTCTCCTGGTCGTGGGTAAAAAACTTATTTCATGAAAGGACCCCAGGTGGGCTCCTTGATATTGCCGGCTTGCGTGGTCAAGCGTTGCTTCACACGGCCGTCGACGGACACCACGGCGAGCGATTTGCGGCGTCCCGATTCCGTGGCGTACATGATGTATTTGCCGTTCGGCGAAAAACTCGGCGATTCGTCGCTGGCGGTGTCGGACAGGCGGGTTTCCTGGCCGCTGGCCAGGTCCAGCGCGTACAGCTGGAAATTGCCGTCGCGGCGGGAGATGAAGGCCAGCGTCTTGCCGTCGGAGGCGATGCGCGGGCTGATGTTGTAGCTGCCGCCGAAGGTGACGCGCTTGGCCTCGCCGCCGCCGACGCTCATGCGGTAGATCTGCGGGCCGCCGCTGCGGTCGCTGGTGAAGTAGATGCTCGCGCCGTCGCTGGAGAATTGCGGCTCGGTGTCGATGCCGTTGCTGTTGGAGATGCGGCGCAGGCCGCTGCCGTCGGCGTTGACGATGTAGACCTGGGTGTGGCCGTCGCGCGACAGGGCCACCGCCAGGCGGCTGCCGTCCGGGCTCCACGAGGGCGCCGAATTGCTGCCTTTTTCATTGGCGATGATGGTGCGCTCGCGGGTGACGAGGTTTTGCACGTAGACGATGGGCTTGCGCTTCTCGAAGGAGACGTAGGCGACCTTGGTGCCGTCCGGCGCCCAGGAAGGCGAGATGATAGGCTCGTTCGAGCGCAGCGCCACCTGGATGCCCTCGCCGTCGGCGTCGGCCACCTCCAGACGGTACTCGCGGCCGGCCTGGGTGACGTAGGCGATGCGCGTGGCGAAGGCGCCGCGCGTGCCGGTCAGCTTCAGGTAGATGTCGTCGGCGATCTTGTGCGCCGACAGGCGCGTGAACTGCGGCTGGGCGGCCAGGCCGAGCGAGGACAACTGGCCCGACTTGATGGTGTCGAGCAGGCGGTAGCGCACGTCGTAGCGGCCGTCGGCCAGGTGCTGCACGCTGCCGACGACGAGGGCGTCGGCGCCGCGCGATTTCCACTGGCTGTAGTTGATCTCGCTGGTGTCGGACAGGGTGGCGCCGGCGTCGATGATCTTGAAGGCGCCGCTGCGCTCCAGGTCGGCCTTGATGATGGCCGACATCTGCGCCGGGGCGATGGATTCGTCGGCGAAGGCGGCGATGGCGATCGGGATCTGGTTGCTGCCGACGCCGGAGATTTCCACCTTCAGTTGGGCCTGGACCGCGCCGGCGCCGAGCAGCAAGCCGCCGCAGACGATCCAGTGATTGAGTTTTTTCATGCTAGTCATCAAGGCAAATCCTTCATGTTGAATCCTGCGTCAACCTCACGATCGACGGTGCCGTTTTTCTTCTTCGGCAGCGGCGACGATTTGGTAATAGCGTTTTCCACCGCGCTGTCATAGGCGGGAATCCCACTGCTTTTGATCTTCCGCACCGAGATGATTTCCCCGGTCGGCAATTGTTCGATCTTGAACACCGCGCGCGGATTGCCGGCCACGTCGGTGCTGCCGCTGTAAGAGATATTGCTCTTGATCTTGCTGCTGATGGCGGCCGCGTAGCCGCTGTCGATGCGCGAGGCCGTCGACTGCGGCGCCGTGCCCGAGGTGCCGCTGCCGACCGCGCCGGTGATGCGGCTCATTTCTACCTTGCGCGCGTCGTCGGTGGCCTTCTGTTCGGCGGCGGCGGCGTGCTTGCTCTTGGCCAGTTTTTCGGCCAGCTTCTTCTCGGCCGCTTCTTTTTTCTCAGCCAGTTCCTTCTTCTCGGCCAGATCCTTCTTCGCCGCCGCCTCTTTCGCGGCCTTGGTCTCGGCCAGCGCCTCGGCCTTTGCTTCCGCTTTGGCTTCCGCCTTCGCCTCGGCCTTGCGTTTTTCCTTGGCCAGCTTGGCCTCTTTTTCCTGTTCCTCGAGCTTGCGCTGGGCCTTCAGCTCTGCTTCCTCGGCCAGCTTCTGCTTCTCCAGACGGAGTTTTTCCTTGCGCCGCTCGAGCGCGATATCGGGTGTCTTCACTGGCGGCGGCAGCGCCTCGACGGGCGCGGCGACGGGTTTCGGCGGCGGCGCCGGCGTGGGTTCCGGCGTTGGCGTCGGCTTGGGCGCCGTTTCGGGCTCGGCTTCGTCGGGCGGCGCTGGCGGCGGCGCGGCGGACTGGGTCTTCATGTCCCAGACCTCGGCCTCGACGGCGACCGGCGCCGTGCTTTGCCAGTGCACGCCTATCCACAGGAAAAACAGCAGGCCGCCATGCATCGCCAGCGCCAGGGCGAGCGCGGGCCCGCGGCGCTTGTCGCGCGGCACCCGGTAGGGCGCGTCGGCGGGGAGGGCGGATTTCGTCTTGTGCAAAATAGCGTCTTTATTTGGTGGCCAGGCCGACCCGCGTGATGCCGAGCTTCTTCGCCTCGGAGATCAGTTGGATCACGTCGTCGTACTTGCTTTCCTTGTCGCCGGCGATCATGACCGGGAACTCCGGGTGTTCCTCGTGCAGCACGCGCAGCTTGCGCATCAGCGCGTCGCGGTTGGGCGCCGTCTCGGGCGCCTGTTGCTCCTTGCCGTTGACGCCGATCGACAGCGCGCCGCTCGGTTTCAGCACGATCTGGATGTAGTCGTCCGGCGGACGGGCGGTTTTTTCCGCGTTCGGCAGGTTGACCACGCTGGGATTGTTCGACGAGGGCATGACCATGAAGATGATCAGCAGGACCAGCATCACGTCGATGTAGGGCACGACGTTGATCTCGGACTTGAACTTGCGGCCGCGGCCGCCGCGCATGCTGCTGGAGAATGAGGATGCCATCTGCTTGCCTCCGTATCAGCGCGACTGGCGCTGCAGGATGTTGGAGAATTCCTCGACGAAGCTCTCGAAGCGGATCGCCAGGCGGTCGATGTCGTGCGAGAAGCGGTTGTAGGCGACGACGGCGGGAATGGCGGCGAACAGGCCGATGGCGGTGGCGATCAGCGCCTCGGCGATGCCGGGGGCGACGGCCGCCAGGGTGGCTTGCTGGACGTTGGCCAGGCCGCGGAAGGCGTTCATGATGCCCCACACGGTGCCGAGCAGGCCGATGTAGGGCGAGACCGAGCCGACCGAGGCGAGGAAGGCCAGGTGCGCCTCGAGTACGTCCATCTCGCGCTGGAAGGCGGCGCGCATGGCGCGGCGGGCGCCGTCCAGGACCGCGCCGACGTCGAGCGCCTCGCGGCTGCCGTAGGAGGCCTTGCCCTTGATGAATTCACCCATGCCGGCGTCGAAGATGCGCGCCAGGGCGCCGCTCTCGGCGCGGTTGCCGCTGGCCGTCTGGTGCAGGGCGTGCAGATTGCCGCCGGCCCAGAAGCTGCGTTCGAATTCGACGGTCTGGCGGCGCGCCGCGCGCACCGCGAACATCTTGCGGAAGATGTAGGTCCAGCTGGTCAGCGAGATGCCCAGCAGCAGCGCCATGATCAGTTGCACGATCAGGTGGGCATTGGTGATCAGGGCGAGGAAGGACAGGTCTTGGGGTGCGTTCATGGGCGGGCTTCGGTAGGGTAGGTCGTAAGGTGCGGGCGGCGGCGCGGCTCAGGCGGCGAGCATCTTGGCCGCCGCGGCGGCCGGCACGGCGCGCGGGCGCAGGGCGGAGTCGACGCAGCCGACCTTGACGCGGGCCGTGTTGAGCAGCCGTTCGCCGCACCAGGCTTGCTGGACGAAGACGATGGAGGCGCGCCCGAGCTTTTCTATGCTCAGCGTTAATTGTAATACGTCGTCGAGCTTGGCTGGCGCGTGATAGTCGGCGCTGACGTTCTTGACGACGAACATGGCGTCCTCGTCGCGCAGCAGCTCATGCTGGCCGACGTCGATGGCGCGCAGCCATTCCGTGCGCGCGCGCTCGAAGAATTTCAGGTAGTTGGCGTAGTACACGATACCGCCGGCGTCCGTGTCTTCGTAATAGACGCGGACCTTCCAGGTGAAGACTGAAGGCATGTCGGATTTGCCATTAGTGAAGTTGAGCAACATTTTACGCGATTCGCGCCCCTCTTGTGGCGCCGGGCGCCGATTCCACCGCCCATGCCGAGCCCGGCGACGGGGCCGCCAGAATGCACGGCAACAGTAAAGCCGATGCGGGCCGAAACACCAAGCTTTGTAACATACGCTTACGTTTCGGCCATGCCTGTGTCCGTGCGGAAAGTCAGGCGCGCTTGATGGTGAACGGCGAGAAACCCTGGCAGGTCGGCATCAGCTCGATGTTGTTGACGTTGATGTGCGGCGGCAGCGTGGCGATCCAGTAGGCGGTGTCGGCGATGTCCTGCGCCGTCAGCGGCGTGGTGCCTTCGTAGACCTTGGCGGCGGCCGCGTCGTCGCCCTTCATGCGCACGTTGGAGAATTCGGTGCCGCCGCACAGGCCGGGGGCGATGTTGGTGGCGCGCACGCCCGTGCCGGCCAGGTCGGCGCGCAGGTTCAGGGTGAACTGTTCGACGAAGGCCTTGGTGGCGCCGTAGACGTTGCCGCCCGGGTAGGGGTAATGGCCGGCGATCGAGCCCAGGTTGATGACCAGGCCGGCGCCGCGCGCCACCATCGCCGGCAGCAGCGCCCGCGTCATCGTCACCAGGCCGGTGCAATTGGTGGCGATCATGGTGTCCCAGTCGTCCAGCGCCGCCTCGTGGGCCGGGCCGGTGCCCAGGGCCAGGCCGGCGTTGTTGATCAGCACGTCGATCTGCGCCCATTCCGGCGGCAGCCCGGCCAGCGCCGCCTGGACGGACGGCTTGTCGCTGACGTCGAAGGCCAGCGGATAGGCTTGCGGGCCCAGTTCCTCGGCCAGCGCCCGCAGGCGCTCGGCGCGGCGGCCGCTGATGATGACGCGGTGGCCGCCCTTGACGAAGGTGCGGGCCATGGCGGCGCCGAAACCGGCGCTGGCGCCCGTGATGAAGACGATCATGATGAAATCCTTGTGCGTGGTGGGTGTCCGGCAAAATTGTATCCGAAAGCGGGCCGCGCCCGGCGAGCGTGTCGATATTGCAAGCAAGGCGGCGCTTTCCTTGCCCAAATCAAGCACTTACCTTACAATTTGCCTTCCATTACGTCTCACGTGACTGGCGAAAAGTCGCAACGATGGCCAGCAAGTGGCCTCGCTTGATCGGCGAAAGGTGGGCATCCACCGGGGAACGTGAGATTTCAACAGGAGTCGGACAGGCGTGACTTGGGGCCAGCAAGCTGGCAATTCTCAAGTGAACGCTGCCCGGCCCCTGAGCCGTTCGCCTGGGCAGCCCACGATGGAATTGCACGAAGAGGCTGCCTTTCCGTTAACACGGCTTCCCTCATTCGATCCAAAACCGGCATTACAGTCACTCTCATCGATTGGAGTTTTTACATGTTCGCAAAAGATCACACCCTCGCCAATGTCGACCCAGAATTGTTCGCCGTTATCCAGAAAGAAAACGTCCGCCAGCACGACCATATCGAGCTGATCGCGTCGGAGAACTACACCTCGCCGGCCGTGATGGAGGCGCAAGGTTCGCAACTGACGAATAAATACGCCGAAGGCTATCCGGGCAAGCGCTACTACGGCGGCTGCGAATTCGTCGACATCGCCGAGCAACTGGCGATCGACCGCGTCAAGCAACTGTTCGGCGCCGAATGCGCCAACGTGCAGCCGAACTCCGGCTCGCAGGCCAACCAGGGCGTGTTCTTCGCCATGCTCAAGCCGGGCGACCTGATCATGGGCATGTCGCTGGCCGAAGGCGGCCACCTGACCCACGGCATGCCGCTGAACATGTCCGGCAAGTGGTTCGAGGTCGTCTCCTACGGCCTGACGCCCGAGGAAGACATCGACTACGAGGCGATGGAGCGCCTGGCGCACGAGCGCAAACCGAAACTGATCATCGCCGGCGCCTCGGCGTTCTCGAAGAAGATCGACTTCGCCCGCTTCGCCAAGGTGGCCAAGGATGTCGGCGCCTACTTCATGGTCGACATGGCCCACTACGCCGGCCTGATCGCCGCCGGCCTGTACCCGAACCCGGTGCCGCACGCCGACTTCGTCACCTCGACGACGCACAAATCGCTGCGCGGCCCGCGCGGCGGCATCATCCTGATGAAGGCCGAGCACGAGAAAGCCATCAATTCGGCGATCTTCCCCGGCATCCAGGGCGGTCCCTTGATGCACGTCATCGCCGCCAAGGCGGTCGCCTTCAAGGAAGCGCTGAGCCCTGAGTTCGTGGTCTACCAGAAGCAAGTGGTGAAGAACGCCGACGCGCTGGCCAAGGCCCTGATCGCGCGCGGTCTGCGCATCGTCTCCGGCGGCACCGAATCGCACGTGATGCTGGTCGATCTGCGCGCCAAGAACCTGACCGGCAAGGAAGCCGAGGCGATCCTGGGTTCGGCCCACATCACCTGCAACAAGAACGGCATCCCGAACGACCCGCAGAAACCGTTCGTGACCTCGGGCATCCGCCTGGGCAGCCCGGCGATGACGACGCGCGGCTTCGACGAAGCGGACGCCACGCAAGTGGGCAATCTGATCGCCGACGTGCTCGACAATCCGCATGACGCCGCCACCATCGAACGCGTCAAGGCGGCCGTCAAGGTGCTGGCCGACGCCCACCCGGTGTATGCCTAAGCATTGCCAGTAGTCTGATCGCGGGCGTCCGGCGGTTTGCGCCGGGCGCCCGTTTCGTTGCAACACGCTCGCCTACGTTCCACCCGCCCCCATGAAATGTCCGTTCTGCCACCACGACGATACCCAGGTTCTCGATACGCGCGTATCCGAGGAGGGCGACGCGATCCGCCGCCGCCGGCGCTGCGGCAAATGCGACAAACGCTTCACCACCTACGAGCGGATTGAACTTGTCATGCCCTTCGTCGTCAAAAAGAATGGCAGCCGGACGGAATACGCTGCGGCTAAGTTGCGCGGCAGTTTGATGCTGGCCTTGCGCAAGCGCCCCGTCGCGGCCGCCTCGCTGGACAAGGCCATCGCCTCGATCGAGGAGCAGTTGCTCACCAGTGGACAGCGCGAAGTCGATTCCGGCTATATCGGCGAACTGGTGATGCAGGAATTGAAGGCGCTCGACAAGATCGCCTACATCCGTTTCGCCTCCGTGTACAAGAATTTCGAGGACCTGTCCGAATTCCAGCAAGCCATCGCCGAAGTCGGCCATGAGCGCAAGCCGCGCAAGCCTTGATGGCTTGCGCAGCAGGGGCCTGAAGCCGGCCCCTGTGGTTTTTGCGGCTGCGGCATCCTGATTTGGCGCCGTCGGCGTCAGGGTCTGCATCGCTCTCCATCCGCACATTTTTCCTCTCCGCACTATCCCCCGTCAACTCCGCGCGCATGATTTTCCGCTGCGGGCGGCGTTTTCGCGCGCCGTTTGCGATGGATCACCCCTCCCGTTGAGTGCGCTGCTAACTTGTAAAGAAGCTAACGGAACAGGGAGGAATGTCATGCAATATTGCCGCAACCAGGGTTTCAGCCTCGTCGAGGCGCTTATTTCCATGCTCGTGCTGGCCTTGGGCATGCTCGGCGGCACGGCCATGCAACTGGCCGCGCTGCGCACCCGGCACCAGTCGGCGCTGCTGTCGAACGCGCTGCAACTGGCCGCCGCGATGGCCGACAAGATGCGCGCCAACGCCGCCGAGATGACGCTGGACGACGCCGACAATCCCTATCTGAACCAGCGCTACGACGCGGCCGCCGACGCCGCGCCAACGGCGCCGGCGCGCCTGTGCTTCGCCGCCCAGCCCTGCGACAGCGCGCAACTGGCCAGCGCCGACCTGTATGAGTTGAAGCAGCACATCCGCAAGCTGCTGCCGGACGGGCGCCTGTTGATCTGCCGCGACGCGGCGGCCGGCGGCGCCAGCCTGAGCTGGGGCTGCGACGGCGCGGCCAAGGGGCCCATCGTCATCAAGCTGGGCTGGGGCGGCAGGAATCCCGACGGCACGCCGCTGCGCCGCGCCGCGCGCGCCGACGCGCCCGGCGTGGCGCTGGCGCTGACGGCGGCCGTGCGATGAAGCCGTCCGGCGCGGCGGCGCGGCGGCGCCAGCGCGGCCTGGGCGTGGCCGAACTGTTGGTCGGGCTGGCGCTGGGCCTGGTGGTGACGCTGGCCGGCGCCGCCCTGCTGGTGTCGACCAGCGCCAGTTACCTGACCCAGGTCGAGGCGGCGCGCCTGGACGACAGCGGCCGCTACGCGCTCGACGTCATCGGCCGGGCGCTGCGCCAGAGCGCCTTCGTCGACTGGGACGGCGAGGCGGCGCCGCCGACCATCGGCGCCGCCGACGCGGCCAGCGTCGCCGGCCTGGACGCGCGCTCGCTGAGCCGCGCCGGCGCCGGCATCGAGGCGCCGCTGGCGGGCGCCACCAATGGCAGCGATGTGCTGGCCGTGCGCTTTTTCGGCGCCGGTTCCGGGCCCGGCGGCGACGCTTCGGTGCTCGACTGCGCCGGCTTCGGCGTCGGCCGCGCCGATACGGCGGCGCGGCGCGGCTGGAGCATTTTCTATGTCGCGGCCGACGCCGGCGGCGAACCCGAACTGCGCTGCAAATACCGCGGCGCCGCCGGCTGGGGCGCCGACGCCATCGTGCGCGGCGTCGATTCCTTCCAGGTCCTGTACGGCATCGACACGGACGAGCCGGCCGACGGCGTGGCCAACCAGTACCTGAGCGCCGGCGCCGTCGACGCGCTCGACGCGGCCCTCGATCCGGCCGGCGCCGACCCGGCCGCGCGCGAACGCGAACGGCAGCGCCGCTCGCGCTGGAAGCGCGTGGTCAGCGTCAAGGTGGCGCTGTTGCTGCACGGCGCGCGCGGCGCGCGGCCCGAG
>JANXSQ010000233.1 GCA_025356595.1 Janthinobacterium sp. | reverse complement strand
TACATCGAAAGCTTTTATAACCGCCAGCGGCGCCACTCGCGCCTTGGCAATGTTCCGCCCGCGTTGTTTGCTGAAAAATTCAGCAAACAACCGCAAGCGGCTTGAAACAAGAGTGTCCGCTATTGACAGTACACCTCAAGCGTCTGCGCACGTGGATGGGTATCAACGCAGCCAGATTCTACGACGCATCGCACATCGCGATCATCCCAATGGGATATTGCTACCCGGGACGAGGCAAGGGAGGCGACCTGCCCCCACGCCGGGAATGCGCGAGCTTGTGGCTCGATCATTTGCTGAGCAAACTCCCGCAGATTGAACTGACGCTCTTGGTCGGACTGCACGCACAACGCCACTTTCTGGGCAAGCGGCGCAAGCACTCATTGACAGAAACGGTCAAGGCGTGGCGCGAGTTTGCGCCTGAATATCTTCCGTTGCCGCACCCTTCTGCGCGCAACACACCATGGTTCCAGCGCAACCTTTGGTTTGAACATGAACTATTGCCCGTGCTGCGCGAACGGATCGAGTCGATTTCCGACCAGGACGCAAAATCACCACGGGGGTAGGGATGAGAACGCCGTATTCTTCAACCTGACTCAGATTCAAGTGCCGGTTGGCGCCATGACGTCGATCACCCACCGGTTCACCGGTATTTTGCTGGCGATCGGCATCCCGCTCGGCGTCTTTGATCGCTTGTGCGGGTTCGGTGGATATGTTCGGCAGGCTAGTTGAGCAGCCATTCATCACTGCGCTTGATTTCCGCATACATCGCATCCGGGGCCAAATCCAGCTCGCCTGGCCAGCTTACGACGCCGTCAACGACCTGCACCTTCTGGAATTCCGGGAGCTTGGCCAGATGAGTGAAAGCGCCTCGAAAGAAACTCGGCAAGAACCTCACCCCACCTTCCAATCCGTCCCGAAATCGTACCGCCAGTGCGAAGTCGCCAACAACCTTAACTTCTGTAACGTCCCATTCCATGGTTTTACTCCAAAGGGGCAATCGGTTTTGGATTCTGCATGTCTTGGTATAACTGCCAGCCTGCCAACAATTCGGCCCGATGCAACTCAGCCCGGTTGTGCACCAGACTCAGCGCACGGCGCGGCAGCCCGCCTTCGATCATCGTCAAGTTCCGGATGTCGATGATTGCCTCAAGATTGAGCCAGCTTGGCGGCCCATTTTGCGGCTCATGTGACTCCACCGGCGTTTCGTCAACGGCCTTGCCCGTCACTGGACGGCCCAAACGGGCCATCTTTACGTCTTCCATCATACATTCATTCTGCCTCACTACCGGCCAACCATCGGGCGCCACCAGGGCGCGGGATTTTCCTCAGTCGGTAATCGCGCGGAGACGCGCGAGCGCATCTTCAACAACATATTCTGGCGCCGTCTCCACCCGCTTCGCCCCTCGCGCCTCTAGATCCAACATGCGGACTTGATTGGCCAAGGCAACTCCTTGCGTTTTGGTTCCCGATCCACTCAGCGATGTAGCAAAACCAGCATGCCGCGCAAAATCACCACCCTGTGTAATCGGCGCCACCAGCGCAACACCCGATGCATTAAACACGCTGGTGGAAAGAACCAAGGCGGGACGCATGCCTTTTTGTTCAAGGCCCTCGTTCGGGTCAATATTGATCAATACGATGTCACCGCGACCGAACTTGACGCGCCTCACCATGCTTCACGCCCTACCGGCCTGGCCTTGCTCCATGCCGCCATGTCCGCCGGTTCCGGCGCTGCGCTGTCGCATTGAGCCACCAAGTCATTGAGCGAAAATGATGGACGCTTAGCCTTCAACAGCACGCCGTCCGCCCGAACATCGACAGTCAATTTATCGCCCAGCGTGACATTGAGCATGCCTAGCAATTCAACCGGCAAACGCACCGCCGCGCTGTTGCCCCATTTCTGCACCGACAATTCCATAAAGCCTCCTGATATTGATACATTGTAGATCGCCTTCTCGCCGCGATCAATCCAATTGTTTAAACAATGTATCTACAAAAAATAGCTTTGAATAGCGTCCGCAAAGGCTGCCGCAATTTTTGCTTACCAAGCTGCAAGCACCGCTCAACATGGTAGAGTTCGGCATGGACACGCATACATTCACCATCACCAGCTTTTCGGCGGACGACATCGCCATGCATATCGACGAGCTGGGCGCGCTGCTGCACGCCTGCGTCCATGACGGCGCCAGCATCGGTTTCGTCCTGCCGTTCTCGGCCGAGGACGGCGCGGCCTTCTGGCGTCAGAAAGTGCTGCCGGCGGCGCGCGGCGGCGGCTTGCTGATGCTGGTGGCGCGCCAACAGGGCCGCATCGCCGGCACCGTGCAACTGGACTACAACACGCCGCCCAACCAGCCGCACCGCGCCGAGGTGCGCAAGATGATGGTGCATCCCGACTGGCGCCGCCAAGGCATCGCGCAGGCTTTGATGGCCGAGCTGGAAATCAACGCCGCCGCGCTCGGTCGCAGCCTGCTGACGCTGGACACGCGCACCGGCGACGCGGCCGAACCACTGTACGCGGCGCTGGGTTACCAGACGGCCGGCGTCATTCCCGGCTACTGCCGCGATCCCACCACGGCGCGCCTGGACGCGACGACGCTGATGTACAAGAGCCTGAATCAGGGCTGCAAGCCGTAGCGCTGCTTCATCATCGCCACATAGCCCTCTTCGCCCAAGGCGGCGCGCTCGGCCAGCAAGGCTTGGGCGTCGGCCCCGGCGACGTAGCCGATCTGGTCGCTGCCGTCGGTGGCCGCGCCGTAGATGACCCGGGCGATGTCCTCCGCCTCCGAATACTGCCCCGCCCGCCCCTGGAAGGCGCGCGTGACCTGGGCGACCGTGTCGGCGTAGGGATGATCGTTGCCGCTGAAGGTCAGCGACAGCGATCCGGCGGCGAATTCGGTGCGCACGCCGCCCGGCGCGACGCTCTTGGCGCGGATGCCGAACGGTGCCAGCTCATACGTCAGCGCCTCGGTGAAGCCGACCACTGCGTACTTGGTGGCGTGGTAGATGGCGTTGAGCGGCATCGTCACCAGGCCGCCGATCGAGGCGATGTTGACGATGGTGCCGGCGCGCTGCGCCCGCATGGCCGGCAGGACGGCGCGGCTCATGTCGAAGACGCCGCGCAGATTGGTGGCCAGCTGGCGTTCGATCAGCTCCGGCGGCGCAGTTTCAAAGGGGCCGAAAGCGCCGAAGCCGGCGTTGTTGACGAGCACGTCGACGCGGCCCCAAGTGGCGATGGTGTGCGCGACGACGGCTTCGATGGAGGCCGGGTCGGTCACGTCGAGCCGGCTGACGGCGACGCCGGGCAGTTCGGCCAGCGCGCCGGCTTTGGCCGGATCGCGCATCGTCGCCACGACTTGCCAGCCTTGGGCGGCGAACAGGGTCGCGCTGGCGCGGCCTATGCCGGTGGAACAACCGGTGATCAGGACAATTTTCTTCATAATAAGTGAATCTCCATTCGGTTAAAATCCAAAAAAACGCTCAGGCCTTGATTGCATCCCAGCACAGCAAAAAACCGGTGGCGCGACTGGCCTCGTCGTCCGGCAAAACATTCTGGCGCATCAGGCGCGCCGTTTCCTGCACCGAACCGGCGAAGATGGCCGTCAGAAAAGGCAGCGCGACGGGCTTCAGGGTTTCCTCCGCTTGCCCGCCGATCAGGATGTCGCTGAAGAAAGCGGACAGGCGCCCGCCCAGTTCGCGGTTCGCGGCGCTGAGGAATTGCGAGCTGGTGTACTGTTCCATGAAGACGATCTCGGCCGGATTGTTCAGGCGGTTCTCCAGCATATTCAACCAGATGCGGCGGATGCGCGCCTTCAGCGCCATGTCCGGCGCGCCGTTGGCGATCAGGCGGTCGAAGGTGGCGGTCTTGGCCTGCTGGTACAAGGCGTCCAGCAGCGCCTGCTTGGAATCGAAATAGATGTAGAGCGTGCTGGTGGCGATGCCGGCCGCGCGGGCGATCTCCGCCATCGTCAGCGCGCTCAGGCCGCGCTGCTGCACCAGCGTGTAAGTCGCCTGTACGATTTTCTTTAGTTTTTCTTCGTCTTTGGGTTTCATGTCCGGATTTTAACCGAATTTCAATTCGCCTAAAAGCGGTATTTCGCGGAGATGACGAATCTCCGTGGAGGCCGGCTCAGGCGTCGCCGGACTCCAGCGTCGCCAGCAAACGTATCAGGCCGGCGTCCAGCGCCGCCAGGGCGGCCGCGTCGAGCGGCGCCAGTATCGCCCTTTCGTTCTCCACATGGGCCGCGACGGCGCGGTCGATCAGCTCCAGTCCGGCCTCGCTCAGTTGCACCAGCATGCTGCGGGCGTCCTCGCGGTTCGGCACGCGTCGCACCCAGCCGGCCGCCTCCAGCCTTTGCATGCGGTGCGTCATCGTGCCCGAGGTCACCATCAGCGAGGAGAACAGGGCCGTCGGCGTCAGGCTGTACGGCGCGCCGGAGCGGCGCAGCGTCGCCAACACGTCGAATTCCCAGCCGCTCATGCCGAAGGCCGAAAAGGTCTCGTCCAGCCGGCGCCGCAGCAGCGCCGAGCAGCGCTTGATGCGCCCTATCGTCGCCATCGGCGCGACGTCCAGGTCCGGCCGTTCGCGCCGCCACTGCCCGATGATCATGTCGACCGCGTCGCCGCTTGCTTCTTTTTTCATTTTTCTCGTCCACTTATCTTGAACTCAAGATTATATGCTAAACTTATTTATCTTGAACTGAAGACAGTTATATGAAAACCACGCCCAACAAGACTTCCTGGCTCGACATCGCCGCCACCGCGCTGGCCCCGATCATCTGGGGCTCCACCTATATCGTCACGACCGAGTTGCTGCCGCCGGACCGGCCCTTCACTGCGGCGCTGCTGCGCGTGCTGCCGGCCGGCATCGCGCTGAGCCTGTACAGCCGGCGCCTGCCGCAACGCGCCGACCTGGGCCGCCTGCTGGTGCTGGCCGCGCTGAACATCGGCTTCTTCCAGGCGCTGTTGTTCGTCGCCGCCTACCGGCTGCCGGGCGGACTGGCGGCCGTGGTCGGCGCCATCCAGCCGCTGCTGGTGATGGCGCTGGCCTGGGCGATGGACAGCCGCCGTCCCTCCGGCACGGCCGTCGGCGCCAGCGTGCTGGGCATCGTCGGCATGGCCGCCCTGCTGCTCTCGCCGGGCGCCGCATGGGATCCCGTCGGCATCGCCGCCGCGCTGGCCGGCGCCGCCTGCATGGCCGCCGGTACCTTCCTGGCGCGGCGCTGGCGGCCCGACGTGCCGCTGCTGGCCTTCACCGGCTGGCAATTGCTGGCCGGTGGGCTGATGCTGGCGCCCGTCGCCTGGGCCGTCGACGCGCCGCTGCCGCCCTTGGGCGCGGCGCAACTGGCCGGCTACGCCTATCTGTGCGTGTTCGGCGCCCTGCTTTCCTACGCGCTGTGGTTCCGCGGCGTCGCCCGACTCTCGCCGGTCGCCGTGTCCTCGCTCGGCCTGCTCAGCCCCTTGACCGCAGTGACGCTGGGCTGGGCGCTGCTGGGGCAAACCCTGGGCGGCGCCGCGCTGCTCGGCCTGTGCATGGTCATCGGCAGCATTCTCGCGGTGCAATGGGCGGCCTCGGCCGACATGGCGCCGCCACCGAAACAAGTCAATTTATCCACTCTGAAAGGAAGTCACCATGTTTGAAGCCATTAAACACCTGATCGAATCCCGCACCTCCGTCAACCGCTACGACAGCAGCCGCGCCGTGTCCGACGCCGACGTCAGCGAACTGGTGCGCCTGGCCACGCTGGCGCCTTCGGCCTACAATTTCCAGAACTGGAAATTCATCGCGGTGCGCTCGGCAGAAGCCAAGGAGCGCCTGAAGGCCGCCGCCTACGGCCAGCCGCAAGTCGTCGACGCGCCCGTCACCTTCATCATCTGCGGCAGGCTGGCCGCGCACGAGCAACTGCCCGGCGCGCTGCAAGCCTCGGTCGACGCCGGCTTCCTGCCCCTGTCCGTGTTCGATGGCTGGGTCGCGCAAGCCCAAAACAGCCACACCGGCAATCCGCAATTGCAGCGCGACGAAGCCATCCGCTCGGCCTCGCTGGCGGCCATGACGCTGATGCTCGCCGCCCAAGGCATGGGCCTGTCGAGCGGGGCGATGAGCGGCTTCGATCCGGCCGCCGTGGCGCGCGAATTCGCCTTGGACGCCAACGAGTTGCCGGTCATCCTGGTGACGGCCGGTTATCCGAAGGCCGGCAACTGGCCGCAGAAGCCGCGCCGCGCCGTGCGGGAAGTGATCGAATTCGCCTGAAGCGCGGGAGTACCTGGCAGATATCAGCGGCGCCGAGCCGGGTTCAGGCTCTCGGGATTCGAGCCAGGACTCGGGGCGCTGGTTTTGCCGGGACTGAGCGTCAAAGCTGATAAAATCGCAAATCGTGCTTTCCTTGCAATTACAGATGCCTACACTTCGCCACCGCAGTAGCTATCCGGGCAGTCCCAATACGATGCGGACCGGGCTCGTCCTGTCCGTGCTGCTGCACGCGGGCCTCTTGTACTGGTATGCGACGGCGACGCCGCGCCACGCCGACGCCGACGCCGACGAGCCGGCGGACCCGCGCAATCCCATCGTCTGGATGGCGGCGCCCCGGCCCGCGCCGTCGGCCCCGCCGCGCCCGCCCGCGCTCGCGCACAACGCCAACCCCCACGCCGCGCCGCCGCAACACCAGCGCGCATCGCCGGCGCCGGCGCGCAAGGCGGGCGAGGCCAACGCGGCCAGCGCCCCGCTCCAGCCGGAGGCGATCACGCTCACGGCCGACACACCCACCGCCGCCGCGCCGAAATTCGACATCAACCTGGCCCTGAAATCGGCGCGCGCCTTCGCCGGCGCGCGGGCGACGAAGGACGACGCGGCCGTCGCGCAACTGCAGGACAAGCCGATCAACGAGCTGCGCAGCGAGAGCGTGGGCGCGCGCGCCATCGAAAAGGCGGCGCGCGCCGACTGCAAGACCGTGGCCAGCGGCGCGGGTTTGCTGGCCCTGATCGCGATTCCCGTGATCCTGCTCACGGACAAAAAGGATTCCGGCTGCAAATGGTGACCGCCCCGGCTTAGGCCTGGGCCAGATGCGCGGCCAGGCGCTTGCCCAGGCATAGCAGGGTCAGGGTGGGCGGCAAGCCCCAGGCTTGCGGAATGACCGAGGCGTCGCAGACGAAGAGGTTCGCCGTGTCGGTGCGCAGATCGCTGTCCACGCCCTCGCCTATGCGGACGCTGCCGCCGGGATGGGCCGCGAAGTGCCAGCTCTTGAACACATGGCGCGCGCCGGCCTGGCGCAGAATGTCACGCGCCAGTCCCACGCCGTGGCGCAACTTGTCCTTATCGGCGGCCTGCAGGGATTTGTTGACCCAGCGCATACCGATATTGCCTCCCAACTCGTCGCGGATCTTGACCATGATCGTCATCGTGCGGTGCGCTGCCAGCAGGCGGTCGAGGCGGCCCACCTGCAGGGTCAGGGCCTGATACATCGCCTGCGGCAAGGCCATGTCGGCCAGCATGATGCCCTCGGCGTCCAGATGCATGCCGGCCGCCATCGGCACTTCGGCGCCGCCGTCCGTCTCGGCCACGCTGCCCATGACGGCGATGACGGGATCGCTGAAATGGCGCGCCGGCGCGCGCGCCAAACCCGACGCCCGCAACAGGCGCGGGCTGCCGATGGCGCCGCCGGCCAGCACGACGATGCCGCCCAGCGCCAGCCGGCTCGCTCCCCCCTGTGAGTATTCGATGCCGACGGCGCGCCCGTCGCGGACGACGACGCGCCGCGCCCTCGCCTGCGCGCGCAGCTCGGCGCCGGCCTCGATGGCGTCGTCGAGCATGTTGCGCGCGCTCCACTTCGCGCCGAAGGGGCAGCCGTACAGGCAGCGCCAGCAGCCGCTGCGGCACTTGTCCGGATAGATCATCTTGTCGAGTTTTCGCCAGTCGTGGCCGAGCGCGCGCGCCGCCACGGCGATGCGCCGGGCCATCGGGCCGATCAGCGCGTCCGGCAGCGGCGCCATGGGAAGCTCCAGCTTCAGGGCCTCCAGCGCGGCGCCCAGGTCGACGCCATGGCGGGCGAAATACGGCAGCGGCGGCGCCATCGCCGTGGCGAAGTTGATCGCCGAGCTGCCGCCGGCGGTGACGCCGCGCACCAGCAGCGAACCGTCCTGATTGAAGAAGGCGCCCCGTCCCGGCACAGCGGCCATCGCCGCCATCTGCCCCAGCGTGCCGGTGAACGGCGCGGCGCCGCCCTGTTCCAAGATCAACACACGCAGGCCGCCGCGCGCCAGGTCGCGCGCCACCATGGCGCCGCCGGGACCGCTGCCGACCACGATCACATCATGGGACTGTTGCGCGCCGCTCTTCATGCTTGAAATCCTGACTCAAAAAAAAGGGAATTTCCTGACGCGGCCGGCCGTTCAGGCGTCGGGCCGGACCACCTCGATCGGCGCCGGTTCGGCCGGCGGCTCGAAGCCTTCGGGCGGCGCGACCGGCGCCGGCACGCCCTCCTGCTGCAGGTCGCTCGGTTCCTCGATGACCTCCTCGACCGGCTCGGGGCGCGGCGGCGCGGGACGGCGTCCGCCCGGGAAGATGGCGTCGCGCGCCAGCTTGCCGTTGTCCAGCGAAGTCCTGAAGAAGTCGCCCACCAGCAGCAGGGCGTTGTGGCCGCCCTGCCCCCAGTAATTGCTGCGCATCGTCACGCGGTTGTCGTTGAAGCCCACCCACGCGCCCGCGACCAGCTTGGGGTGCATCAGGATGAACCAGCCGTCGGCGTTGTTCTGCGTCGTGCCGGTCTTGCCGGCGACGTCGCCCTGGATGCCGAAGCGGTAGCGCACGCCGGTGCCGGTGCCGCGGTTGATGACGCCGCGCATCATGTCGATCAGCGTCACGGCGGACGCCTCGGACATCGCCCGCTCGGCGGCCGGGGCGGCGAAGCTGGCCACGGTCTTGCCGTGCCGGTCGGTGATGTGGGTGACGAAGACCGGCTTGCGGTACTCGCCCTGGGCGGCGATGCTGGCGTAGGCGTTGACCATTTCCAGCAGGGTCACCGGGCTGGTGCCCAGCGCCAGCGAGGGCACGGCCGCCAGCTTGCTGTCGCGCACGCCGAGGCCGCGCGCCAGCTTGACGATGCTGGGCAGGCCGACGTCCTGCATCACCTGCGCGGTGATGGTGTTCTTCGAGTAGACCAGGCCGTCGCGCAGGGTCATTTGTTGGCCGCTGGTGCCGCTCATGTCGGTGGGCCGCCAGATGGTGCCGTCGGCGGCCTTGATGTCGAGCACCGCGTCGCGGTAGGGATGGTCGGGCGTCAGGCCCTTCTCCAGCGCGGCGCCGTAGACAATGGGCTTGAAGGTGGAGCCGGGCTGGCGCTGCGCCTGCGCGACGTGGTCGAACTGTTCGCGCTGGAAGTTGCGGCTGCCGACCCAGGCCTTGAGTTCGCCCGTGCCCGGATCGATGGCGACGAAGCCGGCCTCCAGGCGCGTCTTGGCGGCGCGCAGGCGGGCCACCAGCTTACGGTCGGTTTTCAGGCGGCGCAGCGCGTCGCCGGCCGCCTCGCCGTCGTCGCGCGCCTTGCGGTACTCGGGCGACTCGCGCACGACGGCGTCGGCCAGCGCGGCGTGCGACTGCCAGAAGTAGTCGAAGGCCTGCGAGCCGCTCTGGCCCGTGTAGGCGCCGGTCGAGGTGGCGCCGGACAGGCCGGGCCGGCTCCACTCGGCGTCGGCCACCGCCTGCAGCGCGTTGCCCTGGCGCTCGACGGCGTGCATGGCCGCCTGTTGCAGGCCGTAGTCCAGCGTGGTGTGCACCACCAGGCCGTCGCGCTGCAGATTGTAGTCGTTCTCGTCGGCCCACTGGATCAGCCATTTGCGCACGTGGGCGGTGAAATGCGTGTCGGTCAGGCTGCGTTCGGCCTGGCGCGAGAAGTGCACGCGCAGCGGACGGCGGATCAGATCGCGGTAGCGCCGCTCGTTGATCAAGTCGTGCTTGCGCATCTGCCCCAGCACCACGTTGCGGCGCAGCACCGAGCGCTCCGGATTGTTGACCGGGTTGTAGTAATTGGTCCCCTTCAGCATGCCGACCAGGGTCGCGCTCTCCAGGATGTCGAGCTGGGCGGCGGATTTGTCGAAATAGGTGCGCGCCGCCATCTCGATGCCGAAGGTGTTGTAGAGGAAGGGCACGGTGTTCAGGTAAGCCTCGAGGATTTCCGGTTTGCTGTAGGTGGCCTCGATCTTCAGCGCGGTAATCAGCTCCTTCATCTTGCGGTTCAGATTGCGCGCCCGGCCTATCTCCTCCGGAAACATATTGCGCGCCAACTGCTGCGTGATGGTCGAACCGCCCTGCGCGTCGCCCTTCAGGCTGGACAGGACGGCGCCGGCGACGCGGCGGAAATCGACGCCGTGGTGTTCATAGAAGCGGTGATCCTCGGTGGCGATCAGGGCGTTGATCACCTGCGGCGACATCTGCGCCAGGGTGACGTGCTCCTGCAGGCCCTGGTCGAAGCTGGCCAGCGTCTTGCCGTCGGCCGACACCAGCGTCGTCGCCTGCGCGGAGCGCGCCTGGCGCAGGTCGCGGATGCCGGGCGTGAAGGGAATCAGCACCAGTACGTATAGCAGCAGCGCGGCCAGCAAGGCGCCCGCGCCCCACAGCGCCAGCAAGATCTTGCGCTGGCCGGCCGGGCGGCTCAGCAGATAGGCGCGCGCCCGGCCATAGGCGGCCTGTATGCGCACCGAGGTGGCGCCCACCAGACGCAAAAAGGCCTCGCCCGCGCGGCCGGCCAGTTCTTGGTATTTTTTCATTGTTGACGCCTTGCCCGATGCTGGGTGATCCGATCGCGGGAGTATACCCGACCACGGCGCCGGCAAGGCCACTCTTACGCGGGCGCCAGCACCCTGGCGCACCAGGCCAGCAGGCCGGCGATGACCTCGTCCCGATTGCTCTCGTTGAAGACTTCATGGCGCGCGCCGCCGTACACATGGGTGGACACGTCGCGCATGCCGGCGCCGCGCAGGCGCGCCACCAGCGGATCGAACCAGGCCAGCATGTCGTTGACCGGATCGCGCGCGCCCGTGACCAGGTACAGCGGCAAGTCCGGCGGCAGGCGCGCCAGCCGCGCCGCGTCGGCCGTGGCCGCGCCGGCGTCGAAGATCGAGGCCAGCGAGGCGTCCGTCAGCGCGAAGCCGCACAAGGGGTCGGCCAGGTAGGCCGCCACCACGGCCGGATCGCGGCTGAGCCAGCGGCCGGCGAGCGCGCCCCGGCCACCGTAGCGTTGGCGCGCTCCACCGTCCAGCCGGACACGCGCGGGTCGAGCAGATCCAGCGCGGCCGTGCCGGACAGGGCCACGCCGTCGAGCAAGTCCGCGTGCTCCAGCAGATACAGCTGCGCCGCCATCGAGCCCATGCTGTGCGCCACCATCAGCAAGGCCAGGCCCGGCTGGCCGGCGCGCGCGTGGCGGCTGACGACGGCCATGTCGTCCACCAGCCCCTGGAAGCCGCGCGGGCCGAAGTCGCCCAACTGACCTGACTCCCGCGCCAGGGCGCCGTGGCCGCGGTGTTCGGCGGCGTAGACCGCGTAGCCGGCGCCCACCAGCGCGCGCGCCACGTGGCGGTAGCGGCCCGCGTGTTCGGCCATGCCGTGCACGATCTGGATCAGCGCCTTGGGCTGGCCCGCGCCGCGCCAGGCGTACAACTCGATGGCTTGGCCGTCGGCCGCCGCCAGGCGGAAGCGTTCCTCGCGCATGCTCACGGCGCGCTCCCCGCCGCGACCCCGTCCGGCAAGCGGTATGCCGCGAGTTGCTCGCGCAGGCGGTTCTTCAGGATCTTGCCGGTGGCGCCGGTCGGCAGGGCGTCGACGAAGACCACATCGTCCGGCGTCCACCACCTGGCGATCTTGCCGCTGAAGAAGGCCAGCATCTGCGCCCTGTCGAGCTGGGCGCCGGGCCGCTTGACCACCACCAGCAGCGGCCGCTCGCCCCATTTCGGATGGGCCACGGCGACGCAGGCCGCCTGGCGCACCGCCGGATGCGCCATGGCGATGTTCTCCAGGTCGATCGAACCGATCCACTCTCCGCCGGACTTGATCACGTCCTTGCTGCGGTCGGTGATGCGCAGATAGCCGTCGGCGCTGATGCCGGCCACGTCTCCGGTGGCGAACCAGCCGTCCGTCAGCGCCGAGCCGGGCGCCTGCTTGAAATAGCTGTCGATGACCCAGGGGCCGCGCACCATCAGGTGGCCGGTCTGCAGGCCGTCCCAGGCCAACTCGGCGCCGGCGTCGTCGACGATCTTCATGTCCACGCCGAACAGGACGTGGCCCTGCGTCTGCAGGACCGCGCGCTTTTCGTGCGAAGGCAAGTCCAGATGCTGCGCCTGCAGCGTGCAGGTGGTGCCGATGGGCGACAACTCCGTCATGCCGAAGGCGTGGATGACCTCGATGCCATGCTCGGCCTCGAAGGCGTCCATCATGGCCGGCGGGCAGGCCGAACCGCCCACCACCGTGCGGCGCAGGGTGCTGAAGCGCTTGCCGGCGGCGGCCGCGTGTTCCAGCAACCCCATCCAGATAGTCGGCACGCCCGCCGCGAAGGTGACGCCCTCGCCCTCGCACAGCGCGTACAGCGAGGCGCCGTCCAGCGCCGCGCCGGGCAGCACCAGCTTGGCCCCGACCAGCGCCGCCGTGTAGGGCAGTCCCCAGGCGTTGACGTGAAACATGGGCACCACCGGCAGCACGCAGTCGCGCGCCGACAGGTTCAGCGCGTCCGGCATCACCGAGGCGTAGGCGTGCAGGACGGTGGCGCGGTGCGAGTACAGCACGCCCTTCGGATGGCCGGTGGTGCCCGAGGTGTAGCACAGGCTGGACGCGGCCTGCTCGTCGAGGAGCGGCCAGGCATAGGCGTCGGACTGGGCGGCGAGCAAGTCCTCGTAGCACAGCAGGCCGGGGAAATCCTCCCGCGCCGGCATGTCGGCGGCGCCGCCGAGCAGCACGAAGGCCCGCACGCCGGGGCAGAACGGCGCCAGTCCGGCCACCAGCGCCAACATCGAGCGCTCGAAAAAGACGACGCGGTCGTCCGCGTCGTTGATGATGTAGGCCAGTTGCTCGGCGTGCAGGCGCGGATTGACGGTGTGCATCACCGCGCCGCCGCCGGAAATGGCGTAGTACAACTCCATGTGGCGGTAGCCGTTCCAGGCCAGCGTGGCCACGCGCTGGCCCGGCTGCACGCCCAGGGCCGCCAACGCGTTCGCCATTTGCCGCGCGCGGCTGTGGCAGGCGGCGTAATCATAGCGGTGCAGGCTGCCGTCCTCGTTGCGCGAGACGATCTCGCGGGCACCGAAATAGCGCTCGGCGTGTTGCAGGAGCTCGGAAATGAGCAGCGGTTGGTTCATCATCTGGCCGCGCAGGGCCGGGCCGGTGTGATCGATCATCACGGTCTCCATCTTCTTATCGTTGTGGGGAAAAATGTTACTATTTCCCGCCCCGCCAGTCCGGCGCGAAGGCGATGCGCCGACTGTAGGCCCGGCGCCGCCCGCCGTCTTGGCCGGCCGGGCCAATTTATTGTTCGATAGAGACAAGAGTGGCGCGGCGCGCGGCGACCAGGAGACAGCAATGATGCACACGAGTACAGCCGGGGCATGGATCAACGGCATCGCCGACATGCTGGCGATGGCCGGGATGGATACGCGCGCCGCCTTCGCCGCCGCCGGCATCGAGCCGGGCCCGGGCAAGGACGTGCGCCAGCGCTACGACACCGACCAGCTGAGCCGGCTGTGGCAGGGCATCGCCGCCGCCTCGGGCGACGCCGCCATCGCGCTGGCCGGCAGCGAGCAGCCGCGCCCGGCCAGCATCGACCTGCTGGCCTACACGATGATGACGGCACCCACCCTGGCGGCGGCGCTGGAGCGCCTGGTGCGCTACATGCGCGTCATCAGCGACGCCGCCGCCTTCACGCTGGAAGCGGGCGACGGCGGCGTATGGCTGCGCGTGCACATCGAAGGCGGCCGCGTGCCGGTGCCGCGCCAGCGCTACGAATTCATCCTCATCACGCTCTTGAACGTCTGCCGCTGGGTGGCCGGCAAGGCGCTGGCGCCCACTCGGGTCGACTTCACCGCCGCCGAGCCGGCCGACCCGCGCCCCTACGCCAAGGCCTTCGGCTGCCCGCTGCGCTTCGCCATGCCCGGCCACGGCATGCTGTTCGCGGCGGCCGACCTGGAAGCCGCCCTGCCCGCCTCGAATCCGCCCCTGGCCGAACTGCACGAGCGCCACGCCGGCGACTTCATCCTGCAGATGGACGGCGCGCGCCTCGCGCCCGAGGTGCGCCGCATCATCGCCCGCCACCTGCCCGACGGCGTGCCGGCGCGCGGCGTGGCCACCGCCGGCCTGTGCATCAGCGAGCGCACCCTGCAGCGCCGCCTCAGCGACGAGGGCACCTCCTTCCAGCAACTGCTGGACGACACCCGCCGCGAGCTGATGCGCCAGTATCTGGGCGCCGAGCGCATCGCGCTGGGACAGGTCGCCTTCATGCTGGGCTTCGCCGACCAGAGCGCCTTCTGCCGCGCCTGCCGGCGCTGGTTCGCCAGCTCGCCCAGCCAGTTCCGGAAACAATTGCGCGCCGCGCGGAGCTGATTCCCGGGCGCGAGCCGGCCCTAATCGCCCATTTTTACCGGGCCGGCAAAGATGCACTTGATCCGCGAGGGCGTCAAGATATCGATGTCGGCATACCTTGGCCTGCGATGCCCCATACTCCCATCCATATCACAGACATGGTACAGACTTAGCGACTTACCTCCGGCACGGCCAATGCGGCGGTGGGTGCAATACCCGGGGAGATTTTTTTGAGCTGAACAGCTTGATCGGCGAGTTCCCTCAGCTTGGCTGCAAACTTGGCATCCGCGGGCGGATTGGGATAAACGGCTATTTTACCGATATCCGCGTTAATAATTGCTGCAACAATCCCCATGCCGATCGCGCCTCCCAACGCACCTGCTCCAGCAGCACGGCCGTAACCCATGCCACTATTCGGCGCCACGGCTCGGGCCGCCATACCACCTATCGCCCCACCCACTGCGCCCTCGGCCATAAAGCGCACGATACTTACCCCTGATGTTTTGGGATCGCTGACATAAGCGGAGGAAGCGCAATCGACATCGGCAGGCGGTACTTCCACTGCTGCGGGGTTCGGTGAAAAATACTGATAAAGACGGGGCGATTCCTTGTGATCATGCGGCACGAAGAATCCGCCATCGTAAGTCATATGGGTCAAAATATTGGGCGCGTCATCGGCCTTGTCGGGACGGCCAGAAAAAAGGGCACCCGGGGGACCACGAAAATATGTGCCTTGCTCATCTTCCCGTTCGGAAATGTAGGGCCCGCGTCCAAGCGCAAACGTCCATGTGACGTTGAACAGCCCTCCTACCATGCTAAACGAGATTGGCTCCGCGATATAGGCGCAAGTAATGGAGGCCGGTACACGGAGCTCTTCAGGCTTCACCATCGTCGAAGCACATCCTGTGCAAAGAAAAAGTAAAGGGAGTGCAACCGAAACTGTTTTTTTGAAATCTCCGATGCCATGAACTGATATCCTATTTGAATTTAACTACCGTAGTTGGTGCCGATTTGGAAAACACCATTAACAAAAAATAGATACTCGTATATTTTCGCTACCAAGCGTTTTCCCGCATTTTTATAATATTATTAATTGATAAATGGTGGCTTAATAATACCATGATGAATTGCGCCTTGCCCGGAATCTTGCAGCCGCAGCGCGCATATTTCTCACGACATAGAAAAATGATCGGCCAAAACTAAACATGTACCTAACTCAAACCCGCTGAGTCGCAACAGCGCTGGTGTGCGAAAACTGCCGCACCCACGAACGAATGTGTTGAACTAAAATTTAGATGTAACCATTCTTTTGTACACTGATCTCCGATATGGGCGCCGAGCGCATCGCGCTGGGACAGGTGGCCTTCATGCTGGGCTTCGCCGACCAGAGCGCCTTCTGCCGCGCCTGCCAGCGCTGGTATGCCCGCTCGCCCAGCCAGTTCCGGAAACAATTGCGCGCCGCGCGGAGCTGATTCCCGGGCGCGGGCCGGCCTTAATCGCCCAGGTCGATGGTTGCCGCCAGCGGCACGTCGCTGGGCGCGCTGTAGTCGGCCAGCACGCAGACGCGCGCCGCCGCGCCGGCCACTTCCCGCAACAGCCCCCGCACGAAGCCGATCGACACCTTGTCGAGCGAAGCGAAGGGTTCGTCGAGCAGCATGACGGGCGCGCCCGAGGCGAAGGCCGCCGCCAGCCAGACTTTGCGCTTCGAGCCGGTGGACAGCATGTAGAGCTTCTTGTCCAGATGCGGCTCCAGCGACAGGCCGGCGATCAGGCCGGGCAAGGCCTGCGCGGCCCAATCCGGGTAGCGCTCCCGCACGGACTGGAAATACTCCAGCGCCGTCAACTGCTCGAAGTCCTCGCTGCGCGGATCGATCCAGAAGAGCTGCGCCCGGTAGGCCGGCGCAGCCGCGTCCAGGCGCGCCGCGCCGATGCGCAATTGCCCGCCGGCGGCGGTCAGATCGCCCGCCAACAGGCGCAGCAGGGTACTCTTGCCGCGCCCGTCGCCGCCCAGCACCAGCGTGACGCCGGGGCCGATGGCGAAGGAGCGGCGCTCGAACAGCGCCTGTTCCGGGTAGCTGAAACACAGGTCACTGACCTGCAGGACGGGGGCGGTGACGGGGGCGGCGGAAGCGTCGATGATGTGTTCTCTTTTCGTAATGTGGGCGCACGGAAACTGCCGGCCCGCACATGATAATACAGCCGGGCGGATGAGGCGACCGGGCCGGGCCTGTGCCGCACGGCCAGTCGCGCCGACACCTCACCCGCCATCTGATCTGGTTTTTTTCGCCATTTCTGCATCTGTTCTTTTTGTTGCGCTGCGGCGAAAATGCACTCGCTGACAGGGCGCATCCCGCGCCCTTGCCGTGCGCGGCGCGCACGATGCCGCGCAGGCCAGCCTGCCGACAGCATCCTAGTCGAACGAGCAACCACCATGAGCCAGTCTCCCCCCAGCATTTCCATTATCAAGATGTACGCCTCGCGCGAAGAGATTTACACGCGCGCCACCAAGGGCCGCTACGCCACCCTGCGCTGGGTCTGCGTCTGGCTGACCCAAATGATGTTCTACGGCTTGCCGTGGCTGAGCTGGAACGGCCGCCAGGCCGTGCTGCTCGACCTGGGCGCGCGCAAGTTCTACCTGTTCGGCATCGTCCTCTGGCCGCAGGACTTCATCTACCTGTCCCTGCTGCTCATCATCTGCGCCTACGCCCTGTTCCTGTTCACCGCCGTGGCCGGCCGGGTCTGGTGCGGCTTTTCCTGCCCGCAAACCGTGTACACCGAGATCTTCATGTGGGTCGAGGAAAAGATCGAAGGCACGCGCAGCGCCCGCATGCGCCTGGATCGGCAATCCTGGACGCTCGAAAAACTCGCCCGCAAGAGCGCCAAGCACGGCGCCTGGGGCGTCATCTCGCTGTGGACCGGCTTCAGCTTCATCGGCTACTTCACGCCCATCCACACCCTGGCCGGCGAGGTGGCCGCGCTGTCGCTGGGACCGTGGCAATCGTTCTGGATCGGCTTCTACGCCTTCGCCACCTACGGCAACGCCGGCTGGTTGCGCGAACAGGTGTGCCGCTACATGTGCCCCTACGCGCGCTTCCAGAGCGCCATGTTCGACCCCGACACCCTGATCGTCAGCTACGACAAGGCGCGCGGCGAACCGCGCAGCCCGCTGGCCAAGGCCGGCCCCGCCGGCGCTGCGACCGGCTCCTGCATCGACTGCACTCTGTGCGTGCAAGTGTGCCCGACCGGCATCGACATCCGCGACGGCCTGCAATACGACTGCATCAGTTGCGCCGCCTGCGTCGACGCCTGCGACTCGGTGATGGACAAGATAGGCGCGCCGCGCGGCCTGGTGCGCTTCACCACCGACAACGCCTTGCTGAAGCAGTTCACGCCCAGGCAGATCCGCCAGCGCGCCACCCGGCCGCGCGTGCTCATCTACTGCGCGATCCTGGCCCTGCTCGTCACCGCCCTGTTCGGCTCCCTGCTGACGCGCACGCCGCTGAAAGTGGACGTGATCCGCGACCGCGGCAGCATGGCGCGCGAAGGCAACGACGGCGTCATCGAAAACATCTACCGCCTGCACATCATGAACACCGACGAGGCGCCGCACCGCTACCGCATCAGCGTGCGCGGCATCGCCGGCCTGACCCTGGCCGGCGCCGACGAGGTGGAACTGGCGGCGACCGGCGCGCGCACCCTGCCGCTGACGCTGCGCCTGCCGGCCGGCCAGGGCAAGGCGCGCAACAACGACATCGTCTTCGAGTTGCGCGCCCTGGACGACGAGCGCATCCGCGTCACCGAGAAAGCGCGCTTCTACGTGCCGCCGGCGCGCTGAGCGTCCGGCGGCGATCACGTAGTCGTTGCCGTCGCGCTCCAGCCCGAGTTGCGCCAGCGGTCCGGGCTGGTCGCCGCGCCCCGCCACCAGCGTCTGCATCGGTCGGGCGCGGCGGCGCGGGCGGCTCAGGACTGCAGGCTGTCGAAACCGGCGATGACGTCGAACAGTTCGGCGTCGATCTGGCTCTGGCGCAGGCGGTGGTAGTTGTCGTGCACGCCTTCGAGCAACTCGCCGATGTTCTTGTCGGCCCGCTCCATGGCGGCCAGGCGGCTGGCGTTTTCGCTGGCCAGCGACTCGGCGCAGGCGCGGAACAGGGAGATGAAGAGATATTCATGCACCAGGGCGCGCAGCGCGGCGCCGCCGCCCAGAATCTGCGGCAAGGCCGCGCCGGGCCAGGGCGCGCGCGCCAGGCCGGCCATCCAGGCCGCGTCGAAGGGGAACAGTTGCTGGCGCACGGGGGCGTAGCCGGCGCCGGCGCGCGGCTGGTTGTGGAAGACGATGAGCTGGCCGGCGCCGGCGCTCCAGTGCCGCGCCGTTTCCAGCTGCAACTGGCCGACCAGCGGGCTGATGCCCGCCACGCCGCCGGGCAGCACGAAGTCGCCCTGCACGGCCACGCCGGCCTCGCCCAGGCGCGCGCGGACGCGCGCGCCGACCGCCCACACCTCGGCCGGAACCGGCAGCGCCGCCAACTCGGCGATGGCGAAATCGGCCACGACATCGTTGAACTGCCCCACCAGACCCTGGTCGGAGCCGAAGACGATGGCGCCCACGCGCGCCGGCGCCAGCCCCGACGCCGCGTCCGCCGGGCCGGCGTCGCGCAGGCACACGCCCAGGCCCAGCTCCACCGTGCGGCAATACTCGCCCAGCGCCTGCACGGCGCGCTCGTACTGGCCGATGTTGGCCGCCGCCAGCGCCTTCATGGTGCGCACGATGGAGCGCAGCTCGGTGGCGCCGGCGATCTTATGGCGCAGCGCGGCGACGCCGGCGCTCATGCGGCGGCGCCGAAAGGCCCCAGCGCGGCGCGCGCCGCCGCCAGCATGGCCGCGCGGGCGGCGTCGTCGAAGCCGGCCGCGCCCTCGCAGCGCGCCAGCACGTCCGGCGCCAGGGTGGCCGCGCAGGCGCCCACCGCCAGTTCGGCGGCCGCCATTTTCTCCAGCGGCACGGCGTCGAACAGGCCGCCGGTCAAGGCCAGCAGCACCAGCAGTTGCGCGGCCACGCCCATGGGCGCCGCTTCGTCCTGCTTCAGGCAGGCGCGGATGCGCAGGCCGTGGCCGATGCGCCGCTCGCTGTCGGCGTCCAGGCGGGCGCCGAAGCGGGCGAAGGTTTCCAGCTCCTCGAACTGGGCGTAGGCCAGCTTGAGGTCGCCGGCGATGCTGCGGTAGGCCGGCAGTTGCGCCTTGCCGCCGACGCGCGAGACGGATTTGCCGACATCCACGGCCGGCAGCACGCCCAGCTCGAACAGGGCCGGCGACAGGTAGATCTGGCCGTCGGTGATGGAAATCAGGTTGGTCGGAATATAGGCGGCCAGGTCCTGCGCCTCCGTTTCGATGATCGGCAGCGCCGTCAGCGAACCGCCGCCGCGCTGCGCGCACAGGTGGGTGGCGCGCTCCAGCAGGCGCGAATGGATGTAGAAGACGTCGCCGGGAAAGGCCTCGCGTCCGGGCGGGCGGCGCAGCAGCAGCGACAGCTCGCGGTAGGCGCGGGCGTGCTGGGTCAGGTCGTCGTAGACGATCAGCACGTCGCGGCCCGCCTCCATGAAGAACTCCGCCACGCTGGTGGCGGCGTAGGGCGCGATGTAGCTCAGGCCGGGCGCGTCGCTGCCGCTGGCCACCATGACGACGGTGTAGGCCAGCGCGCCCGAGTCGCGCAGCTTGACCACCGCCTTGGCGACGGCCGAGGCGCGCTGGCCGATCGCGCAATACACGCAGACCACGTCGCGGCCGCGCTGGTTGACGATGCTGTCGATGGCCAGGGTGCTCTTGCCGGTCTGGCGGTCGCCCAGGATCAGCTCGCGCTGGCCGCGCCCCACCGGTATCAGTGCATCGACCACCTTCCAGCCCGTCTGCAGCGGCGCGGTCACGGCGGCGCGGTCCATGATGGCCGCCGCCGGGCGCTCGATGGGCAGGCGCCCGGTCGTGGCCACCGCGCCGGCCTCGTCCAGCGGACGGCCGAGCGGATCGATGACCCGGCCCAGCAACGCGGCGCCGACGCCGATGTCCATCACGCGGCCGCTGCGGCGCACCCGGTCGCCGGCGCGCAACTGGCGGTAGTCTCCCAGCAGCACGACGCCGAGTTCGTGTTCGTCGACGTTGAAGACGATGCCGGAAATACCGTTCGGGAATTCGACCAGCTCCTCGTAGCCGACCCCGGGCAGGCCGCTGACGCGGGCGATGCCGGTGGCCAGACCGATGACGCTGCCCACCTCCTCCGCCCGCAGCTCCGGCGCGGCGCCCGCGCGCGCCTGTTCCAGCGCGGCGAAGGCGTGGCCGATGCCGTCCGGCGCGCTCACGCCGCCACCGCCGGCGCGGCCAGGGCCGCGTTCACGCCGCCCTGCAGCGCCTGCAGGGAATCGGCGATGCTCCAGCCGAGGCGCTGGCCGCCGGCCGACAACTCGATGCCGCACACCAGCTCGGGCGCGCTGGCGAAACGCAGGTCCGCGCCCTCGCCGCCCAAGCCGGCCAGCGCGCTGCGGATGGCGGCGCGCTGATCGTCGGCCAGCGCGAAGGCGCTGCGCACCTCCACCGGCGCGCCCGGCGCCGCCAGCGCGTGGGTCAGCGCCGCGCGGGCCGGCGCCGGCAGCGTCGCCAGGCGCGCCAGGAATTGTTCGGCGACGCGCCGCTCCAGCGTGCTGTCGGACAGTTCGCCCAGCAGTTTGCGGGCGATGGCCAGCACCTCCTGGCCGGTGCGCCGGCTCAATTCGGCGCCGTAGGTAGCCGTTTCCTCTTCCAGGGCCTTGCGGCGCGCCACGGCCAGGGCCTGCGCCTCGGCTTCGGCCTCGGCCAGAAGCTTGTCGCGCAGCGTCTGCGCCTGCGCGTTCGCCGCCGCCAGCAATTGCGCCCGTTCGGCGTCGAACTCGGCGTTCTTGCGCGCCAGCTCCGCGCGCTCCGCGAGCGCCTGCGCCTGCCGCGCGTCGGCGTCGGCCAGCTGCGCCGCCACCTTCTGCTCGCGCGCGGCGATGGCGCGCAGGATGGGCCGGTACAGGAAATGCTTCATCAACGCCACCAGCACGATGAAATTGATGGCTTGGGCGACGACCGTAAACCAATCGATCAGCATCGCCTACTTCCCGCCGGCCAGCGCGATGGCGTGGTTCCAGAAGGGATTGGCGAAAATCAGTATCATCGACACGACGAAGCAATAGATGGCCGTCGATTCGATCATCGCCAGGCCGACGAAGAGGGTGCGCGTAATGGTCGAGGCGGCGTCCGGCTGCTGCGCCAGCGCCGACAGCGCCGTGGCCACCGCGCGGCCCTCGCTCAGGGCCGGGCCCATGCAGCCGAAGCTGGTGGTCAGGCCGGCCGTGACGATGGAGGCGATTGCGATCAGGGTCATGCTATCCATGCTGTTTCCTTATTGAGTGGCGGTTGCGGCCGGGGCGGCGGGCGTCCCGGTGCCGGTGGCGGCGGCGATATAGACCGCCGCCAGAATGGTGAAGATATAGGCTTGCACCAGACCGGTCAGCAGGCCCAGCGCGGTCATCAGCACGGGAAAGACGAAGGGCGTGATGGTCAGCAGGATGGCGATGATCATCGCCCCGCTCATCATGTTGCCGAACAGGCGTATGGCCAGCGCCAGGGTGCGCGAGCATTCGCTGATGAGGTTAAACGGCAGCATGATCCAGGTCGGCTCGACATAGGTCTTCAGGTAGCCGCCCAGGCCCTGTTCGCGGACGCCGAACCAGGGCACGGCGACGAACACGCACAGCGCCAGCGCCGTCGTGGTCGACAGCGAGCCGGTGGGCGGATCGTAGCCGGGCAGGACGGTGGCGATGGTGGCGGCGGCGATGAACAGGAACAGGGTGCCGAGGAAGGGTAGATAGCGGCCCGGCCGGCGCAGGCCGATCTCGCCGATCTGCGCCTCGATGCCCAGCACCAGCGTTTCCAGCAGGTTTTGCCAGGGCGCGCGCTGCAAGTCCGCCGACAGCCTGCGCGTCACCAGCGCCGCCGCCAGGGTCAGCACCAGCATCAGCGCCCAGGTGTAGACGATGGTGGCGTTCAGCTTGACGAAGCCGGACTGCCAGAAAACCACTTCGTCGGGGCTAAGGTGCATGGACGGACTCCGCGGCAGGCGGGCGGGTGGCGCGCAGCACGACGGCGCGCGCCAGGGTGAAGCCGAGCAGGCAGGCCAGCAGGCGCTGCCAGTGCGCGCCGCCGACCAGATAGAAGCCGCCCAGCACGGCGGCGCTGCGCAGCAGCATGCTGGCCAGGAAGAACAACCCCGGCGAGGCCGCCACGCCGGCGCGCCGTACCGTCCACCACAGGCCGGCGAAGAAAATCAACCCCAGGGCCGCGCCGGCGCCTCCGCTCAAGAGCAACATCGCGTACTCATTCATTGTCTTCCTCCTGTTCATCGCTGAGCGCCTTCGCCTCGCGCGCCACCCACAGCCAGGCGTTGATGCAACCCAGCGCCAAACCCGCCATCAGCAGCGCCAGCGTCCACGCGTGCCGTCCCACCTGATGCTGGTCGAGCCACATGCCGAGCGCCGCGCCGCCCAGCGTCGGCAAGACCACCGACCAGCCGATCAGGCCCATCACACCCAGGCCGCTCCACACCAGCGGCGGGCGGCGGCGCGCCTTCAGCTTGCGCGCCGCGCGCGCGCCCACCGCGTCGGCCAGCGCCGGCGGCTCCCGATCCTTGCGCGGCGGCAGCTCAGCCATGTCCGATGCCCCTCATGTGGCGCAGGAAGCCCGCCTCCAGCCGCGCCAGCGCGGCGCGCGCGCCCCGCTCGGCCGCGTCGAGGGCCTCGAACTGTTGCAGCACCGCCAGGCGCAACTGCGCCAGATCCGTGCCGGGAATGGCCGCGCGCACCGACACCCGCACCTGCGCGCCGGTCTTGATGAGCACGCCGGCGTCGACGGCGACGAAGCATTCGCCCGCCGCCGCGCTCTCGTAGCAGAGGATGCCCGGCGCCAGCGCGGCAACGCAATCGAGGCGCCGCGGCAGCAGGCCGAAGGAACCCTGCGCCTCCTCCGCGACGATGCGCGTCACGCCGTCCAAGTCGAGCAGCACGCCCGAGGGCAGCAATATCTTCAGGTGCATCAGATGCATCAAGGCGTCGGGCATGGCTTGGCGTCCTCCGGCTTGAGCGCCTCGTCGATGCGCCCTATCATGTACAACGCGCTTTCCGGATAGGCCTTGAATTCGTCGCGCAGGATGCGCTCGCAGCCGTCGAGGGCGTCCTCGCGGCTGACGAACTTGCCCTTCAGGCCGGTGAACTGCTCGGTGGTGAAGAAAGGCTGGGTCAGGAAGCGCTCCAGGCGGCGCGCCCGCGCCACCACCTTGCGGTCCTCGGCCGACAATTGCTCCAGCCCCAGCATGGCGATGATATCGCGCAAATCGGCGTATTGCGCCAGCGTGCGGCGGATTTCCTGCGCCAGCGCGAAATGGCGCGCGCCTACGATGCCCGGCGTGGCCATCTTGGAACTCGACTGCAGGGGATCGACGGCCGGGTAGATGCCCTCGCTGGCCTGCTTGCGTGAGAGCACGATCGAGGCCGACAAATGGGCAAAAGTGTGCACGGCGGCCGGATCGGTGAAATCGTCGGCCGGCACGTAGACGGCCTGGATCGAGGTGATCGCGCCGCTGTCGGTGTTGGCAATGCGCTCCTCGAGCTCGGACAATTCATTGCCCAGGGTCGGCTGGTAACCGAGCCGCGAGGGCATCTGCCCCATCAGGCCGGAGACCTCGGAGCCGGCCTGGATGAAGCGGAAGATGTTGTCGATCAGGAGCAGCACGTCGCGCTTCTGGTCGTCGCGAAAATACTCGGCCATCGTCAGCGCCGCGTGGCCGACCCGGAAGCGGCTGCCGGGCGGCTCGTTCATCTGGCCGAACACCATCACCATATTCGCCAGCACGCCGGCCTGCTCCATTTCGCTGCGCAACTCCTCGGCCTCGCGGCAACGCTCGCCGATGCCGCAGAAAATGCTCACGCCGTGCTGCTTGCCCAGCATATTGTGGATCATCTCCGTCAGCAGCACGGTCTTGCCGACGCCGGCGCCGCCGAACAGGCCGGCCTTGCCGCCCAGCTCCAGCGGCGCCAGCACGTCGATGACCTTGATGCCGGTCTCGAAAATGGCCGAGGCCGTCGCCAGGCGCGTCAGCGCCGGCGCCGGCTGGTGCACCGAGCGCCACTCCAGCCCGGCCGGCTCCGGCAGGCGGTCGATGGCCGTGCCGAAGACGTCGAACATGCGCCCCAATATGCCGGCGCCGACCGGCGCCTTCAAAGGCCCGCCCGTGTCCAGCACGCGCTGGCCGCGCGCCAGGCCCTGGGTCGGCGTCAGCGCGATGCAGCGCACCCGCTGCGCGTCGAGCTGCACCAGCACCTCGAGGGCGATTTCCGCCTCGGCGCCGGCGCGCAGCAAGGCGCACAGCGGCGGCAAGCCCGTCTCGAAGCGCACGTCGACGACGCTGCCGCGCACGGCCAGCACGATGCCCTCGGGCGGCGGGGACGGCGGCGAACTTGCTGGCATGGAGACCTTTTTACTGGGATGTGGCAAGGAACGGCGGAGTGAAACCGGCTCCAGTGTAGGGAGGCGGGCCGCCAATAACTTTGATGCACATCAAATTTACAGATATGAAACATGCTATGGCCGGGGCCGGACGCCCGGCGCGCGCCGCCCGGTCGGCGGCGCGGACGGCGCGCCTCCCTTATAATCGCTCTCCGCCTGCATGCCGTTCTCGCCCAACAACAGTTGCGGCGCCCGCGCGCACCAAAATGGACAAGAAGCTGCGGTGCGGCACGCACAATGCTCTAAAATCACTGCCTTTCGCACGACGGCGCGCAGCATGCCGGACCTACCCCCCGTATATGAGGACCATAAAAGATGACGGACGATGGAAACAATGAGCTCAAGCGCGGCCTGAAAAGCCGCCACATCCAACTCATCGCGCTGGGCGGCGCGATCGGCACCGGCCTGTTCCTGGGCATCGCCCAAACCATACAGATGGCCGGTCCCTCGGTCCTGCTGGGCTACGGCGTGGCCGGCGTGATCGCCTTCCTGATCATGCGCCAGCTGGGCGAGATGGTCGTCGACGAGCCCGTCGCCGGCTCCTTCAGCTACTTCGCCGACAAATACTGCGGCAATCTGGCCGGCTTCATGTCGGGCTGGAACTACTGGGTCTTGTACGTGCTCGTCACCATGGCCGAACTGTCGGCCGTCGGCATCTACATCCAATACTGGTGGCCCGGCGTGCCCTCGTGGATGTCGGCGCTGGCCTTCTTCGCCATCATCAACGCCATCAGCCTGCTCAACGTCAAGGCCTTCGGCGAGATGGAGTTCTGGTTCTCCATCATCAAGGTGCTGGCCATCATCGGCATGATAGGCTTCGGCGCCTACCTGCTGATCTCCGGCGCGGCCGGACCGGAAGCGGGCGTCAGCAATCTGTGGCGGCACGGCGGCTTCTTCCCGAACGGCGTCAACGGCCTCGTCATGGCGATGGCCGTCATCATGTTCTCCTTCGGCGGACTGGAACTGGTCGGCATCACGGCCGCCGAGGCGGACGATCCATCGCACACCATCCCGCAGGCGACCAACCAGGCCATCTACCGCATCCTGATCTTCTACATCGGCGCGCTGGGCATCCTGCTGTCGCTGTATCCGTGGCAGAAAGTGGTCAGCGGCGGCAGCCCCTTCGTGCTGATTTTCCACGCGCTCAACAGCAATTTCGTCGCCAACGCCCTGAACGTCGTCGTGCTGACGGCCGCCATCTCCGTGTGCAACAGCGGCGTGTACTGCAACACGCGCATGTTGTTCGGCCTGGCCAAGCAGGGCAACGCGCCGCGCGCGCTGCTGAAAGTGAACCGCCGCGGCGTGCCGCTGACGGCGCTGGGCGTCTCGGCGCTGGCCACCGGCGGCTGCGTCTTCGTCAACTACTTCATGCCCGGCAAAGCCTTCGAGGTGCTGATGGGTCTGGTGGTCTCGGCCCTCATCATCAACTGGGGCATGATCAGCTGGATCCATCTGCGCTTCCGCGCCGCGAAACGCCGCGCCGGCCAGACCACCCTGTTCCGCAGCCTCGGCTATCCCCTCACCAACTACCTGTGCCTGGCCTTCCTGGCCGCCATCCTGGTGGTGATGTACATGACGCCGGACCTGCGCCTGTCCGTGTACCTGATCCCGGCCTGGCTGGCGGCTTTGGGCGTCGGCTATTTCTGCAAGCAAAAGAACGCCGCCCTGGCCGTGGTCGCGACACCCTAAGCCGCGGCGGAAAAACCGGGGACAGACCACGATTTTGAAGCAACAATTGCTCGGAAATCGTGGTCTGTCCCCGGTTTTCCTGGCCCGGACTTTCCATGCCGCACGGTGCCTCAGCGCGCCATCAGGCGGCGCAACCAGTCCAGCAACACGGCCGGCAGCAGTTCCGGGCGCGGCAGCAAGGCGTAGTGGTGCGGGCCGAACACCTTCGGCAGGTAGCCCGCCGCCTGCCGGTCCACCGTCAGGCAGAACGGCGCGATGCCCTGCAGGCGCGCCTCCGCCACCGCCTGGCGCATGTCCTCGACGCCGTAGCGCCCCTCATACTCGTCGATATCGTTCGGCTTGCCGTCCGACAGCAGCAACAGCAGGCGGTGCTCGGCCGGCTCCTCCATCAGCAGCGCGCTGGCGTGGCGCAGCGCGGCCCCGGCCCGCGTGTAGTGCTCCGGCTCCAGCCCGGCGATGCGCAGCGCCACTTCCTCGCCGTAGTTCTCGTCGAAACGCTTGACGCTGCGCACCACCACGCCCTGCGGCCCCTCGCCGGAAAAGGCCTGCACGCTGAAGCGCTCGGCCATGCCATCGAGGGCGATGCAGACCAGAAGCAGCGCCTCGCGCTCGACATCGATGACGCGCCGCCCCGGCGCGATCCAGCCGTCGGTGGAGCCGCTGACGTCAACCAGCAGCATGACGGCCATGTCGCGCCGCGCGCGCCGGTCGCGCTGGTACAGGCGCGGCTCGAGCGCCAAGCCGGCGCGGAAGTCGGCCTGGCTGTCCAGCCAGGCCGGCAGGTCGATGTCGTCGCCGTCGAGCTGCTTGCGCACGCGCGTGCGCTGCGCCCGCAACAGTTCGAAGCGGCGGCGGATTTCGTGCAGCATGGCGCCGCGCTCGGCCAGGGTGCGCTCCAGCCACGCGCGCGGACCGGGCGCGGACTCGCGCATCTGCACCGTCGCGCCGGGATCGAGGTAGGACTGGCTGCGCCAGTCCCATTCCGGATAGCGGCGCCGTTCGGGCACCGCGCCGGGGCCGCCGCCAGGGGCGCCGCGCGCCGAACCCGGCGGCGCGTCGTCCGACAGCAGCACTTCCTTCGGCTTGCCGGGCGCGACGACCAGGCGCGCCTCGGGCAGTTCGGACAGGGCGTCGGCGAACTCGGCGGCGGCGCTGGCGTCAGCGCGGTCGCTCGGACGCTGCATGCCCATCGGGTCCTCGGCCTGTTCGTGCGGCTGCGCCGTCTGCACCATGAAGGGCGCCGCGGCGCCGGCCTCGTCCTCGTCCGGCAGCGCCTGGCGCACTTCCGGCCGGCGGCTCAGGTGGGCGCTGCGCGGCGCGCCGTCCGACTCGTCCCCTGCGGCGCCCGGCAGCACGCTCGCCGCCGCGGCCGGGGCGCGCAGCTCGCCGCTCCACCAGTCGGAAAACAGCAGGCGTCCACCCTGCCCTTGCAGTCCGCGCGGCAGGGTGTCGCGCAGGCTGGCCGCCTGCAGCAGCACTTCGGCCGGGCTGGCCGGCAGTCGCAGCATGGCGAGGCCGGCCAGGCCGGCCCATGGCTTCTCCGACAGCAGCGCGCGCGCCAGCCGCTCCAGCGTCTGCGCCGCCGGCGCGAAGGCGCCCAGCGCCGGCCGCCCGGACAAGGCCTCGGCGCGCAGGTGCAGCAGCGGCGCGGCCGCGCCGGGCAGCAGCGCCAGCAGCGCCGCGTCGGCCGCGCGCGCTTCGAGCAGCAGATACAGGGCGCGCAGCAGCGGCGTCCCGGCGCCGGGGCAATGGCGGGCGCTGCCGCGCGTGGCGCGCATCGCCTGTTGCAGCAGCATGATACGGTAGCGCGCGCCGGCCGCCGCCGCGCCGTCCGGAAAACTGCCCGGCAGCCAGATGCTGTCGCCGTCGGTGCCCGGCAGCGCAAAGCGCTGCGGCGGCGCCTGGCCGCGCAGCAGCAGCTTGTTCAACCAGGTGGGCGGCGCCGGCGCTTGCGCCGCGCGCAGCGTGAAGCTGCGCTGGAACACGGCGCAGGCGAGCAGGTCGAGACGCGGCGCCAGCTCGGCCAGCAGCGTGGCCGGCGGCCCGGCCTTGGGCGGACGGTGGCGCCGCCACAGGGCGCGCACGTACACCGTGGCGTGGCGCGCCGCGTCGGTGATGACGTCTTCCGCTTCGGCCATGCGCGCCGCTAGACGAAAGTCAGGTCGACCAGGTCGCGCATGGCCGCCAGCAGGGCCGGTTCGTCCGACAGCGGCGCGACGATGGCGGCGTAGCAGGCCTGCTGGACGGCGATGCCGCTGCCGACCAGGCGCGCGGCGGCGATCAGCAGGCGCGTGCTGGGCACTTCGGCCAGGCCGCGGTCGTGCAGGCCGCGCAGGCGCTGGCCCAGGGTGACCAGGGCGAAGGCCAGGCTGTGGCCGACGCCGCCCTCGCGCGCGACGATGGCGCTTTCGCGCTCCGGCGGCGGAAAGGCGAAGTCGAGCGCGACGAAGCGCTGCCGCGTGCTCGGCTTCATGTCCTTGAGCATGCGCTGGTAGCCGGGATTGTAGGAGACCACCAGCTGGAAGCCGGGCGCCGCCATGACGGTTTCGCCGGTCTTGTCGATCGGCAGCATGCGGCGGTGGTCGCTGAGCGGATGCAGCACCACCACCGTGTCCTGGCGCGCCTCGACGACTTCATCGAGGTAGCAGATGGCGCCCTCGCGCACGGCGCGCGTCAGCGGCCCGTCCTGCCAGGCCGTGCCGTCGTGGCGGATCAGGAAACGCCCCACCAGGTCGCTGGCGCTGAGGTCGTCGTGGCAGGAGATCGTCACCAGCGGCCGGCCCAGGCGGTGCGCCATGTATTCGACGAAGCGCGTCTTGCCGCAGCCGGTCGGGCCCTTCAGCATGACGGCCAGCTGGCGCGCGTGGCATTGTTCGAACAACTCCACCTCGCCGCCGCTGGCGAGGTAGTACGGCGCGTCGGACTGCGCGGCGTGTTCGGCCACCTCAGGCGGCCCGCGCCGGCGTCACCGCCTCGGCCAGCTCGAAGCGCAACGGATAGCGGAAGAAGTCGATGATGAACAGCGCCACGCCGATGGCGAAGATGGAGGCGGTGATGATCAGCATCACGAAGTGGATCTGGATCTTCAACTGGGTATCGAGGAAGCCCAGGCCCATGATGCGCTCCAGATAGACCTGGCCGATGCCGGCCGTGGCGAAGGACAGTGTCATGCCAAACATGCCGCCCAATTGCAGCCAGAACGACCAGTAACCCATCGCGCTGCCCTCCTCGGGGCGGCGGGTCAGCGACGGCAGGGCGAAGCTGATGATGGCCAGCACGATCATGGCGTAGGCGCCGTAGAAGGCGGCGTGGCCGTGCATGGCCGTGATCAAAGTGCCGTGGGTCCACTTGTTCACCGAGGGGAAGGTGTGCGCCAGGCCCAGCAGGCCGGCGCCGAACAGGGTGAAGACGGCGCTGCCGACGGTCCAGTGCAGCGCCAGCTTGTTCGGATGGGCCAGGCCGGAGCGGCGGATGGCGGAATAGGCGTACATCGCCATGCCGATCAGCGCCACCGGTTCCAGCGCGCTGAAGGCGCCGCCGATGACCAGCCAGTAACTGGGCACGCCGACCCAGTAGTAATGGTGGGCGGTGCCGAGGATGCCGGCGATGAAGACCAGGCCGACGATGACGTACAACCATTTCTCCATCACCTCGCGGTCGGCGCCGGACAGGCGGATCAGCAGGTAGGCAAGGATGCCGCCCTGTATCATTTCCCACACGCCTTCGACCCACAGGTGGATGGTCCACCAGCGGTAGTAGATCGACACCGTGTAGTTGTCGAATTGCAGCAGCGCGGGCAGATACAGCAGCGCGGCCAGGCCCAGGCCGCCGATCAGCACGCCCTCGGTGGTGGTCAGGCGGCCCGATTTCTTGATCGTCATGCCTATGTTGTAGAGGAACATCAGCATGACCACGACGATGACTATTTTGTGCGGCAAGGGCTGCTCGAGCAGCTTGTTGCCCGTGCCCCAGCGGAACAGGTAGCCGATGATGGCCGTCACGCCCATCAAGACCCACAGCACCAGTTGCACGTAGGCCAGTTTGGTGCTGTGCAGCTCGCAGCGCGATTCGTCCGGCACCACCCAGTAGGTGGCGCCCATGAAGCCGCACAGGACCCAGACGATGAGGAGATTGGTGTGGATCACCTTGGTGACGTCGAAGGGCAGGATGTAGAGCAGCGGATCGGGGCCCAGGTATTTGGCGGCCGACAGCAGGCCGAACACCAGTTGCAGCCCGAACAGGGCGACGGCGACGGCGAAGTACCAGTAGGCGACGGATTGCGATTTATATCTCATGGTGAAACTCCGGCGTGACGATCGGTGTCGGAAAACGCAGCCGCGGCCGACTTGGCCGCGGCGCAGGCTATTTGAGCGAGGACAGGTAGGCGGCGAGCTGGTCGATCTGTTGCGCCGTCAAGTCCTTGGCGTAGGTGGTCGGCATGAAGGACACGCCGTTGGCCGAGTACATGGCGCCCGGCACCAGATGCGCGCTCGGTTGCCGTATCGATTCGCCGATGTAGCCGGCCAGATCCTTGGCCTTGCCCTCGTACTTGCCCGAGGCCAGCAGGGTCGCCGTGCGCCCGGCCAGTCCGGCCAGCGAGGGGCCGGCCATGTTCACGCCCGGCGTCACCGAATGACAGGCGGCGCAGGCCGGGGTGGCGCTGCGGAACAGCCGTTCGCCCTGTAGTATCGGATCGCTGGCGGCGGGCAGCGGCGCCGGCGCGGCCTCGGCGGCGAGCGGGAAGGCGGCGCCGGTGACGAGGATGGGGCGCGGCGGCCAGTTCTGGTTGTCGACATTGCTGATCCAGTCGAGGAAGGCGATCACGTCGGCGATGTCGCGCTCGCTCAAATCCTGCTTCGGCATCAGGCGCCGGTGGCGCGCCTCGTCGTAGAACTTGGAGGGATCGCGCAGATAGGCGCTCAGGTAGGCGGCGCCGCGCAGCTTGGTGATCTTGGTCAGGTCGGGCGCGTAATAGGCGCCCTCGCCGAACACCGTGTGGCAATTGATGCAATTGTTCTTATGCCAGACATCCTTGCCGCGCTTGACTTCGGCGGTGATCTTGTCGGCGTGGGTCAGGGTGTCGAACTGGCGGTGGCTGTCCAGCGTCAGGGCGACGAAGGCAACACAGGCGGCGACGGTCGAGCCGATGGCGAACAGGCGGGCTTGGCGTTTGTTCATCTCGCCCCCCTCAGACGCTGATCGCCGGCCAGTACTTCACGGCGGTGAAAGCGGCGTAGCCCATGGCCGACACCATCAACACCACTACCAGGTAAGCGAACAGCTTGATCGGACTGGCCCATCTTTGCATAGTGCCTCCATAGAGAAGTCTGGCAATACTAACATGGTGCGGCAGCCGGGAAACGAGCTTCGTTTGCATGTTGAAAAGAAAAACATTCCCGACAACAGGCGCGGCGGAAGGCGCGTTGACATCGCGCGCTCATATTTTGTTACAAGATGCCGTGCGCGCGGACGCCGCTCAGTGCGTTAACGCACTGAGTCCATGTCCATTTCTGGCATATGGTCCGAGTTGGCACGGGCCAAGCGCGCCGCACCCTGCGGGACGGCGCGCCGACGGCTTACCTTCATCCGGGACAAAAAAATGCGTATCGAAAAAACTCGGCAGACACTGCCCACCCTGTTACTGGCCGCCGCCGCGCTCGCCCTGTGCGCGCCGGCCGCGGCCGATCCGCCCGCCCGCGTGGCGCGTCTGGCCTACAGCACGGGCGCGGTCAGCTTCGCGCCCGCCGGCGGCGACGACTGGCTGCCGGCGCCGCTGAACCGGCCGCTGGTCAGCGGCGACCGTCTGTGGACCGAGCCCGGCGCGCGCGAGGAAGTCCAGATCGGCAGCGCTGCGCTGCGCCTCAACGGCGCCAGCCTGCTGACGCTGCTCAATGTGGACGACCGCACGATGCGCGTGCAGCTCTCGCAAGGACGCATGCAAGTGCGCCTGCGCCGTCTGAGCCGGGACGAGGTGGTCGAAATCGACACGCCGAACCTGGCGCTGACCCTGCGCGCGCCGGGCGATTACCGGATCGAGGTCGATGAGCAAGGCAAGGCCACGACGGTCATGGTGCGCAGCGGCAAGGCCGAGGCCTACGGCGACGGCAATGTCTACCAGATCGAGGCGCGCCAATCCTACCGCTTCGCCGGCACCGACTTGCGCGACTTCGGCTTCGCCAACGCCGCGCCGGCGGACGATTTCGAGCGCTGGGCGGCCGAGCGCGACCGGCGCGTCGAGCGCTCCCAATCGGCACGCTACGTCTCGCCCGAGCTGACCGGCTACGCCGACCTGGACGACAACGGCAGTTGGCGCGCCGTGCCCGACTACGGCTACGTCTGGGCGCCGACGCGCGTGCCCGCCGGCTGGGCGCCCTACCGCGACGGCCACTGGTCCTGGGTCGAACCCTGGGGCTGGACCTGGGTCGACGACGCGCCGTGGGGCTTCGCCGTCTCGCACTATGGGCGCTGGGCCAATTTGCGCGGCGGATGGTGCTGGGTGCCCGGTCCGGTGGCGGTACGCCCCGTCTACGCGCCGGCGCTGGTGGTGTTCGTCGGCGCCGCCAGCGCCGGCCCGACCACGGCCTGGTTTCCGCTCGCCCCGCGCGAAGTGTACCGGCCCTCCTACCACGCGTCGCACAATTACATCACCAACATCAATATCAGCAACACCACCATCAAGCAGACCCAGATCACCAATATCTACAACAACTCCAACAACATTAACTACGTCAACCGCCGGGTGCGCGGCGCGGTCGTGGCCGTGCCGACGACGGCGTTCGCGCGGGCCCAGCCGGTCGCCAGATCGGCGGTCACGCTGTCGGCGCAGAGCATCGCCAGCGCGCCGCTGAGGCAATCCGCCGCCGTCGCGCCGCAACGCTCCGGCCCGGTCGCCGGCGCGCCGCCCGTTCATCGGCCGGACGCCGCCGCGCTGACGCGCCATGCGGTCGCCAGGATGGCGCCGTCCGCCGCGCCGCCACTCGCCGGCCGGCCGGTGCCGCCGGCCCCGCACACCGCACCAGCGCCGGACGCGGCGGCGCCGGCTCGGCTACAGGCGGCGCCGTCGAAACCGATGCCAGCATCGCCGCTCGCAGCAGCGCCGCAGAGCGGCGCGCCGGTGGCCAAGCCGCCCCTGGCCATGCCAGCGCCACAGCCGGCGATACATCCGCCGGCGCCCGCAAATGGCCGGGCGCACGAAAACTGGCGCGAGGCCCAGGTCAACGGCGCGCGACCACCCGAGACGGCGCCGCCGCATCGTCCGCTGGACAGAACAGAGCGCGCGACGCAGCAGCATCCGCAAGCGGAGCCGGCGCCACACGCCGAGGTACCACACATGCCGCCCGCGCAGGCACCGGCACAATCTCCGCTGCACGCGCAGCCGCCTCATCCGCAGCCCGCGCAACAGATAACGCCAAGCCAGGTCCCGCACCCGCAAGCCGCGCCGCATGTCGCGCCGCCGCGGGCGCCCCACGCGCCCCACGCACCGGCACCGGCACCGGCACAATATTCAATGCACGCACAGCCGCCTCATCCACAAGCCGTGCAACAGGCCATGCCACCCCAAGTCCAGCACCCGCAGGCTGCGCCGCATGCCACGCCGCCGCAGGCGCCGCATGTGCCGCCCGCCGCAATCGCGCACGCGGCGCCAGAGCAGCATCACGCGGCGCCCGACGCCCGGCAGCACGCCGAGCCGCATGAGGGAAAACCCGCCCATCCGGCGGAAGAAAAAGGCCGGCACCGCGAGGAGGGAAAGCATGAATAGCGCCAGTCTTCGCGACGCGACAAGAAGCCGCCACCTTGATTTTGTGGAGCGCGCCCCCGAAATATGCGACATCTTTCACTGAAAGGATCATCACCATGTCCAAACCCAACGTGATACGCACGGCGCTGCTGTCGTTGGCGCTACTCTGCGCGGCGCCCGTGTACGCGGCGGCCGACGCCAGCATGCATGAAGTGTATCTGGCCGCCGAAGCGGGCAAGTTCAGCGAAGCCCAGGCCATGATGGACAAAGTGCTGCTCGACCACCCGAACAGCGGCAAGGCGCACTTTGTCGAGGCCGAATTGCTGGCCAAACAGGGCCGGCTTTCCCAAGCGGAGGCCGAGCTGGCCAAGGCCGAACGCCTGGCGCCTGGCCTGCCGTTCGCCAAACCCGACGCCGTGGCGAAACTGCGGGCGCACCTTGCGCCCCTGCACGCGACCGCGCCGCGCGCCGCGGCCGCCTACGCGCCGCCGGCGCCCGCCGGATCGACCCTGCCCTGGGGCTTGCTGCTGGGCGGCGCCGGCCTGATCGCCTTCATCGTCTTCGCCAGCCGCCTCCTGGCGCGCCGCAATGGCCCCGTCTACGCGCAAGGCGGCAATCCCAATTACGCCGCCAACCCGGCCATGCCCGCGTATGGCGGCGCGCCCGGGGCGCCGATGGCCGGCGGCGGCATCGGTTCCGGCATCATGGGCGGATTGGCGACCGGCGCGGCGATGGGGGCTGGCATCGTCGCCGGCGAGGCGCTGATGCACCATTTCACCGATGGCAACGGCAACCGCGTCAGAGCGCCGGAAGAGCCGACGCGCGCCGGCACGCCCCTCCCCGATGACATGGGGGGCAATGATTTCGGCGTCTCCGACAATTCCTCCTGGGACGACAGCGGCGGCGGAGGCGGCGGCAGCGACGACTGGAGCTGAACGCGGCCCGGCCGGCTGCGTCCGAGGCGCTCGGGTCGGCCATGCGTTAATCGAGATACTGGCCGCCGTTGACCTCGAACGTCGCGCCGGTAATGAATCCGGCCTCCTCGGCGGCCAGAAAAACCACCATGCGCGCGACGTCGGCCGGCGTGCCCAGGCGGCCCACCGGGATGCCGCCGACGATGCCCTCGAGGATTTCCGGCGCGATGCCGGCCAGCATCTCGGTATCGCAATAGCCGGGCGCGATGGCGTTCACGGTGACGTTCTTGCGCGCCGACTCGAGCGCCAGCGCCTTGGTGAAGCCCAGCACGCCGGCCTTCGCGGCCGAGTAATTGCACTGTCCGACCTGGCCCTTCTGGCCGTTGATCGAGCTGATGTTGATGATGCGGCCATGGTGGCGCTCGCGCATGCCCTCGATGACGTTGCGCGACATATTGAACATCGAGCCGAGATTGGTGTTGATCACCTGCCACCACTGCTGCTCCGTCATGCGATGCAGCATCGCGTCGCTGGTCACGCCGGCGTTGTTGACGAGGATATCGACCGGACCGAGCGCGCTTTCGACTGCCGCGATGCCGGCCCGGCAGGCCTCGAAGTTGCCCACATCCCATTGGAAAGCCGGGATGGCGGTGGCGTTGGAAAAGGCTGCGGCGGCGGCCTCGTTGCGATGGTAGACGACGGCGACACGGTGGCCGGCCGCCTGCAGGGCGATGGCGCTGGCCTTGCCCAAGCCACGGCTGCCACCGCTTACGAGCGCGAATCGTTGCATGGCGGTTCTCCTTGAATGCGTATTGCGTGTCGCGGCGCCCGAAGCGCCGCCGCAGCATCCAATATAGGGGAAGGCGATGGACGAACCATGCGCCAGCTCAATCGGACGCCGGCCCGGCGCGGATGCTGTTTGTCCAGCCCGCTTGACGCCGCCGCCCGCCGCCGCCCCGGCCGGCTATTCCGCGCCGGGCCGCGCGCCTATATAATGCGCTCCGCCCCAACATGGGCTGTCCCCGAACACCGATTGACCAACAACGAGAATTGACTATGGCAGAAGAACAAAAAGCACCTTGGCTCAACCAGATGGCGCTGGCCACCGTGATCCTGGCCGTGTGCGCCACGCTCTCCACCTTCAAGGGCGGCGGCTATTCGACGCTGAGCGTCATCAGCCAGACCCAGGCCTCGGACCAATGGGCCTTCTACCAAGCCAAGAGCACCAAGCAGCATCTGCACGAATTGCAGGTCGAGCAATTCCGCCTACAGGCGATGAGCTTGCCGGAAGGCGCTCCGGCGGCCCTCGCCTACGCCGCGAAAATCAGCGAATACCAGGGCAAGATCGCCCGCTATGACCAGGAAAAGAAAGCCATCCAGGTTCAGGCCCTGGCGCTCGAAGCGCAGCGCGACGCGGCCAAGCAGCGCGGCAAACCCTTCGGCATCGCCGTCATCTTCCTGCAAGTGGCGATCCTGCTGAACTCGATCGCCGGGCTGATGAAGGCCAAGCGCATCTGGTGGACCTCGATCCCCGTCGCCCTGGTCGGGCTGGCCTTCTTCATCGACGGCTTCTTCGCCATCTTTTAAGGCGCGGCGCGGCGACCGGCCGCGCCCGCGCGGTCAACCCGCCCCCGAGCCCCCTCTCGGCAGGCGGGCGCGCTTGAGCGACCCGGCGTACGCCTGCCTTTACTGCGCGGCCGGCGGCAAGAACGCCACGACCAAATGCACCCAGTAACTCGCCCCGATGGGCAGCAGCTGGTCATTGAAATCATAGCTGCCGTTGTGCAAATTGCACGGTCCCAGACCGTGGCCGCCGTCCCGGTGCTCGCCGCTGCCGTTGCCCAGGAATATGTAGCAACCCGGCGTATGCTGCAGGAAGAAGGCGAAGTCCTCTCCGGCCATGCTCGGCTCGGTGTTCGCGTCCACCAGTTCCGCGCCGGCCATCTCGCGCATCACCTGCACGGCGAAGGCGGTTTCCCTGGCGTGGTTGATCACGGGCGGATAGCGGCGGTAGAAGTTGAACTCGACTTCGGCGCCGAAGCCGGCCGCCGTATGCTCGGCCAGTTCGCGCATGCGCCGCTCGATGACGTCCAGCACCGCAACCGAGAAGGTGCGCACGGTGCCGTGCAGGCGCGCTTCGTCCGGAATGACGTTGTTCGCGGTGCCGGCGTGAATCTGTGTCACCGACAGCACCGCCGCGTCGTTCGGGTTCAGGTTGCGCGCGACGATGGTTTGCCAGCTCTGCACCAATTGCACCGCCGCCATCACCGAATCGACGCTCTTGTGCGGTTGCGCCGCGTGCCCGCCCTTGCCGCGGATGAGGACCTCGAACTCATTGGCGGAGGCCATCAGCGCGCCGGGCGTCACGGCGAATTTTCCGGCCGGCAGACCGGGCCAGTTGTGCAGGCCGTATATCGCATCCATCGGGCACTGCTCGAACAAGCCGTCGTCGATCATGGCCTTCGCCCCGCCGCCGCCCTCTTCGGCGGGCTGGAAGATCACATACACGGTGCCGTCGAACTGCGCGTGCAGGGCCAGGTGGCGCGCCGCGCCCAGCAGGATCGCCGTGTGGCCGTCGTGGCCGCAGGCGTGCATTTTCCCCGCGTGGCGGGAGGCATGGGGGAAAGCGTTCATTTCCTGCATGGGCAGCGCGTCCATGTCGGCGCGCAAGCCGATGGCCCGCGCGCCGCTGCCCTTCTTGATGATCCCGACGACACCGGTCTTGCCCAGGCCGCGAATGAGCGGAATATGCCATTCGGCCAGTTTTTCGGCGACCAGGTCCGAGGTGCGGAATTCTTCATAGCAAAGTTCGGGATGCGCGTGCACATCGCGCCGTAGCGCCTGGATCTCCGCCTGCGCCTGCGCTATGTCGGGGATAATTTTCATGATGAAACCTTCACTGATTGTGGATCTTTAAAAATGCGCGCCGCCGCGAGCGGCCGGCGCGACAGCGGCGCGCCGGCCCGCCGCCGCGCCGCCTGGGTGCATGGGGTCTATTTCAGGCCGAGGCGGTAACGCGCGGCCAGGGTGGCGATCACGCTGCACAGCGCGCCGGTGATGACATAGAAAGTGACCGCCAGTTTATTGCCGGTGGCGGCGATCAGCCAGGTGATGGTCATGCCGGCGAAGCCGCCGAAGATCATCACCGCGATGTTATAGCTGAGCGACATGCCGGTGCCGCGCGTCCTGACCGGGAAAATATCGGCCAGCAGCGCCGGCATGGCGGCGAAGTACATGGTCATCAACAAGCCGATGACGCCCTGCACCATGAGCAGGTTCATAAAATTCGGATGTTCGGACAGGTAGGCGAACAAGGGATAGCTGAGCAGGACGAACAAGACGCTGCTGGCCAGCATGAAGGGCGTGCGCCCGTAGCGGTCGGACAACTCGCCCACCAGCGGCGAGAAGAACAGCATGATCACGCCCGCCAGTATGGTGGCGGAAAACGCGGCCGTCGATGTCATGCCCAGTTGTTTGACGGCATAGGTCGGCATGTAGACCACCAGATACACCGACACCGTCGCCATGATGACGCTGCCGCTGGCGATCAGGAGACGCTCCTTTTGAAATTTGAAAATGTCGCGCAAGGGCGAACCGGACGCGCCGGCTTCGGCGAACTCCGGCGATTCCTCCAGGTTCTGGCGGATATACAAGCCCGCCGGCCCGATCAGCAGGCCGAAGATGAAGGGAATGCGCCATCCCCAGCCTTCCAGTTGCTCGGTAGTCAATTGCGCCGACAGGACCGCGCCGAACAGCGCCGCCAGCAGAATGCTCATGCCCTGGCTGGCCACCTGCCAACTGGAAAAGAAGCCGCGCCGGTGCGGCGCGTGCTCGACCAGAAACGCCGTCGAACTGCCGAATTCGCCGCCGGCGGAGAAACCCTGCACCAGGCGCGCGAGCACGATGCCGGCCGGCGCCCACAAGCCTATCGAGTCGTAGGTCGGCATCAGCACGATCATCAGCGTGCCCAGCATCATCAACATGATGGACAGCGTCAGGGCCGGCTTGCGGCCGACTCGGTCGGAATAGGCGCCGATGATGACGGCGCCCAGCGGCCGCATGAAGAAGGCCACGCCGAAGGTGGCGAAGGTGATCATCAGCGATATGGTCTGATTCTGCACCGGGAAAAACAGTTTCGCGATGGTGACCGCGAAGGCGCTGTAAATCAGCACGTCGAACCATTCCAGCGCATTGCCTATCGAGGAAGAAATGACGGCGCGCCATGTCTGCGGGTGCTGCTGGTAAGCGATCGGCTATTCGGCCAATTGATGACTGTTGCGACTCATTGATTGTCTCCTGTTGGTTGTATCCCGGTCGTGGATTAATTTGCCGGGATTTTTTTGATACAGTACGCCTTGCCCGCGCCCATACTCCGCCTTGACGGGCAGCTGCGGCCGGCAATGTATGCTAATCGAATGGAAATGAAAAACAGAATGAATAATACTCAGATACTGCATCAATCAAATTCATGCAGATAAGCTTCAAGCAAGTCCAGTATTTCCTTGCCGCCGCCGAGACCGGGCAGTTCTCCGCCGCCGCCTCGAAAGTGCACGTCACGCAGACGACGATCACCTCCGCCATCAAGGAACTGGAGCTGGCCTTGGGGTTGCAGTTGTTTATCCGCCATCACGCTTTCGGCGTGTCGCTCAGCGTCGACGGGCAGAAATTCCTGCACCACGCCTACAACATCCTGGCGGCGGTCAATTCGGCCATGCACGATCCCGGCCTCATGCATCAAGACATGACGGGCAGAATCCGCGTCGGCGCGACGCCTTCGGTGATGAGTTTTTACGTGATTCCGGCCATCGCCCGCTTCACCAGGGCGTATCCGCAAATCGAGTTGGAACTGGTCGAGTTTCCGCGCGAGGAACTGGAGCGCGCCTTATTGAGCGGCAGCGTCGACGTCGGCATACTCTGGCTGGCCAATCTGGCCGAAGCGGATAAATTCCTGATGGCGCCGCTGGCCCGCTCGCGCCGCCAGTTGTGGTTGCCGGCGTCGCATCCCTTGCTGGAAAAGCGCAGCATCGCCCTGGCCGACATCGCCGCCCTGCCCTACGCCCTGTACAACATGGACGACACGCCCAAGAACACCATGCTGTTCTGGCAAAAAGCCGGACTGGAACCGAACATCCGCTACCGCACCAGCTCCATCGAATCCATCCACAGCCTGGTCGCCCAAGGCATGGCCGTGACCATCCTCTCCGACGTGTCGTACCGGCCCTTCTCCCTGGAAGGCCTGCGCATCGAATCGCGCCCCCTGCTCGACGGCTTGTCGGCGATCGAGGTCGGCCTGGCCTGGCCGCTGGAACGGCAACTGTCCAGCGCCGCCGACGCCTTCAAGATCTTCATGCAACTCACCTTCGGCGGCCCCGGCTCCGGTATCAAGTTGCTGTGAAGCACGGCGTCGCTCAGACGGCGCCGCCGCGCCGGCGCACGCCGTACAGGGTGTAGCCGTACAAGCCAAGCATGGCGGCCAGCATCGCCGCGCCCAGCGCCGCGAACCAGTGCTCCGGCATGGCCAGCGCCGGTTGCACCTTGCTCGCCACCAGATACGCGGCGATGGCCACGCACATGGCGACGATGGGCCAGCCGAGGCGGCGCCGGAACGCCGCGATCAAGTCCTGCCGGCCGCTGCGCATGACCCGCGCCGTCACCCAGCCGTCGAGCAAATCCGTCACGCCCATGCCCAGCGTGAAGACCAGGCCGACCAGCAGCGCATTGGCCATGCCGCCCATCGCCGTGGCCGCGTAGCCCCAGGCGGCGGCCTGCACGGCGGTATCGAAGATGAGCGCGAAGGCCATGCCCATGCCGATGCCGGAAAACACCCCGCCGCCGCGCCAGCGCCCCGGCAGCAGGCGGCCGCGCACGCTGGCCAGCGGATAGGCGCCGCTGCGCAACAGGGCACGCGCGTTCATCGCGGCCAGCAGCGTCAGCAGGCCCGGCGGCAGCCATTCCAGCCACGAAAACAGCGCCGCCGACGGCGCGATGCGCTCGGCCGCCAGCGCGGCCGCCGCGACGATCAGCATCACGACGATGCCGTGGCCGAGCGCGAACAGGCCGCCCATCCAAGGCGCCAGGCGCGGCCGGGACGGCAGCGCGCGCAGGGTCAGGCCGTCGATGGCGGCCAGGTGGTCGGGGTCGAGGCCGTGGCGCATGCCCAGCATTAGAATGAAAGCCAGGCTGGGCATGCTCGTCGCGAGCGCCATCGTCACAGCCCTCCGACGATGAGTTCGGCGCCAGTGGCGACGCAGTTGTCGAGGCCGGCGATGCGGTAGCCGTGCTTGCCGGCCAGTATGCCCTTGAGCAAGGTGGTCTTGCCGCTGCCCAGAAAGCCGGTAACGATGGTGACAGGAATGGAATCGGCCATGGAGGCTCCTTTGAGGTGGATGGCGCCGGACGCGGGCCGGATGGACGCGCTTCAAATGCAAGCGAATTGCATTATAATGCAATTGACTTGCATTTGTGCGGCACAGCCCGGAGGGCGGGTTCGCGCCGTGCTAACATGAAAGCTTCATGTTCAATTCAGTTCACACCATGCAGACGTCCTACGTCGACCAGGCCCGCACATTCATCCAGGCCACCAAGGCGCGCGTCACCAAGCCAAGAGTCAGCGTCCTGGCGCTTTTGCTCGGACAACAGGAATCGCTGAGCCACCACGAGATCCAGAAACGCCTTTCCGACGCCGCCCTCGATCCCGTCACCCTGTACCGCGTGCTCGAATGGCTCACCGACCACCAACTGGTGCACCGCATCGCCGGCGCCGACCAGGCCTGGCGCTTCAGCGCCGGTTCCGGCCAGCACAAGCACGAGCACGCGCACTTCCAGTGCACGCGCTGCGCCATGATGACCTGCTTCACCGACATCGGCCTGCCCGAGAAAATGACGCTGCCGGAAGGCTTCAGGAGCGAGGAAGTCGAAGTCCTCATCAAAGGCACCTGCCCCAACTGCAACAAGGCCCGATAAGGTTCTTGCTGGCGCCGGCCCGCGCGGCCGGCATTGCGGCGTGCTTAGAACTTCGTGCGCACGCCGAAGACGACATTGCGTCCCGGCAGCGGCGCGATGTCCTTCAGCACCGAAGTCGAGACGCGGATCTCGGCGTTCGTCATATTCTTCGCCAGCAGGAACCAGGTGACATCCTGGGCGCCGAGTTTCTGCGTGTAGGACAGATTCGCGTTGACCTGCGTATAGCCCGGCGTGGCGCTGTCCTCGAAGGAGGCGAGGCGATCCTGGCGCTGCGCCTGCACCAGCGACAGGCCGCCGCGCCATGCGCCCTCCTTGTAGGCGACGCTGGCGCCCAGGCGCGTGGCCGGCTGCAGCGGCAGGCTGCCGGCCCCGTCCAGCTTGCCGCGCGAGGTGTCGGCGAAGACCCGCCCCGACCAGCCCAGGCCCAACTGGTTGTAGCCCAGTTCCACCTCGGCGCCGCAGATGGTCGCGTTGCCCTGCTCGAAAATGCGCTCGCGGAACTCGCCGCCCGGATTGCCCTCGCCGTCGAGCAGATTGCCGGTGACGTGGCCGTAGATGAAGTCGCTCACCTTGCTCTGGAACAGGTTCGCCTTCCAGCGCAGCAGGCCAGCGGTCTTTTGCAGCGTCAGCTCAACGTTACGCGAGGTTTCCTTCCTGAAGTCGGCGTTGCCGACGTCGAAGGTCACGGTGGCGTCATGCGGGCCGCCGGAATACAGCTCCTCGGTGGCGGGCGCGCGCTGCGCGTACGACAGCGTGGCGCCGACGCCGTAGCCGGGCAGGAAGGGCCACATGCCGCCGAGCGAAGTCGATTGCAGGTCGAAGGAACGGTTCACGCCCGTGACCGGCTCGCGCTTGACGCGCTCCAGGCGCGCGCCGGCGTTCACGCGCACCGCGCCGACATCGCCCTCCTCCACCAGGAAGGCCGCCGTCGAGGTGGAGCGCGTCACCGGCACGGTGTCGGCCGCGCCCTCGGCGCTGAGGGCGGAAAAGCGCGTGTTCTCGGTCTGCATGCCGAAGGTGCCGTGCCAACCGGCGAGCGGCTTGTGCGTCAGCTCCCAGCGCGTTTCCAGGGAATTGTTCTTGAAAATGACCTCGGGATTGTTCTCCGCGTTCAGCTCGGCGTGATGGTAATCGGTGTAGCCGGCCTTGAACTTGAAGGACTCGAAGCCGGCGAACGGCGCCTTGACCAGGCTGTCGATATCGTAGCGGGTTTGCCGCTGGTCGATCTTCGAGCCCTCGGCGCTGGGAATCCCGTACACATTGCTGAGCTTGGACACCGAGGCGCCGACGAAGCCCCAGCCGTCGATGTAGGAGGCGCCCAGGCCGGCGTTCTTTTCACGCGTGTCCGAATGCGGCAAGCGCCCCGAGGCCGAGCCGGCGTCATCCCGGACGCGGAAACCGGGAATCTTATAATCGTCGGCCTGGCGCAGATTGCCGTCCCCATGCAGGGCGACCTTGCCGACGGCGCCGTCGACGCTGCCCGACAGATTGCGGCCGCTGTCGACCGTGCTGTAGCGCGCCTCGACCTGGCCGGTGGTGTGCGCCTCCAGCGCCGTCGGGATGCGTTCGTTGACCACATTCACCAGCCCGCCGATCGCGCCCGAGCCGTACAACAGGGCGGCCGGGCCGCGCAGGATTTCGATCTGGCGCGCCACGGCGCCCTCGGCCGAGACCGCGTGGTCGTTCGACAGCCCCGACACGTCGGAGACGGCCATGCCGTTCTCCAGCATCTTCACGCGCGCGCCCTCCATGCCGCGGATGATGGGACGCGAGGCGCCGGCGCCGAAGGCCGAAGCGGACACGCCCAGTTCCTGCGACAGGGTCTCGCCCAGCGAGCTGCCGACCTTGTCGCGCAACTCGTCGCCGGAGAGCACCTTCGCCGGCGTCAGGATCTGCTCGCCCTCCGAACTGTTGAAAGGCGTCGCGGTGACCAGCACCCGCGTCATGGCGGGATCGGCCGGCTCGGCGAACGCCAGGGTGGAGAGAGCGGACAGGACTGCGCTGGCCAGCAGCGAACGTTGGATATGCATGGGTAACCTCAAGCGAGATGGAATGACAGGCCGCGCCGCCGGACCCTCGGGTCGCGGCGGCGAGCAAATTAAAAACGGCAATACGGCTGTCAGGCTTGAGGCGGCGCGCGGGAAAGGAAGACGCAATCGGTGCGCATGCACGCCGACAACACCGGCGCCATGGCGAGGAGGGAAAACGCGCTCGCGCCGAAGCCGAAGACGATGTCCGGACTGGCGACGGCGACGGCGATCTGCGCCAGCGATAAACACAGCGAGCAATGCCGCTCCGACAGGAAGGGCCCGGAATCATCGGCCTCGCCGCCCGCCTGCGCCAGGAGCGCCCCGCCGTCGCGCGCCGCCCAGTGCGCATAGCCGTGCGTGACCGCGATCTGCTGCGTAAGAAGCAGCAAGAGCGACAGCACGGCATGAACGAGGGAGCGGCGGAGTTTCACTGATGGCTAGGGAGAAATGTTGGTGGCGCGCACATCCTACACCATATTGCAAGCAAATTGCAATAGAGTCGGGTTGGCGGCAACGCGGCGGGCGGCGAGCCGGCCGGGTACCGCCCTCAGCGCGCCTGTTCAGGCCGCCGTTGTATCGGCCCCGGGCGCTTGGCGCTTCGCTTCGAGGCGCGCGCCCCACAGGCCAAGCGCACCGACGGGCAACAACAGCACGCACTGCGGCAGCGCGAGCAGCATAGGCGGCCCGGCGTAAATCAGGGCAAGCAGCACGATCGCCTGCACGCGGTTTCTCACCACGACGTTGCCGGCCGCCCATTGGCGCAGCGCCCGCTCGGTGCTGCCGTCCAAGGACAGGAACAGCCCCGCCAGCGTCTGGCGCTTGTGCCGGGCGCTGGCGGACTGGTCGACCATCCGCATCACGCTTTCGGTGTCGCGGGTTTAGATTTTTCGTCCTGCCAAGAACCGAAATGGGGCATCCAAAACCGGGGGGACGGTTTATATGCTGTACAGCAGTAAATATTTCTGAAACACCCACTTTTTTAGTGCTCTCCGGCATGGCGTCACCGCCCTGTCACACTGCGCCCTTATACTTGGGGATCAGGCAAGTCGCCTGTTTCGCGCACTTTTTTGCGCTTCTACCCTTCACCAGGAATCAAAGCAATGAACAAGAAAATATTGGTCGCCCTCCTCTGCGCCGGCAGCGCCGGCGGCGCGCTGGCGCAATCGAACGTCAACGTCTACGGCCTGATGGACCTGGGTCTCGCCTCCGTCTCCGGCGCCAGCGCCGGCAGCTCCGACTTCAAGGGCAACAACACCAAGATGCAAAGCGGCACCATGGCCGGCAGCCGCCTCGGCTTCCGCGGCACCGAAGAACTGGGCAACGGCTTGTCGGCCATCTTCACGCTGGAATCGGGCATCCTGGCCGACACCGGCGCATCCGATCAAGGCGGCCTGCTGTTCGGTCGCCAAGCCTTCGTCGGCATCAAGAGCGACACCCTGGGTACGATCACGCTGGGCCGCCAGTACGGTCCGGAATACCTGGCCTGGAAACTGCTCGACCCAATGGAAGACGGCTTCGCCGGCGCCGGCAGCAACCTGTTCTCGACCAACGGCAAACGCGTCAACAACACCGTCAAGTACACCACCCCCACCTTCAGCGGCGTGACCGCCGACGTGCTGTACGGCCTCGGCGAAGTGGTCGACAACAACGCCGCCTCGCGCGACATCGGCGCCTCGCTGACCTACGCCCAAGGCCCACTGACGGTGCGCGTCGGCTACAACAGCCTGAACAACCCAACCGCCAGCGACAAGTCGACCAACTACGTCGTCGGCGGCAGCTACGACTTCCAGGTCGTGAAAGCCATCGCCATCTACGGCAGCAACAAGGGCACCGGCAGCACCGACAACCGCGACATCCTGCTCGGCGCCTCGATTCCCTTCGGCGCCAGCACCGTCCTAGCCAGCTACATCCGCAAGGACGACAAGTCGATCGCCAACAAGGACGCCAACCAGTTCGCGCTGACCTACACCTACGCGCTGTCCAAGCGTAGCGCCGTCTACGCTTCGGCCGCCCGCATCTCCAACAAGAACGGCGCCACCTACCACACCTACAGCGCTTCGCTGCCAACGGCCGACCAGAAAGGCGCCGCCGGCGGTACCCGCGAGTTCAACGTCGGCTTGCGTCACACCTTCTAAAAACCCACGCAGGGACGGCGCCCGCCGTCCCTGTTTTCCCCCGCCTCGACTACCTCCAGCACCACTTCCACCTCCAGCAACGCGCGGCGCTTCAGGCCTTGTCGGCCTTGCCGGCCGCATTCGCCAGTTTGCTCAACAGCTTGTCGCACAACCACGGTTGACGGTCTTCATCCTCGGCCCGCTCCTTGCGCCGGATCGCGTTGCGCACCAGCAGGGAACCGAGATAGCGCAAGGGCTCGGGCGGAAACTGTCCCAGCGGACCGCGCGTCAGCGGACTGCGCGTCCAGGCGTTGTCCAGGTCCAGCAACAGGGACGAGAGGATCTGCCCGCCCATATAGGACGGACCGACGCCGTTGCCGGAATAGCCGAAGCCGTAAAACACGTTCGCCGCGCCGTTCAATCTGCCGAAGAAGGGGAAGCCGCTCACCGAGCGGTCGGACGGGCCGTTCCAGCTGGCCGTGATCGGCACGCCGCGCAGGGACGGGAAAAAGCCGTGCAGGCTGTCCGTCAACCGGGCCTCGTACGGCGACTTCTGGTCGAACACCGGGGCGATGCGGCCGCGCCAGGCGAAGGTGTTGCCGCCCTTGCCCAGCATCAGCCGGCCGTCGGCGGTGCCGCGGTAGTAGTAGACGAAGGTGCGCGAATCGAGCACCGAGACGCCGTCGCTCAAGCCCATCCGGCGCAGCAGCTCCGGGCATTTTTCGGTGATGATCATGTCGCTGGAAACGACCGCGATGCTGCGCTCGAACTGCGGAAACTGGCTCGCCATCCAGGCGTTCGTCGCCAGCACCAGCTTGCCGGCGCACACGCTGCCGGCCGGCGTGCGCACCGTCAGCGGCGCGCCGGGGCTGAAGTCGAGCATGGGCGTGCGTTCGTGGATGCGGATGCCCATCTCCAGCGCGACGCGGCGCAGGCCGCGCACCAGCTTGCCCGGATGGACGGTCGCGGCGATGGGCGAAAACACCCCCGCCAGATTGCGCGCCGAGCCGGAGCGGCGCGCCACCTCGTCGGCCGGCAGGCTCTGGTAGGAATGGATGCCGCACTCTTCCAGGGCGCGCATGACGGCGTCCATCGAACCCAGCTGGGCGGCGTTGCTCGCCGTGTACAGCGTGCCGTCCATGCGCAGCTCCGCGTCGATCCGATGCGTGCGGCAAAAGTCGTGGATATGCTGGACCGCCGCCTCCGAGGCCTTGACCAGGCGGATCGCCTCGCTCTCGCCGAACAGGCGGCGCAGGGTGAAGAACTTGGCCGACCAGGTCAGCAGGCAGCCGCCGTTGCGGCCGCTGGCGCCGGCGCCGCACACATCGCTTTCGATGATGACGATGTCGAGGGCGGGATTGTGCTGCCTGGCCTGGATCGCCGTCCAGAGTCCGGTGAAACCGCCGCCGACGATGCAGACGTCGGCCTGTTGCGCGCCTTGCAGGGCGGGCGCCAGTTCGCCGTTGGCGCCATCGTTGAGCAACGCTTGTTCAAGCCAAAAAGGACGCATGGAGATTAACCTGTTGATTGAGTCGTATGAATGGTGGAGGTGCACAAGCAAAGACGCGGCGCCGGACTCCGGGGCCGGGCCGCGCGCCTTGGCTTTTCCTAGGCGCGCAACAGCGCCACGCCCAGCATGATGGTGGCCGCGCCGGCCCACTGGCGCAGCGACAGGCGCTCGCGCAGGAACCAGACGCCGATCAGGGTGGCGAACAGCACCGAGGTTTCGCGCGTCGCCGCCACCAGCGCCACCGGCGCCTGCGACATGGCCCACAGGGATATGCCGTAGGCCAGCGTCGACATCACCCCGCCGAACAAGGTGCTGCGCCAGTGCGCGATCACATAGCGCGCCAGCGCCGCGCCGCGGCCGAAAACGACCATCCCGCCGACGAAGACGACACCCTCCATCGTGTACAGCACAGCGCTGTAGCCAGCCACGCTGTGCGACTGGCGCACGCCCATGCCGTCGGCCAGCGAGTAGGCGGCGATGGTGCAGGCGCACAGCAGCGACCAGGCGATGGTGTGGGCGGAACCGTTCGTCCCCGCGCGCAGGGCGACGATCAACACGCCGGCGCTGACGCACAGGATGCCCAACCAGCCGAACCAGCCCGGCGTCTCGCTGAAGAAAAACAGCGAGCCCAGGGCGATGATCAGGGGCGCCGTGCCGCGGATGATCGGATACGCGAAACTCAGCGTGCCGCTGCGGTAGGCGGCCGCCAGCGCCACGTAATACACCACGTGGACGCTGTTCGAGACGGCCATGTACGGCAGGCTGGCGGCGTCCGGCAGCGAGACGAAGGCGAGGAAGGGCGCCGCCACGAGCGCCGCCCAGAAGACGATGGCGGCCGTGTGCAGCAGAGGGTCGCGGCCGCCGCGTATCAGCGCGTTCCAGCCGGCGTGGAGCACCGCCGAGGCCAGCACCGCCAGGAAGACATGCGTGGGATAGCTCGTCACGCGCTCATCCCCACGGCAGGGAGTAGGTCTTGGTGTTGCAGAAGCTCTTCATCGCCTCCAGCACGCCCTCCTTGTAGCCGAGGCCGGAATCCTTGATGCCGCCGAAGGGCGTCAGCTCCAGCCGGTAGCCCGGCACCTCGCGCACATTCACCGTGCCCACCTCCAGCTCGCGCACGAAGCGCGTGATGTAGTCGAGGCGGTTGGTGCAGACCGCCGACGACAGGCCGTAGGGAGTGGAGTTGGCGATGCGGATCGCGTCGCTAATGTCTTGGCAGCGTATCACCGGCGAGACCGGGCCGAAGGTTTCGTCGGCCACCAGTTCGCAGTCGAAGGGCACGTGGTCGAGCACCGTCGGCGCGTACAGCGCGCCGCGCCTTTCGTTGCCGAGCAAGAGTCTGGCGCCCTGCCGCACCGCGTCCAGCACCTTGGCCTCGAAGGCGCGCGCCGCCTCCTCGTCGATCACGGTGCCCATGTCGTTGGCGCCGTCCATCGGGTCGCCGTGCTTGATGGCGCGGGTCTTTTCGACCAGCAGCGCGACGAAGGCGTCGGCCACCGCCTCGTGCACGATCATGCGCTTGACTGCGGTGCAGCGCTGGCCCGAATTCTTGTACGAGCCCGACACCGCCAGGGTCGCCGCCTCCTCCAGGTCGGCGTCCTCCATCACGATCAGCGGATCGTTGCCGCCCAGTTCCAGCACCTGGCGCTTGTAAACCGCCTTGCCGGCGATGTATTTGCCGATCCGCACGCCGCCGGTGAAGGTCACCAGGTCAATGTCTGCGTTGGTGAGCATCTCGTCGGCGATTTCGGCCGGGTCGCCGGTGATGACCGAGAACATGGCCGGCGGCAGCCCCGCCTGATACAGGATGTCGGCCAACAGCAGCGCCGAGAATGGCGTTTTCTCCGACGGCTTGAGCACCATGCGGTTGTTGGTCGCGATGGACGGCGCGACCTTGTGCGCGACCTGGTTCAGCGGATGGTTGAACGGCGTGATGGCCGAAATCGCCCCCAGCAAGGGATCGCGCAGGGTGTAGACCTTGCGCTGCTTGCCGTGCGGCGTCAGGTCGCAGGAGAAGACTTGGCCGTCGTCGACCAGCGCCTGGTTGGCGGCGAACAGGAAGACATCGCAGGCGCGCCCCACTTCGTACAGCGTGTCCTTCTTGCACAGGCCCGATTCGGCCGTGATCAGATCCGAGACTAGGGCGGCGTTCTCGCGCAGCAGCGCGCTGGCGCGCAGCAGGATCTGGTTGCGCTCGTAGCGCGTCAGCGTCGACTTGAATTGCTTCGCGCCGCGAAACGCCAGTTGCACGTCGGCCAGCGTCGCCTTCGGCACGCTGCCCAGCAGCGCGCCGCTGTAGGGGTTGAAGACCTCGATGCGCCGTGCATTGCCGACCATCGCGCCGGCGATGCGCATCTCTTGGTGCAGGATATGGCCTTCGCGCAGGCCGCTCAATTGCTTCAGTAGGGACATGGTGTGTGCGTTTTCCGATGTGTCGTCGATGGGTGCGGGGCTTGCTGAGACCGCAAAAAGCTGGCGGGGGCGGAAAGCCGGGCTAAAAGCCCCCTCCCCGCCGCCGCTTGAACGCTAGCGCGCCAGATTCAGGGCCAGATGCAGCACGTCGAAATTGCGCAGCCGGTGCTGCGGGTCCAGGCCTTCCAGCTTGCGGTTCAGGATGATGGGCACGCGCTGCTCGGAGACGCCGCCGTGCGAGCGCAGCGGCACTTCCAGGCCCGACAAATCGTGCCGGCCGGCCGCCGTGCCCAGCACCGTCAGGCGTTCGCTGACGATGACCAGGTCGCCGATCCGGTCGGCCGGCAGTTCGAAGCGCGCGGCGGCCTCGGCGCGCGTCAGCACCAGTTCGACGCCCTGCAGGGCGGCGATGCGCCGGGCCAGTTGCTCGACCCCGACTGCGGCGCCGGCGTAGACGGTGGCGTAGGAGCCGAGCGCGCCGTGATGCACCACGTAGGGGTCGGTGATGGGCAGGATCACGCGGGCGGCGCCGGCGCCGAAGGCGGCGTCGAGTTCATCCTGCAGATAGACCACGTTCGGCTTGCCGGCCGCGTCGGTCTTGGCGTTCATGCCGTGGTCGGCGGTCAGCGCGATGACGGCGCCGAACGCGTCGAGGCGCGCCAGATAGCCGTCCATCATCGCGTAAAAGGCGTTCGCGCCGGCGGTGCCGGGGGCAAACTTGTGCTGGATGTAGTCGGTCGTCGACAGGTACATCAGGTCGGGGCGCACGGTTTCCAGCAGCCGGACGCCGGCGGCGAAGACGAATTCCGACAGCTCCGCGCTGTACACCGAGGGCAAGGGCATGCCCACCAGTTCCAGCACCGCTTCGATGCCGTTGCCGGCCAGCGTGGCCTGGTCGGCCTTCTCGGCCGAGAAGCAGATGCCGACCATCTTGTGGCCCAGCAGGCCGCGCAGCTTGTCCTTGGCCGTCACCACGGCCAGCTTGGCGCCGGCGGCGGCGAAGGCGGCCAGCACGGTGTCGGCGCGCAGGTATTTCGGATCGTTCATCATCACTTCGGCGTCGGCCTCCGCGTCGTAGAAGAAATTGCCGCAAATGCCGTGCACCGACGGCGGCGCGCCCGTCACGATGGACAAATTGTTCGGATTGGTGAAGGTCGGCACCACGCAGTCGCCGGCCAGCACCGTGCCCCGTTGCGCCAGCGATTGCAGGTAGGGCGCGACGCCCGCCTGTATTGCCTGGTTGATGTATTCCTGTTCGCAACCATCGACGCAGACGATCACGACGGGTTGTTCCATCCAGCGGTAGGAGCGTCCATTGACGACGATGGCTGAGGCGGACATGGTGAAACCTTTCTAGGAGTGGATCAATGGATATCGGCGCTGGCCACGGCGTGGGCGCGATACATGCGTTGGCGGCTGTCGAGGACGTGCTCGCGCATCAGGGCGCCGGCGCCATCGGCGTCGCCGGCGGCGATGCGCGCGACGATCTCGTGATGCTCGCGCGAGGACAGGGACAGGGTGCCGCCCTGCGCCAGCGCGTTGCGGCGGAACAGGTTCAGTTCGTTGACGAGGCGCCGGTAGGTGCTCAGCAGTTTCTGGTTGCCGGTCTGGCGCAGCAGCAGGTCGTGGAATTCCAGATTCAGGGCGGAATACGCGTCGACGTTGTTCTTCGCGGCCGCCTTGTCCATCTTCTCCAGCAGCGCGCGCACTTCCTTCAGCTGCGCCGGCGTGACGGCGGCGGCCAGCTTGCGGCCGACCAGCTCTTCCAACGCGGCGCGCACCTCGTAGATTTCGCCGGCCTCCTCGACCGAGATCTGGCGCACGAAGACGCCGCAATTCTTCTCCTGGCGCACCAGGCCGGACTCTTCCAGCGAACGGAAGGCTTCGCGCACCGGGCCGCGCGAGACGCCCAGCTTCTCGGCCAGCGCCGCCTCGTTGAGCTTCGCGCCGGAGGCCAGGTCGCCGCACAGAATCAGGCGTTCGAGTTCTTTTTGCACCAGCGCCGGCAGCGAGGTTTGCTGTACCAGGGCGATGGTGAGGGTGGTGTCGTTGTGCTTTGCCATGTCTGAATTCCTCTTCAATGACGAGCACTGTAACGCAGTAAATCGAAGATTGTCAACAATCTACAATGTAATATTCCTGTCATATTGCGCTGCTATTCTTGCGCCATCTTGCGGTTCCGGCGGCATTTTTCCGGGACCGTCGGCGCACCCCTTCAGTGATTCACACCAAGGAGTAACACGATGAAAATGGCATTCGATCAGTTCCTTAAGAAAAGTTCCCTGGCCTTGCTGGCCGCCGGCCTGCTCGCTTCAAGCGTGGCCACAGCGCAAGCCAAGACCTCCCTGCTGGTCTACACGGCCATCGAAACGGACGCGATGAAGCTGTACAAGGACGGCTTCGAGAAAGCCAATCCCGGCATCGAAATCCGCTGGGTGCGCGATTCGACCGGCGTCGTGACGGCCAAGCTGCTGGCCGAGAAGGCCAACCCGCAGGCGGACGTGGTGGTCGGCGTGGCCGCCAGCAGCCTGGCGCTGCTGAGCCAGGAAGGCATGCTGCAAGCCTACGAACCGAAGGGTTTCAAACTGTTGACGGCGGCCTATTCGGACGCCGCCCGGCCGCCGGCCTGGGTCGGCATGAACGTCTGGGGCGCGGCGATCTGCTTCAACACCGTCGAGGCGAAGAAGCTCAACCTGCCCAAGCCGGAAAGCTGGAAGGATCTGGCCAAACCCATCTACAAGGGCAAGATCAGCATGCCCCACCCCGCTTCGAGCGGCACCGGCTACCTCGACGTGACGGCCTGGCTGCAAACCATGGGCGACGCCGAGGCGTGGAAGTACATGGACGCGCTGCATGAAAACATCGCCCAATACACGCACTCGGGCTCCAAGCCCTGCAAGCAGGCCGGCTCGGGCGAATTCCCGATTGGCATCTCCTTCGAGTTCCGCGCCCATCAGGTGCAACGCAGCGGCGCCCCGATCGACATGATCTTCCCGAAAGAAGGCCTGGGCTGGGATATCGAGGCCAGCGCGCTGATGAAGGGAAGCAAGAACGCCGACGCCGCCAAGAAATTGCTCGACTGGATGGCCAGCAAGGAAGCCAATCAGATCGGCAGCAACTGGTGGGCCATCGTCGCCTATCCGGGACTCGCCAAGAAGGTCGAGGGGATTCCCGATACCTACGAAAAGATGCTGGTGCAAAACGACTTCAACTGGGCCGCGAAGAACCGCGAGCGCATTCTGAACGAATGGAGCAAGCGCTACAACGGCAAGGCCGAAGCCAAGTAAGCGCTGCCCGCGCGCCGGCGCCCGAGCCCGGCGCGCCGCCCGCAGCGGTGTTTTGCGGTTCCCGGTGCCCTGATGCATGGGCATTCACAACAGATGGAGGCAGTATGATGAACCAACACGCCGATTACCTCACCCTCAGGGGTGTCTCGAAAACGTTCGGCAGCTTCACGGCGCTGCGCGATATCGAGCTGAACATCAAAAAAGGCGAATTCGTCTGCTTCCTCGGTCCTTCCGGTTGCGGCAAGACGACGCTGCTGCGCATCATCGCCGGCCTGGAAACCCAGGACGACGGCCGTATCGTGCAGGACGGCCGGGATGTTTCCTGGCTGGCGCCGATCAAGCGCGACTACGGCATCGTCTTCCAGTCCTACGCGCTGTTTCCGAACCTGTCGGTGGGCGCCAACGTCGCCTACGGCCTGGTCAACCGGCGCATGGGCAAGGCGGCGCTGGCCGCGCGCGTGCGGGAATTGCTGACCCTGGCCGGCCTGCCGGACAGCGCCGACAAGTATCCGGCCCAGCTCTCCGGCGGCCAGCAGCAGCGCATCGCGCTGGCGCGCGCGCTGGCCACCTCGCCCGGGCTGCTGCTGCTCGACGAGCCCTTGTCGGCCCTCGACGCGCTGGAGCGCGTGCGCCTGCGCGGCGAAATCCGCCAGTTGCAGCAGCGCCTGGGCGTGACCACCATCATGGTCACCCACGATCAGGAAGAGGCGCTGGCGATGGCCGACCGCATCGTCGTCATGAACCACGGCGTCATCGAACAGATCGGCACGCCGCAGCAAGTGTATCTGCAGCCGCGCTCGCCCTTCGTCGCCGCCTTCATCGGCAAGGCCAACGTCCTGCGCGGCACGGCCCTGGGCGCCGGGCGCTTTTCCTGCGGCGCGCTGAAGTTCAGCTGCGCCCCCGAACTGGCCGCCCTGCCGGCCGGCCACCCGGTCAGCATCTACCTGCGCCCGGAAGACCTGGTGGCCTGCGACAGCGAGCACGGCAACGGACACCACGCCATGGCCGAAGTGCGCAAGATCGAATTCCTCGGCGCCTTCAGCTTCCTGACCGTGGCGCTGGACGGCATGGAGGAGCAGCCTATCGTGCTGTCGATGTCGCTCAACAAGCTGCGCGAGCACGGTCTGGAGGTCGGCAGCCGCAGCCGCTTCGGCCTGCTGCCGGAACGCCTGCGCGTCTTCGCCGACCGCGCCGCGGCGGGCGCGCCGT
>JANXSQ010000125.1 GCA_025356595.1 Janthinobacterium sp. | reverse complement strand
TCAACAGGCATTTGTTAAGCTCAAGGTCAATTTGGAGATTTCAAATCTTCAAGCGGAAGTTATTTCAACGCGGCAAAAATCTGTCCGTGAGGTGCTCGATAATGGTTTGACAGTAAGCGATACATTTCTGACCGGTTCATATGTTCGTAACACCATGATAGCTCCGCTTAAACAAGCTGACGTTGATATTATTGTTATCTTAGATAATAAATATTTTCATAACTACAATTCTGGACAAAATGGAGGACAGGCTGGATTACTTGATCTCGTGAAACGAACCCTACTTCGCACTTACACAAGTACCCCTGATATCAGCCGCAGTGGTCAAGCCGTCACCATTCGATTTTCTGATTTTGTGGTTGATGTGGTTCCTGGCTTTCATCGGAGTGGCGGTGGATTTCTAATCCCTAACTCAATCACATCCTCGTGGATATCTACTGACCCCAAAAAGCATGTCGATTTAAGCACCGATGCTAATCGACTTCACAATGGCGACTTAGTACCACTTATTAAAATGATCAAATGTTGGAACCGAGAACGCGGTGGTTTTTTTAGATCATTCCATCTTGAGGTGCTTGCGTGGGAAGTTTTGAAAGGTGTTCAGATTACAGACTACTCATCGGGTGTGCGGTACTATTTTGATAAGTGTCGAACTTTGGTCGGTCAAAAGAATCTTGATCCAGCCGGATACGGAGGAGATATTGGTAGTTATATAAATACGACTGAAAAAATTCAAGAGGCAGTGAAAAAATTCGAAACGGCCTTCGAGAAAGCAATAAGGGCAGAAGAGGCAGCTTTGCAAGGTAGAAATAGGGAAGCTATAGAAATTTGGGCGCAGTTATTTGGGGGGTATTTTCCTGCTTATGGCTAAACAAACAATCACAACAGGCGAACGACCAATCTCGAAAACCAAAGATGAAATCATCAAGGAGGCAAGTCGAATAGAAGAAAGCCTATTATTTTCTTCAAAAAGGCATTTTGTTGATGCTGATCGATGGGGAGGTTTTCATCTATGGATAGGTGTACCAACCGTAATAATGTCCGCAATAGTCGGAGCAGCAGCCCTTACCAGCTTTGATCCATCGCATGTTTTGGCTGGCTTGCTGGCTATTCTCGTAAGTATCCTATCGGGTATTGCTACATTTCTAAATCCAAACCAGAGAGTTAATTCACATTTTCAGGCGGGTAATAAGTATGACGCGCTTTTGAATGCAGTTCGATTGTTTAGAACCATTGATTGTTGGAGTGCTGAAAGCGACGAGGTTCTTTCCGGCAGACTGAAGAATTTTTCCGAACAAAAAAGCCGCTTGAACGAGACGAGTCCAAAAGCTTCTAAAGCAGCGTACAAAAAGGCCAAGAAGGGGATTGAGAATGGCGAGGCAGACTATGTCGTTGACAAGGATTCAATTCTCGAAAGAGTTGACGGTTAAATGAAAAATGGCTCAACGGAGCCACTTTTTATAGGTCGCACAATAAAGCTTTTGCGACTCTAATTAGAGTGTCAATGGCGGAGACAAATTGTGCCAGAAGGCGGCGTAAAAGTGTACCAGTCTGGTTGATTAAAAAGGGCTGTGATGCCCTTGCTTCGGTTTGCTGGGTTTAGGGTTGAGCGCTATGAGCCACGTGGAGCGTAGCGGAACGTGGTTTATAGCGCGGGCTTTTCGGCGAGTTGCTTCGACGACAATATTGCCGTGGCGAACAGTCCATGACTCTTCTGAACGCCGTGCTGAATGCGCTTTCAGATTCATAACCGAGCGACATGGCTATGACCGAAATAGGATCACTTGAATTTTCAAGCCTTTCTCCGGCCAACACCATTCGCCATCTTGCGAGATACTGCATCGGTGTTTCACCAGCTGTATCCTTGAACTTCAATGCAAATGTGGAACGTGACATGCCGGCACGCTTTCCGAGTTCTTGTAACGTCCAACGATGGGCCGGATCAGCATGCATGGCAGCGATTGCTGCACCGATCTGCTTGTCAGCCAACGCGGCGAACCAACCAACACTATCGTTCTGTCCCTCCGCGAGATGAAGACGCAAGGCCTGAACCAACATCATGTGGGCGAGATGCTGTGCAATCAAGGCACCGCCAGGCTCGCCCTCACGCAACTCATGCATCATCCGCTCGACTGACCAGCGAAGTGCCGCTTGATCTGCTTCTTTCCGGATATGAACGATGGGCGGCAACATCGCCAACAACTTGCTAGCGTTATTGCCGCTGACTGCGAAGCGACTGCCAACAAGAAAGAAGTCCCCACCGCCATTATATGAAACAATCCCACCCGCTCGTGCCGAGGGAAAGACTTTCGAAGAATCAATTGGCGTTACGTTGATATCACTTGCAAGCCTGAAGGAGCGCCCACACGGAAGCACAAAACAATCACCTGCTTTCAGATGTAAAGCATCTTGAACACCCTGCATGGACAGCCAGCACTCCCCGGATACAACAGCGTAACACTTGATAAAATCATGCTGATTGGAGAATTGAATAGACCACGCGCCGCCAGCATCAAAGCCAGCGGACACGTAACTGCGAGGTTTCAACAGCGATAGTACATCAGAGAGTGGATCCATGGTTCATCCAGTGAGTTTCAAGTTCGATAAACTTAACTATATAGTTGGTGTTTTCTCATTGTACTATAAGAGGTGCATTAAACTTGCAGGTTACATTTTTCATGAAGCCAAACCAACCCATGCAATTCACTGCTGTTGCGGATCTTGGCAAAATCGTTGCAGAGATTTCCGCGGCAGCTTGGCATGATTGGTTGACAAAGGTCGGTTGGCGGGAAATGCCGACATTGCGGCGCTTAAAAAAAGACGGGCTTGCCGAGTAAGATGCGTCTGCACTACGGGCTGCGATTGATGCTTCGGACAGCCCCGTCTCTCTGCCTTAGAAAACAAAGCGTTTTTGAAGTCATTCCCAAATGCACTAGAGACCCACTACATAGACGTTCCACTCACGTCGTGAAAGTGTTCAATCTATAAATGCCTTCGATGAACATTGTGAGATCTGGACGATTGCAAGTAATTGACGGACGATAGAGCATTGTTCCTATCGAACCCGCAACTTACACCGCAAAGAAGGGTTGCACGTACAACCGAGACTCTGAATTGGAGCATTCCATGATTGTCATCACTGCCCCCACAAGCACCATCGGCAGCCAAGTTCTTGAAACGCTGGTTAGCAGCGGCGAACGCGTTCGTGTCATCGCGCGCGATCCGGCGCGACTTCCCACGCATATGCGTGAACGCATTGAAGTGCTGCAAGGATCGCACAGCGATATCAACATCGTTAATCAGGCATTTGAGGGTGCGGACGCCGTCTTTTGGCTGGTGCCTCCAGACCCACAAGCCAAAACACTTGAAGCCGCCTATGTGGACTTCACCCGCCCAGCCTGCGCAGCGTTCAAGAGCCAGGCTATGAACCGTGTCGTCGGTATTTCAGCACTTGGGCGTGGGACGACGATCGCCGCCCATGCTGGTTTAGTGACAGCATCGCTGGCCATGGACGACCTGATTGCAAACTCAGGAGTGAACTACCGAGCGCTGACCATGCCTTCGTTCATGGACAATATCATTCGCCAAGTTGTGCCAATCAAAACGCAAGGCATGTTCTTCTCGCCGATATCCGGTGATCGCAAAATGCCCGCTTGTGCTACCCGCGACATTGCAGCCAGTGCGGTTCGCTTGTTGCGTGACGCGACATGGAGCGGACCGGGGCAACTTGCTGTACTCGGCCCAGAAGACATATCGTTTAATGATATGGCGAAGGTCATTTCTGATGTGTTGGGCAAGCCGGTGCGCTATCAGCAAATCTCCTTCGAGACTTACAAATCTTGGTTCACTGGCTTTGGAATGTCTGAAGCCATGGCCCAAGGCATGACGGATATGGCATCAGCCAAGAACGATGGGCTTGACAATGCCGAATCGCGCGCGCCGGACAACACCACACCGACCAGTTTTAGGCAGTGGTGTGAAGAGATACTCAAACCAGCGGTACTGGGCTAATTTAGAGATCCGAAAGAGGAAAATTCGATGCAGCTCTCAGGCAACACAATCCTCATCACGGGCGGCACAAGTGGCATTGGCCGCGCCCTTGCTGAAGCATTTTATCAATGCGGCAATGTCGTCATAATCGCTGGTCGCCGTCAGAAACTACTTGATGAAATCACAGCGTCCCATCCCGGCATGCACGGACTGGCGCTTGATGTAGAGGACCCAGATGCTATGGACGCATTCGCAAGTCATGTGAAAGAATTATTTCCAAAACTGAATGTCCTGATCAATAATGCCGGAATCTCAAAAGCTGAAGATCTGACGAAAGATGTGATTGATGTAAACGTCTCTCGCTCAATCATTCAGACCAACATCGTCAGCGTGCTGCATTTGACGGCTACCCTGCTTCCCACATTGAAACGGAAGCCAAGCTCAACGGTCATCGCAACTACGTCAGGCTTAGCTTTTGTGCCGCGAAACAATTACCCGACCTATTGCGCCAGCAAGGCCTTCCTTCATTCTTGGCTGCAATCACTTCGCGTTCAACTCAGGGAAACTTCGGTAGACGTTCTCGAATTGACACCACCTTATGTACAAACGGAACTGGCTGGCGCCTTACAAGCGACCGACCCTAACGCCATGCCACTGGCCGACTTCATCGCTGAGGTGATGCAGATTTTGGACAGGGGTGATACGTCAAACGGCGAGATCCTTGTTGAGCGTGTCAAAGCACTCCGCTGGGCTGATAGGCACAACAATTATGACCAAATGTTTTCCGCGCTCAACGGATAATGATCAATGTCTCAGCGGCGGCATTGTCAAAAGCGTTTCCTCGGCGTCATGGCTGAGCTTCGATTGGCGTTTTATCAATAACCAACTATGAGCTCGCTATTTTTCGATTGTGAATTTCGTAAATGACGTTTTCTGAAAATGAAATTTTTTCCGTTCACGGAAAGCCTAAAAAAGTCCCTATCGGCGCACAATTGAAGTTCAACCAGCTGACAACATAAGATGGATCAGAAATCAGAAGCTGAAATTTTGAGCTCAAGATCAGGGATTTCGTGAAAATCCTTTTCGAGCAATGCGCGATAGCCGGACCAACCAATCTGGTGGCCATTGTAGGTAATTTCGTTTCCAGAGAAATTTCTCAAGTTCGACCAGTCCGGAACGTTGAAGCAGGCGACATAGGCGCGATGTAACTCCAAGTGTTCAATTTTATCCATTGTCAAATCTAGTCACAAGATCAAGTCTCGTAGCACACGAAAAGTTTCAAGCGGCTTTGAAGGGTATTCCGTTTCAGCTTTACAAACAAAATAGATCCAGCCAACAACAGGGTTATTCCGTTTCCAAGCCATCCAGACGGTGCGCTTCAGAGAAATCTAAAAATCCTCCATAGTGCGATGCCAGCAAAAAGCATTAACTAGGTTGGAAGGCTCAAGTTATCTGAGCTTCAAGTTCTCCACATTTTTGCTACCTGTGGCAAAAATGCAAACGTTCTCAAGAAGTTCACAAATAAGCCCAAATACTATATATTGTCAAAGACATAAGCCTTTCGTTGCTGTTCTACAAATCCACTTTTTCCGCGTGACCTAAAAATGGGGAACAGCAAAATTAATCGTCGGAGCGAACTAAAACCTAGATAGGAGTTTGGGGCAAGTTCAATAAAATTGAAATAATCACTGTTCACGCATGTATGGATGCTTAAGTGATGTTATCTGAACTCGATTTTGCGTCACGTGGTGCTTGGCTTTGATAACTCTGAGCCAAAGCGATCGCCACTTGTGAAAACTCACGGGCCAAAGGTGAAGCACGTTTTGGCAGTGCTATTGAAACCACACAAGGTGGCATATCGCTGATATTCGGAAATGCCAGTCCCGGTCGTGCATAGAATCTGCTGGCGGCAATTGGGGTTATGCTAATTCCCTTGCCAGACGCAACGGCTTGGAACTCTGATTCAAAAGTAGGGGCTTCATACACAATATTTGGGGATTCGTTCTTGCGGTAGGTAGTGGCCAGCCAATAATCACGCCACACACCGTTTCCTGGTGCGGCCACAATCGGTTCATCCAAGAGATCATAGACGCTCACAGTTGTTAATTGTGCTAAACGATGACCATCTGGTACACAAGCGACGCAAGCTTCTTCTAGTAGAGTAACAAGCTCAACGCTGTCGTCCTCAATAGGCGGACGCAGAATCGCAACGTCCATGCCACTGCGAATCCCTGCCTCTGGAGATGCAAAATCGAATTCTTTCAGAACTATATTCACATCTGGAAACTGAGTGCTGAAAGCCCTGATAATCGAGGGAACCAGATCTACACCTGCACCAATGAGATAACCAACTTTCAACGTGCCGCGGCGTCCCCTTGCAATATCGCGCGTGCGATTTAAAAATAGCTCATAGCGATTTAGAAGTTCAAGAACATCGTCGAGGATGAGAGCGCCCGCAGCAGTCAACTGCACGCTGCGCGTATCGCGATAAAAAAGCTGCAAGCTCAAGTGTAATTCAAGTTGCTTGATAGACTGCGAGAGTGCTGGCTGCGAGAGATGCAAACGTTCGGCAGCGCGCAAAAAATTAAGCTCTGCTGCAACGACTGCGAAAGCCCGAAGCTGTCTTAATTCAGCAGTTATAAGCGCCATGAATAACTTATGCCAAACTTTGAATTTCCGCACAAGTGGCTTCTATCCTATCGGTCACAATCGTGTTTGGTTTCAAGAAGGAAAGAAATTATGCTAGAAACTGTCAAGTCTAAACCAGCAAAAGGTGAACATGCGACTCCTAATCATCCGGAAAAAATCACCTTAGTACGCGCACGGGGATCGCTGGTCTGGGATGACAAAGGCCGCGAGTACATCGACTGCACAGCGCAGGCCTGGTCAAATAATCTGGGGGCAAACGATCCGCGTGTGACTGAGGCAGCTATTGCACAAATTGGCCAAATCACACATGCGCGACCTAACTTTAATTCCCTTCCATTACTTGCGTTGAATGAGCGGTTGCGGAAATTAGCGCCCGGCAATCTTCATCAAATTGGCTATTGTCTGCATGGTAGCTTAGCCGTTGAAATGGCAATAAAACTGGCTTTTAAAAACCGGCCAGATGCCAAAAACTTCATGGTCTTGCAGGATGCCTATCATGGGCGCTCACTCACAACTTTGGCGGCCAGTTGGCCACATCCGAATAATCCGTTCCTGTCCATCATGCCGCGCTTTGCTCGCGCACCACATCCAGACACATATCGTCCGCGCGCCGGACTCACGGTTGAACAAGACTCCCAACTGTGCCTTGGCATGATTGAAGATATGATTGTCAAAGGTCTTGATGGGCAGGTTGCTGGTTTCATGATGGAGCCTATTCAAGGCAATGGCGGGCACAACGAGTTCCCGTTATCGTTCTACAAAGGTGTGCGGGATATTTGTACCCGCCACGGCATCTTGCTCATTTGGGACGAAATCCAAACCGGCTTTGGCCGCATGGGCACGATGTGGGCAGCAGACTATTATGACGTTCAGCCGGATATCATGACGTTTGGCAAAGGCGTTGGCGGCGGCTTTCCGCTAGCTGGTATTTTGGCTGATGAAAAACTCAGCTGGTTTGAAGAAGGTGAGGAAGCCCTCACATTTGGACAGTCCCCAATATCACTCGCAGCCGCTGTTGCCACTATTGATGCCATTATCAGTGATGATCTGTGTGGTAGGGCGAAAGTCCAAGGCGAGTATGCAACCACTCGCCTCAAAGAAATGCAAGAACGTCATCCGCTGATTGGTGATGTGCGTTGCCCTGGTTTGATGGTGTCCATTGAGTTGGTCACGGATCGTGAAAAGAAAACGCCCGCCAAACATGCGGCTCAAGAAGTTTACCGACGTGGAGTCATCCACGGCGTTCTATTCGGCGAGAGCCGTTACAGGGGTCTCGGCAATCTCATCAAGGTGAAGCCACCCCTTGATATCACGCATGAACAGCTGGCGCATTCGCTCAATGTTTTAGATCAGGTGTTGAGTGAAATAGAGGAGGAAGGTCTATGACAATAACAATGGATTCAAAGAATCTAAAAACTGCTGGGGCTGGCGTTGCGAGTGACGAGTCTGATCTTGCCGCCCTAGGCTACCCGCAAAAACTGCACCGAACGATGGGACCATTTACATCCTTCTGTTTGGCTTTTTCGATGGTGTCAATCAACACCGGCGTCGTCACGCTGTTTGCAGATCCGTTCAATCGGGTTGGCGGGTTTGGTGTTTTACTTTGGTTTCTGGTGATCCCTTTTGTATCCTGCATTGTGCTGGTTTATTCGCATTTATCTGCCCGTATTCCAGTGACAGGCTATGCCTACCAATGGTCCAGCCGCTTGGTGAATAAAAGCTACGGTTGGTTCACGGGGTGGATTGCCATGATCTCATTCATGGCAGGGACGGCGGGAACGGCTTCAGCGATAGGTTCGGTTTTCGCGCCTGAGATTTGGGCAAACCCAACGCAGGGGCAAGTCCAGGCGCTGAGCATTTCGGCAACTATCCTTGTGTGCGCGATCAACATTTTTGGTATCAAAGTAGCCACGAAAATGAATGATATTGGTGCAGTAATTGAACTCGTCGGCTCTGCTGTTCTCATGGCCGCACTTATTGCAGGTGTCTTTTTCATCTTTGGAGATAGCCACGGCTTTGGCTTGTTGATTGATACCACCCCAGCCAATGGACAGCCACTGTCTTTGACAACACTAGCACTTGCAATGCTGTTGCCCGTTAACGTTCTACTCGGATGGGAAGGCGCTGCCGATTTGGCCGAAGAAACCCTTGATCCGCGCCGCGCTGCTGCTCAGGCTATGATACGCGCTGTTGTCGTATCCAGCATTTGTGGTGTTGCGATGTTCGCGTTACTTACCTTGGCCATTCCCGGTCCAGTCAAAGATTTTCTGGCACAACCAGAAAATCCAGTTATCGGAATCGTACGCGCACGCTTTGGTAACCTAGCAGCTTTGGGAATGCTTATTGTCGCATTTGCTTCGATCTTCGCTTGCTTGATTGCCAATATGGCGGTTGCCACGCGGATGATCTATGCATTGTCCCGTGACTCTATGCTGCCCGCATCCAAACTCTTGATGGGGGTCAGTGCGCGCACAGGAACGCCAGTGGCAGCCATTATCTTGGTAACTATCATTGCCATTGCGATGAACCTCGCCAGTGGCGGGTTTGTAGCAGCACTCTATTCGATGGTCGGACTTACCTACTATTGCACGTATTTCCTGACCCTTATTGGAGCCTATCTGGCCCACCGCAATAACCGCATTCCACCAGCGCCGATTGATGCTTTCGGCCTTGGACCATGGCTCGTTCCAACAATTGGTCTTGGGGTTCTATGGACCATCGTCGTCATTACAACATTTTCGGTTCCCGACGAAAGCCATCCAGGTGCCTTCATGACCATGTTCATGCTTGCCGTGGGTGCTGCTTGGTGGATTTTCAAACTTCGAGGAGATTTGGCCGCTGGACGTGCCGGTCCTCCTGATCTTACGGTGCGTTCAAAATAGCCCTCTACTCCCACTTGAACGCACTACGACTCCCGCATCTCATCCCCACGAAGAGATGCGGGTTTTTTAGATCGATCCTGTGGTTCCGACGTGGCTACAACCATGCACGAAATCAGTTCAAAGAATAACAATCATGCTTGCGGAGCCAAAACCGGTGTTGATGTATTCCATGTGTTTGACTCGTTAAACTGGGTGGAGAACATGCGCGTGGCCAAGGATGCAGTACTGGAGGCGAACAAAATTTGCGAAGGCACGGTATGTTACACAGGCGATATTCTCGATCCAGCACGGGCCAAATATGATCTAAATTATTATGTTCGCAAGGGCAGGGAACTCAAAGCCGCTGGCGCTCATATCCTTGGCCTTAAGGACATGGCGGGGTTGTTGAAGCCTGCCGCGGCACGAGTTTTGATCAAAACCCTGATAGAAGAAGTTGGTCTTCCCATTCACTTCCACACCCATGACACCTCTGGCATTGCCGCATCGACCATACTCGCTGCGTGTGATGCAGGCGTAGATGCCGTTGATGCAGCAATGGATGCCTTCTCAGGTGGCACATCGCAGCCTTGTCTTGGTTCGATCGTTGAAGCCTTGCGCCATACTGATCGCAATACGGGGCTTGATATTAAATCAATCCGCGACATCTCTGAGTATTGGGAACATGTTCGCCAACAATATGCCGCATTTGAGAGTGGGTTAACAGCTCCAGCGTCGGATGTTTATCTCCACGAAATGCCGGGCGGCCAGTTTACCAATCTCAAAGCGCAGGCGCGCAGTCTTGGTCTGGAAGATCGCTGGTCGGAAGTGGCCCAAGCCTATGCCGATGCCAATATGATTTTTGGTGATATTGTCAAAGTAACTCCATCGTCAAAAGTGTTGGGCGACATGGCCTTGATGATGGTGTCGCAGAAACTCTCACGCACTCAAGTCGAAGATCCATTGATTGACGTGGCCTTTCCTGATTCCGTTGTCGATATGTTGAAAGGAAATCTCGGCCAGCCGGATGGCGGTTGGCCCTCTGCTATTGCAGCAAAAGTTCTGAAGGGTGAGCCTGCAATCACGCACCGGCCCGCCGCGAATCTTCCAGCTGTTGATTTGGAAGCCATCTGCAGCAAACTCAAACAAGATCTCAAAATTGGTATGGAAGGCAATGAAGATAAGATGATTGATGATGAAGACTTAAACGGATACCTGATGTATCCAAAAGTCTTCATGGACTACCGCGCCCGCCACCGCGCCTATGGTCCGGTGCGCACCCTGCCTACCTACACGTTCTTTTATGGGATGTGACCTGAGCCCCAACTATGCACCAGTGTTAAGTAGACTCTGCCCTTCATTATTGCCCTGTTGGGCTAGTGGTGCAATGGCCATGGGTGCGTAGACATCAAGTATCGCAGCGCCCATGGCCATTGCTTTGGCAGGCGATGCGGATTGGGCGAACTCGATTGGGGTAAGCTAGCCGAGTTTTGAATGTGGTCGATTATGATTGTAGTCGTGTTTCCAAGCTGCAAGAAGGCTGCGCGCTTGATCGAGTGATGTGAACAGGCTTTCGTTCAAAAGCTCATCACGCAGCTTGCCGTTGAAGCTTTCAATGAAGGCATTTTGCTGCGGCTTGCCGGGCGCAATA
>JANXSQ010000168.1 GCA_025356595.1 Janthinobacterium sp. | reverse complement strand
CCGCGTCCGGAGGGGCAGGGCGAGCCGCGTCCAGCGCGCCCGGAGGGACAACGAGAGCCGCGTCCGGCGGGACAGCAGGAGCCGCGTCCGCCGCGTGCGCCGCGTCCCGAGGGCGCGCGGGAAGCCCGGCCGCCACGGCCGGACGGCCAGCCGGCGCCGCGCGAACCGCGCGAACCACGCCCGCAGCGCGAAGCGCGCGAGCCGCGCGTGGCCGAGGCGCCGTTCCGTAATCCGCTGCCGCCGATCACCTATCCGGAAGACTTGCCGGTGTCGGGCCGGCGCGGCGAGATCGCCGAGGCCCTGCAGGCGAATCAGGTCATCATCGTCTGCGGCGAAACCGGCTCCGGCAAGACCACGCAGTTGCCGAAGATCTGCCTGGAGCTGGGACGCGGCCAGAAGGGCCTGATCGGCCACACCCAGCCGCGCCGCATCGCCGCCTCCTCGACGGCCAAGCGCATCGCCCAGGAGATGGGCACGCCGCTGGGCGAAACGGTGGGCTTCAAGGTGCGCTTCGCCGACACGCTGACGCGCGGCGCCTCGGTCAAGCTGATGACCGACGGTATCCTGCTGGCCGAGACGCAGACCGATCCGCTGTTGAGGAATTACGACACCATCATCATCGATGAGGCGCACGAACGCAGCCTGAACATCGACTTCCTGCTCGGCTACCTGAAGCAGTTGCTGCCGCGCCGGCCGGACCTGAAGATCATCATCACCTCGGCGACCATCGACGCCGACCGTTTCGCGCGCCACTTCGGCACGGCCGAGAAACCGGCCCCCGTGATCGAAGTGTCGGGCCGCCTGTACCAGGTCGAGCTGCGCTACCGCCCGGTCGAGCGCGACGCCGTCGCGATGGGCAATCCCGACGCCGCCAAGCCGGCGCCGAAGGCCGCCGCCGCGCGCGAGAAGCGCGACCTGATGGACGCCGTCGTCGACGGCGTCGAGGAGCTGTGCCGCATCGGTTCCGGCGACGTGCTGGTGTTCCTGCCCGGCGAGCGCGAGATCCGCGACTGCGCCGAGGCGCTGCGCAAGCACCATCCGCCGCACGTCGAGATCCTGCCGCTGTTCGCCCGCCTGTCGGCCGAGGAGCAGGAGCGCGTCTTCAAGGTCAGCAACGCGCGCCGCATCGTGCTCGCCACCAACGTCGCGGAAACCTCGCTGACGGTGCCGGGCATCCGCTACGTGGTCGACGCCGGCCTGGCCCGCGTCAAGCGCTACAGCTACCGCAACAAGGTCGAGCAGTTGCAGGTCGAGCCGATCGCCCAGTCGGCGGCGAACCAGCGCGCCGGCCGTTGCGGCCGGGTCGCCGACGGCGTCTGCATCCGCCTGTACGAGGAGCAGGATTTCCTGCTGCGCCCGAAGTTCACCGAACCGGAGATTTTGCGTTCCTCGCTGGCCTCGGTCATCCTGCGCATGAAGTCCTTGCACCTGACCGACGTCGAGACCTTCCCCTTCATCGAACCGCCGCTGGCGCGCGCCATCGCCGACGGTTACCAGTTGCTGCAGGAGCTGGGCGCCGTCGACGAGGTGAACCAGTTGACGGCGCTGGGCAACAAGCTGGCCAAGCTGCCGCTCGACCCGCGCGTGGGACGCATGATCCTGGCCGCGCTCGACAACGTCTGCCTGACGGAGGTGCTGATCATCGCCTCGGCCCTGTCGGTGCAGGATCCGCGCGACCGGCCTATGGAGCACCAGCAGGCGGCCGACGAGGCGCACAAGAAATTCGCCGACGAGAAGTCCGAATTCCTCAGCTACATCAAGATCTGGAGGTGGTTCGAGGGCGCCATCGAGCACAAGAAAACCAACCGCCAGTTGCAGGACAATTGCCGCGCGAGTTTCCTCTCGCAACTGCGCCTGCGCGAGTGGCGCGACGTCCATTCGCAACTGCTGACCATCGTCAAGGAGCAGGGCTGGCGCATGAACGAGGCGCCCGCCACCTATGAGAACCTGCACACGGCCCTGCTCACCGGCCTGCTCGGCAACATCGGCTTCAAGGCCGAGGACGAGCCGGGCTCCGGCTTCCTGGGCGCGCGCGGCATCAAGTTCCACATCTGGCCCGGCTCCTCGCTGCTGAAGAAACCGGGCAAGTGGACCATGGCGGCCGAGCTGGTCGACACCACGCGCCTGTACGCGCGCTGCATCGCGCAGATCCAGCCGGAGTGGCTGGAAAAGGTCGGCGGCCATCTGCTGAAGAAATCCTGGGGCGAGCCGCGCTGGGAAAAACGCACGGCGCAGGTCAGCGCGTCGGAGCGTGCCACCCTGTACGGCCTGGTCGTGTACGCGCAGCGGCGCATCAACTACGGCAACTTCAACCCCGCCGAGGCGCGCGAAATCTTCATCCGCGACGCCCTCGTGGGCGGCGAGTTCGACACGCGCGCGCCCTTCTTCGCGCACAACCACAAGCTGATCAAGGACATCGAAAACCTCGAGCACAAGTCGCGCCGCCTCGACGTGCTGGTCGACGACGAATTGATCGCCGCCTTCTACGACAAGCTGCTGCCGGCCGACGTCTGCAACGGCGCCGGTTTCGAGAAGTGGCACAAGGACGCCACGGCGGCGGAGCCGAAGCTGCTCTTCCTCAACCGCGAGGAATTGATGCGCCACGAGGCGGCCGGCGTGACCACCGACCTGTTCCCGAAAATGATGGCGGTGACCGGGCTGGAGATGCAACTGACCTACCACTTCGAGCCGGGCAGCCTGCGCGACGGCGTGACGCTGTCGGTGCCGCTGTTCGCGCTGAACCAGTTGCCGCGCGAGCGCTGCGAATGGCTGGTGCCGGGCATGCTGAAGGAGAAAGTCCACCTGCTGCTGAAATCGCTGCCGCAAAAGCTGCGCCGCCATTGCGTGCCGCTGCCCGACTTCGCCGCCAAGTTCTGCGAGCGCGTGCACGAGGCCGGCGTGTTCGGCCGCGGCGACCTGATCGACGCCATCATCGCCGACGTGCGCGCGCAAACCAGCCTGGGCGTGCTGACCACCGACTTCAAGCTGGAAACCCTGCCGGCGCATCACTTCATGAATTTCAAGGTGATCGACGAGCACGCCCGCCAGTTGGAGATGGGGCGCAACCTGGCCACGCTGCAAGCCGAGTTCGGCGGGCAGGCGCGCGAAAGCTTCCAGAAAATGGCCGAGGTGGCGACGCCGCCGGCCGGCTTGGCGCGCCTGCAGTCGGAAACGAAGAGCGGCGGCGCGGCGCCGGCCAAGGCGGCGGCCGGCAACAGCGTGGCGCAGCACATGGGCCTGAGCGGCTGGACCTTCGGCGAATTGCCGGAACTGCTGGAAATCGTCCAGGGCAAGGTGACGCTGATCGGTTTCCCTGCGCTGGTCGACAAGCTCACCCATTGCGACCTGGAGGTCTTCGACGACCCCACCGTGGCCGCGCGCACGCACCGGGTCGGCCTGCGCCGCCTGTTCGCGCTGCAGATGAAGGACCAGCTGAAGTACATCGAGAAAAGCATCCCCGGCCTGCAACAGATGGGCATGCAGTTCATGGCCCTCGGTTCGCAGGAGGAATTGCGCGAGCAAATCATCCAGAAGGCCATCGACATCGCCTGCCTGCAGGATCCGCTGCCGCTGGACGCGGCTGCCTTCACCAAGCGCAAGGACGAGGGCAAGTCGCGCCTGGTGCTGCTGGTGAATGAAATCGCCCGCCTGCTGGCGCAGGTGCTGACCGAGTTCCACGGCCTGCCGAAGCGCCTGCAAGGCATACCCGGCCCGGTCGCCAGCGACATGCAAAGCCAGTTGCAGGGACTGGTCAACAAGCGCTTCCTGCTCGACAACGACTATGCCCAGATCGCGCACTTCCCGCGCTACCTGAAGGCGATGAATATTCGCCTGGAGAAGCTGCGCGCCGACCCGGCCCGCGACGCCAAGCTGATGGCCGAATGGCAGCAGGCCGCGACGCTGTACCAGCGCTCGACCAAGGACCGCCAGGCCGGCAAGAACACCGATCCGAAGCTGACGGAGTTCCGCTGGATGCTGGAAGAGTTGCGCGTCTCCCTGTACGCCCAGGAACTGCGCACGCCGATGCCGGTGTCGGCCAAGCGCCTGCAAAAAGTGTGGGAGTCGATGCAGCGCTAGAGCGGGCCGGCGCCGCTGCGGGGGCGGGACGCCGCATCCCGCCCGGGCGCGGATTGGCGTCCCTGCTTTCGCGGGCGTATGAGCGCTAGCGTACCGAGCCCCCAGTCATTCCGCGCTACTCTGCAAGCTCACCCAGGAGCTTGTATGAAGACTTTTGTCGCCCAAAACTTCCCCGAACGGACGTTTTTCACCGCCGCGTGCCCGCGATGGTGAAGGCCTCGACGCAATGGCTGCGCGGACTCGCCCGCGTCGGCAAGGCGCAGCGGCGCACCGCCGGCAAGCTGGTGAAGAGCCTGTTCGCCGCGCCCGCCGCCAAACCCAAGGCGAAAGCGAAACCGAAACCCAAGGTGGCCGCGAAGCCGAAAGCGGCCGCGCAGCCGAAAGCCGTCGCGAAGCCGAAAGTCGCCGCGAAGGCGCGCGCGGCGCCCGTGCGCCGGGTCGCCAAGCCGCGCACGCCCGCGCCGCTGCCCGGCCAATGGTTGGCCGGGTATTACGCGCCGCCCGCGGTGGCCGGCAAGTTGCCGGGACGCCGGCTCAACTATTTCCTGTATATGCCGGCCAAGGAACCGTCGCAGGCGATGCGGCGCGCCGGCCGGCCGCTGCTGGTCATGCTGCACGGCTGCGACCAGACGGCGAGCCAGTTCGCCGAAGGCACGCGGATGAACCGGCTGGCCGAGAAGAAGGGCTATGCCGTGTTGTATCCGCAGCAATCGCTGAGTTCGCATCCGCACCGCTGCTGGAAATGGTATGACCGGGCGACGCAAGAGGGCGGCGGCGACGCGCGCCTGATCGTCGGCGCCATCGAGCAGGTGGCCGCGCGCGCGCCCATCGACCGCACGCGCATCTACATCTGCGGCATGTCGGCCGGGGCCGGCATGGCCGACATCATCGCGCTGCGCCATCCCGAGCTGATCGCCGCCGTCGGCCTGCATTCGGGGCCGGTGTACGGCGGCGGCCACGGCATGATAGGCGCGCTGAAGGTGATGCAGCAGGGCGCCAGCGGACGCGTCGACGGCGCCATCGGCGAGGTGCTGGCCGCCCGCCCGGCTTTCCCCATGATGCCGGCGATCCTGATCCAGGGCGAGGCCGACAAGGTGGTGCGGCCGATCAACCAGGCCCAGTTGGCGCGCCAGAGCCTGCTGCTGAACCAGCAGCAGGGCAGGGTCACGGTATCGGCCGGCACGACGCCGGCGGGGCCGGCCGGCGGGCGCAATCCGGCCCACGCGCACACCCTCCACGACTATCACATCGGCAAAACCCTGCTGCTGCGCGTGGCGCAGATCGCCCGCCTGGAGCACGCCTGGAGCGGCGGCGACGCCAGCCTGTCCTTCAACGACAAGGCCGGTCCCGACGCCAGCAAGATGCTGCTCGACTTCTTCGCCAGGCACCGGCGCGTGTAGGGCCGGAGTTCGCAGGTCCAGCCCGGCGCGGCAGCGCCGGGGTGGACGTCTCCATCAACAAAGCGCGGCCAGGCAGGCGCGCCGGAGCGACGGCATCGGCACATGCCGCAAGCCGCATCGACATCCCTGAAAATCCAAACAGTTCACCAAAGTGGTATTGCTGCGGTATCTTTAAATAACAAGAAAAATTGATAAAATCTCAAAGTGGTATACAATTGGTCTGCGCCATAAAAGGCGGAGGCCGCGCTTGCTTGTGCTGCCCCGCAGGCGCCGCATCGGCCGATGCCGAGCTCGCGTGGCGCGCCCCGGCGACGGGGCAGCGCCACCGCCCGCTACCCATTTACGGATCCAGCAATGTCGATCAAGTCCAAGCAACTGTTCTGGTTTTTTGCGTTTTTCCTCATTTATGAGCTCAATATCTATCTGTCGAATGACATGATCATGCCGGCGATGCTGATCATCATCGATGAGTTCAAGGCGGAGCAAAAATTCATACCCTTGTCCCTGAGCCTGTATTTGCTGGGCGGCAGTTCCATGCAGATTTTCCTTGGTCCCTTGGCGGACTATATTGGCAAGCGTAAACTCATCCTGACGGGGAATGCGCTGTTCCTGCTGGCGACGCTGATGGTGCCGTTTTCGACGAGCATCGAGCAATTCCTGATCACGCGGTTTTTCCAGGGCATGGGTTGCTGTTTCGTCTTCGTCGGCTACGCCATGATCCACGAGCTGTTCGACGATATCGAAGCGGTCAAACTCAGCAGCATCCTGTCCAGCACCACCATATTGGCGCCGCTCGCCGGGCCCATCATCGGCAGCGCGATCATCAACAGGTTGGACTGGAAATACGTTTTCTTCATGTCCGGCGCGCTGGGATTGATTTCCCTGATCGGCCTGTTCAAATTCATGCCGAAAAATGAAGTCACCTTGCGCTTCCTGGACCTCGGCGCGATCCGCCGCAGTTACGCGAAAATCTTCAGCAACCGGCGCTTCATGTTCGGCATCTTCACCGCCGGACTGGCCACCGCGCCATTGACGGCCTGGATAGGATTTTCGCCCATCTTCGTCATGCAGGATATGCGCGCCTCCTACGATACCTACATCATCCTGCAATGCACCATCCTGTCCGGATTCGTCCTGAGCAGCATCGCCATTCAAAAATTAAAAAACGATTTCCCGCTCGTGCATTTGCTGCGCATGGGCGGCTTGATCGCGGCCGCCGGCATGCTGGGCGCCGGCGCGGGCCGCCATTACATCGATGTTTTCGCCGCCTGCATGTTTGTCTATTCCATCGGCTTCGGCTTGTTCAACGGCGCCCTGATCCGCTGCTCGCTCACTTCGAGCAAGGAATCGCTGACGCTGACCTCGGCCGCGATGAGCCTGCTTTACTGCATCTATCTGGCGGCCTGGCTGCAACTCTACAACGTGCTGTGCCAGCGCTTCGGCTATTCCCTGTCGACCTACGCCTTGCTGAACATTCCCGTCATTTTGACGATCGTGGCCTTCCTGTTGATTTTCTCCAGGGGCATGGCGACGCGGGGAAACAGCGCGGCGCTGCTGGCCCAACACTGATCGTTCGCGTGTTGTTGAAATCATTTAAATCGTCTGGAATTTAAATACACTCACATCGGGAAATATGGTGCACTCATGAAAATAGATGACCTGGCCTCGAAACACGATCAAGCGAAAATTTTCAACCTGGAGTATGAGTTCCGCATCAATAAATTGAAGCTCGATTACATCAAGCTGATGGACGCATTCCCGCCCGTCCGGGCGTCGTCCTTGGATGCTTCGAAGCCTGCGCGCGGCGCCGCCCGCCTGGAGAAGATGGCGGACGAGCACCAGGCCGGCATCGCCGAGCTGCGCACCTTCATCTACCTGAATTTCAACCACTTCAATGCGGCGAGCTGTTCATCGCTGAGCTGTATTCCCACGCGCGCCATCGGCGAGGATGAACGCTATATTCACAGAATCTGGATGGGCGGGCAGTTGCCGGCCATCGCCGCGGAAGCCATACAGCAATGGGGCGCGGCCCTCGAGGAAGTCCGGGCAAACGGCGGCGCGCCCTATGTTTCGATTCTGTGGGTCTGGGATGAAGGGCAACTGCAGCGCGATGCCCGCTTCAGCCCGACCGGCGGCGCCGGGCGCTACGCGATAGGCCGTTACGCCATCGGCGAGAACACCCTGCATATCAACTCCCTGCGCGATCTGGCGCGGGACTTCGCGCGGGACAATTTCGAGGTCTTGGACGAGTTGCACGCGAAGCGTTATTTCGCGACCCTGTCGGATTATTTCCGCATCCTGATCATGTGCGAATACGGCGGCATCTACATGGACGTGGATACCATTCCGCATAATCCGGCGACGATATTCCTGATGAAGCCGGAGGTGCCCGACTATTTTCATCGCCAGGTCGGCGCCGCCGGCGGCGCGGGGAAAAGCCATCATGTCAGCTGGATGAATCTGTTCCTGGATGAGACGGGCATGATCATCGCCAAAAAGAATGACGCGGCGCTGAGGCAGGTGTTCCGGAATGTGAATCTGGCCTATGCCACCATCGAGACCGGGATGCCCCGCGCCTGCGCGCAATTCGAGGCGCAGCTGTTCGGCGAATTTTATGCCGAGTGGAAGAAAAACATAGGCAGGACTTTCCTCAGCCATGCCGAGTTCTACCAGCGCTATTCGGTGCTGTATCACGGCGGCAAAGAGGCGGTGGTGGGCGGCATCCGCGGCATGCGCCTGCTGGTCGATATCATCACCGATATTGAAATCCCCTTGAGCGAAGAGGAACAAGGCGCTTATGCGCGCTGCATCGCCAGGCTCGACGCAATCGACTGGCGGCTGGAAGATCCCCTGGCCCTGGCGGATATTGTCGAGGTGTTTAGCATCGATGAGGCGCCGCGGATGGCTTATCCGGCGCAATTGCGGGCGGAGATCGATCATTTCCACTACTACTCGGTGTTGTCGGATGACGCGCAACTGGACCGGGTGAACGCGCTATTCTGCCGCTACCTGATCGCGCATAACTCGAAAAGCATCGCGGCGGGCTTGTTCTGGCGCTCGACCGTCGGCCGCCACGGCGCCCGAACCGCGTCCGACAGCGGCGCCATCGCGCCGCCGGCGGGCAAGGCGGCGGAGTATAGCGGCGGTGGCGGGCTCCTGTCGCATGCGCCGGTCAGGTTGATTCCAGGCGCACTGTTGGGGGAGGAAACGAAGAACCGCATGGCGAAACTCTTGTTTGCCACCAGCTATCTCGAGTACTGCTCCTTTGGGAATAAGTTGAATGTGCAGTTTGTCGAATTGCAAAGGCGGCAGAATATCGACCCCTACCTGAAACACATCCATGGCCTGCATGATGAGGAGGATAACTTCATCGGCTTTTTCACGGCCGCGACCATGGCCGATTTCGAGGCCTGCGGCGCGGTATCGTACTACCGCGACGAGATGAAGGCGCTCGATGAGGCCTACGACCAATTCGTGCTGGAACACTCCCGCGCGGCCGATTGTTTCGTCAGCAGTCTCGCCATCGATGAGAAATACCGGGGCCAGGGTTTGTTCAATCAGATGCTGAATGAAATCAGGAATCTGGCCGGCCAAAAGCGCTGCGGGCGCATCACGTTGACGGTGTGGGAAAAGAGCGAGGCCTTGCAGATTTATCTGCGCAAGGGCTTCAGGATAGCCGGAACTTTCGACTACGCTTTCAGCCTGTTTTATGAGCGCTTGCACTTCCTTGTATATGAACCCGGCCAGGGCGGCGCGGCCGAATAGGCCCCTGGTTTTAAAAAGACCAAGGGCGCAACTCCGCAGGCGAACCCCGAGGGTGCGCCCGGCCTGCGTTCAGCGCCGCGCCTCCATCGCCATCCGCACCGCCAAGCCGGCCAGGACGGTGCCCATCAGCCAGCGCTGGATGCGCAACCACACGGGCCGTCCGGTGAAAAAGGCCGCAATCGTTCCGGCCATGATGGCGATCAGGGCGTTAACGCTCAAGCTGATGATGATCTGCGTAAAGCCGAGCATCAGCGATTGCGTCAGCACGTTGCCGTGATCGAGGCGGATGAACTGAGGCAGCAGCGAAATGTAGATGACCGCTATCTTCGGATTGAACAGGTTGGTGACAAAACCCATCACGAACAGCTTGCGGTTGCTGTCCTTCGGCAGATCGCGCACTTGAAACGGCGAGCGGCCGCCCGGCTTGACCGCCTGCCACGCCAGGTAAAGCAGATACAGCGCGCCGCCGAAGCGCAAGGCGTCATAGGCATACGGCACCGCCATCACCAGGACGGTGATGCCCAGGGCCGTGCACAGCAGGTAAAAGGCGAAGCCCAGGGCCACGCCGCCGAGCGAGACCAGTCCGGCCATGCGCCCCTGGCAAATCGATCTGGAGATCAGGTAGACCATGTTCGGCCCCGGCGTGAGCGCCATGCCCAGCGAGATAAGGCCAAAAGCAAGCAAACTGGAGAATTCCGGCATGGTCTGTTTCCTTAAAAAGGTTTATAGGCAAGACTCAGTTTACAGGAAAAATGCGGCGGCCGCGACGGCCGTCGGCAGCAAGGCCCCGGTCAGCAGGCCCATCGCGCTGACCGACTCGTCCTTGAAACCGCGCCGCAGCAGGGCCACGCCGGCCGGGTTGGGCGCGTTGGCGATGACGGTCAAGCCGCCACCGGCGACGGCGCCGGCCACCAGCATGTATTTCGCCTCGTCGGTCATGCCGGCGATCAGCGAGCCGAGGTAGGTGAGGGCGGCGTTGTCGGTGATCGCGGTCAGGCCCAGCGCGCCGAAGAACAGGGCCACCGGTGCCAGGCTGGAGACGATCGGTTGCAACCACCATTGCTGCATGCCACCCAGCACCACCAGCCCGGCCAGGAAGAAGCCGACCAGCAGGCCTTCCTTGAGGATCAGCGGGCTCTGGTAACGTTCGTAGGCTTGCGCGAAACCGAGGAAGAGCAGGAACAGGCCGAGGAACAGGACCGGGTGGTGCGCCAGCGCGACCACGGCGGCCAGCACGCCCAAGTGGACGGCTGCCACGAGGGCGGGAATGGCGAGGGCCGGTTCGAGGTCCGGGCCGGCGTCGTTGGCGGCGGCGCCGCGCAGGTGCTTGCGCAGCAGGAAGCTGACGCCGGTGGCGTTGATCAGCACGGCGATGCAGGCTTTCCAGCCGAAATGGCTGGCCATGAAGGCGCTGTCCCAGTTCCACGTCGTGGCCACCATCAGCACCGGCGGCGCGGCGTAGGAGGTGAGCGTGCCGCCGATCGAGACGTTGACGAAGAGCACGCCGAGGGCGCAGTATTTCAGCCATTCGGGTATGCCGGGGCGGAAGATCTGCGGCGCCAGCATCAGCGCGGCCAGCGTCATCGCGGCCGGTTCGGTGATCAGGGAGCCGGTCAGCGGCACCAGCGCCAGGCCCAGCCAGACCAGCGCCAGTTCGGTGCGCAGCGGCAGCACGCGCGCCACGGCGCCGAGCAGGCGTTGCATGGTGTCGAGCACCGGCCGGGAGGCGGCCACGACCATGACGACGAAGACGAACAGCGGTTCCGTGTACTGGCGCGTTTCGGCGTAGTCGACCGCCTTGGCGCCGCCGTCGACGAAGGCCATGACGATGATCAGGATGAAAGCCCAGAAGCCGAACACCACCTCGACCTCGCCCAGCAGATGGAACAGGCCGGCGTGGCGCGGGTGGCGGTGGGCCAGCACTTCGAACGATTTGGCGGCGAAGGTGTGGAGTAGGGCGAGACCGAAAACAATCGCGCTGATCAGTTGCATGGTGGTCAAATGGGGTTTCCTCATCAAACGTTAAATGTCCGGCAATCATGCCAGGAGGCTAGCGTCCATGTTACAGCAAAGCCCGCCGGCGGCAGGAAAAAGCGGCCTCATCAGGCATCGCCGCGGCGCGGCAGAAAAACCGGGGACAGACCACGATTTCC
>JANXSQ010000166.1 GCA_025356595.1 Janthinobacterium sp. | reverse complement strand
TGAAGCATCTGCGTGAAAGACTGGTTAGCCTTCTGAATGACGAACGGCCCGATCGAAAATTCGACCGGGCCGTTAAGGCAAAACCACAGCGCTATGCCACTCGCGTTCTACGAAAACCTGCTTAAGTGAACGGCATTACGCCGGTTTGGCGGGTTTTTCATTTTCTGGCGCAGGGTACAGCGGTGACGGCATGGCCATCGCAACGGGCAAAAAAAAAGCGCGCTGGCTTCGGCCAGGGCGCTTTTTGTCATCGAGTGACGGAATTACTTCTGGGCCAAGACCCATTTCACCAGCGTGTGGGCTTCCGCCTCGGTCACTTGCGGATTCGCTGGCATCGGGATCGCGCCCCAAGCGCCGGAACCGCCCTTCATGACTTTTGCCACCAGTTTGTTTTCCGCGTCTTTTTGACCCGCGTACTTGGCCGCCACGTCTTTGTAGGCAGGGCCGACCAGTTTGCTGCCGATTGCGTGGCAAGCCATGCAATTTTTTGCCTTCGCCAGATCGGCGTTGGCCAATGCGGCTTGCGAAGCGAATGCGGATACCATCAACACACCAACCATCATGGAACGTTTCATTGTATTCTCCAAAGTAACTTCAAACATTTTACCGTGTTTTGCTGCCCAGTACGGACAGCCGTTTGTGTACATAACGCGATCTTGTGCAGCAGGGTTGACAGCGCCGCATATATTATCCCGGATCGCCGGCGATGATTGTAAGTTGATGTAATGAGTTGACGTTGTAACTTGATGCAAGTAAAGGAATTCCGCCATGCCCGTCATCCTGCTGATACTCGCGCTGTGCCTGCTGCGCTACTTCGAGGTCTGGCGCTTCGCCGAACTCTCCTGGTGGTGGATCGTCGCCCTGATGGGCCTGGCCTTCATCTGGTTCGAGTTCATCGAATCGATGCTGGGCCTGGACCGGCGCAAGGCCCACAACGAGGACGAGAAGCGCCGCAAGGACCGCGTCAAGCAGTCCTTCGACAAGCGCAAGTAGGCGCGCGGCCGGGCCGCGCGCCGCCCGTCAGCGTTTCAGCTGCGACAGGTCGCGCACGGCGCCGCGGTCGGCCGAGGTGGTCAGCGCCGCGTAGGCCTGCAGCGCCTGCGAGACGAAGCGCTCGCGGCCCAGCGGCAGCCAGGCGTCGGCGCCCTTCGCCTCCATGACGGCGCGCCGTTCGGCCAGCGCGGCGTCGCTGATGCGCAGGTTGATGCGCCGCTCGGGGATGTCGATGTCGATCATGTCGCCCTCCTCCACCAGGCCGATGGCGCCGCCCTCGGCCGCTTCCGGCGAGGCGTGGCCGATCACCAGCCCCGACGAGCCGCCCGAGAAGCGCCCGTCGGTGAACAGGGCGCAGGCCTTGCCCAGGCCCTTGGACTTGATGTACGAGGTCGGGTAGAGCATCTCCTGCATGCCGGGGCCGCCCTTCGGTCCTTCGTAGCGGATGATGACGACGTCGCCGGCCAGCACGGTGTCGGCCAGGATGGCTTCCACGGCCGCGTCCTGGCTTTCGAAGACGCGCGCCTTGCCGCTGAACTTGAGGATGCTTTCATCCACGCCGGCCGTCTTGACGATGCAGCCCTTTTCCGCCAGGTTGCCGTACAGGACGGCCAGGCCGCCGTCCTTCGAGTAGGCGTGCGCGATGTCGCGGATGCAGCCGGTGCTGCGGTCCAGGTCGGAGGTTTCGAAACGCGACGATTGCGAGAACGCCACCTGGGTCGGCACGCCGCCGGCGGCGGCGCGGAACAGTTCGTGCACGGCCGCGTCGTCCGTCTGCGTGATGTCGTAGCGGGCGATGGCCTCGGCCATGCTCTTGCTGTGAATGGTGGGCAGGCTGGTGTCGAGCAGGCCGGCGCGCGCCAGCTCGCCGAGGATGCCGACGATGCCGCCGGCGCGGTGCACGTCCTCGATATGGTATTTGTCCGTCATCGGCGCCACCTTGCACAGGCAGGGCACCTTGCGCGAGATGCGGTCGATGTCGGCCATGGTGAATTCGACCTCGGCCTCGTGGGCGGCGGCCAGCAGATGCAGGACGGTGTTGGTCGAGCCGCCCATCGAGACGTCCAGCGCCATGGCGTTTTCGAAGGCGGCCTTGGTGGCGATATTGCGCGGCAGCACGGAGGCGTCGTCCTGCTCGTAGTAGCGCTTGGCCAGGTCGACGATCAGGCGCCCGGCGCTCAGGAACAGTTCCTTGCGGTCGGCGTGGGTGGCGACGATGGTGCCGTTGCCCGGCAACGCCAGGCCCAGCGCCTCGGTCAGGCAGTTCATCGAATTGGCCGTGAACATGCCCGAGCAGGAGCCGCAGGTGGGACAGGCGGCGCGTTCGATCTCGGCCACGTCGGCGTCGCTGACGGAGCTGTCGCCGGCCTTGATCATGGCGTCGATCAGGTCGAGCTTGATGATCTTGCGCGCGCCGTCGACCACCTTGATGATCTTGCCCGCCTCCATGGGTCCGCCGGAAATGAAGACCACCGGGATGTTGATGCGCAGCGCCGCCATCAGCATGCCCGGCGTGATCTTGTCGCAGTTCGAGATGCACACCATGGCGTCGGCGCAGTGGGCGTTGACCATGTATTCGACCGAGTCGGCGATCAGGTCGCGCGAGGGCAGCGAGTACAGCATGCCGCCGTGGCCCATGGCGATGCCGTCATCGACGGCGATGGTGTTGAATTCCTTGGCGACGCCGCCGGCCGCCTCGATCTCGCGCGCCACCATCTGGCCCAGGTCCTTCAGGTGCACGTGGCCGGGCACGAACTGGGTGAAGGAATTGACGACGGCAATGATCGGTTTCTCGAAATCGCCGTCCTTCATGCCGGTGGCGCGCCACAGCGCGCGCGCGCCTGCCATGTTGCGGCCGTGGGTGGTGGTGCGGGAGCGGTAGACGGGCATGATAGACTTTCAAAAATGATATTATTGCCTGGCGTTCCAGCGCGCAAGCGGCTGCTTAGCGCTGAAATGCAGGAAAGCGTGGGTGTCCCAGATTGCCTTGCCTGAGGGCCTATGTCAAATATATCATTCGCATGGCTGTGATTCATTTTGCGTCTCACATCGTTAATTCTTAATGGAAATGCATATCGATGAATCTTGAACTGCGCCAGTTGCGCTATTTCGTCGCCGTCGCCGAGGAGTTGCACTTCGGCCGCGCCGCCAAGCGCCTGCACATGACGCAGCCGCCGCTGTCGCAAACCATCCTGGCCCTCGAGGAGATGCTGGGCGCCGCGCTGTTCCTGCGCAACCGCCGCGAGGTCAATCTGTCGCCGGCCGGCCTGGCCCTGCTGCCGGAGGCGCGCCGCCTGCTGGCCCAGGCGCAACTGTTGCCCGAACTGGTGAGGCGCGCCGCCGGCGGCGAGGCCGGCAGCCTGGCGCTGGCCTTCGTCTCCTCGGCCGACTACAGCGTGCTGCCGCCCTTCCTGCGCGCCTACCGCGGCGCCTACCCGCAGGTGCGCATCAGCCTGCGCGAGGCGACCTCGGACCTGCAGCTCGACGATCTGCTGCACGGGCGCATCGACGCCGGCCTCCTGATCGCGCCGCTGCCGGACCGGGCGCGCCTCGACATCGACTACCTGGCGGTGCTGGCCGAGCCCTTGATACTGGCCGCGCCGGCCGGCCTGGCGGCGCTGGACGGGACGGCGCCGGTGCGCCTGCGCGACTTGCCGGCGCTGCCGCTGATCATTTTCCCGCGCGCCATCGCGCCGGCCCTGCACGACACCATCCTCGGCGTCTTCCGCGTCGCCGGCATCACGCCGGCCATCGGCCAGGAGGCGATCCAGATGCAAACCATCGTCAGCCTGGTATCGGCCGGCATGGGCATCGCGCTTGTGCCACAATCCGTCTCCAAGCTGATGCGCCCCGGCGTAGAATACCGTGCGCTGGCCGATCCGACGGCGCTGGTGGAAACCGGCCTGGCCTGGCGCCGCGACAACGATTCGCCGGTGCTGCGAGGCTTTTTGGACTTACTGAGAAAGAATACACAATGCTGATACACCCGATGCCCGACCCCATCGCCTTTTCCATCGGCCCGCTGCACGTGCATTGGTACGGGCTGATGTATGTGCTCGCCTTCGGGCTGTTCATCGCCCTGGGGCGCGTGCGCATCAAGCAGGCGCACATCGCCGCGCTGAACTGGAAGAAGGAGGATCTGGACGACATGCTGTTCTACGGCATGCTCGGCGTGGTCATCGGCGGACGCCTGGGCGAGGTGCTGTTCTACCGCCCGGCTTTTTTCCTCGCCAATCCGCTGGAAATCTTCGCCGTCTGGCACGGCGGCATGTCCTTCCACGGCGGCTTCCTCGGCGTCATGCTGGCGATGTGGTTATGGTCGCGCAAGGCCGGCCGCAATCTCTTCGACGTCTACGACTTCATCGCCCCGCTGGTGCCGCTCGGCTACGCGGCCGGGCGCATCGGCAACTTCATCAACGCCGAACTGCCGGGCCGCGCGGCGCCGGAAGGCTTGCCATGGGCCATGATGTGGCCGAACATCGCCGTGCCGGTGCACCCCTCGCCGCTCTACCAGGCCCTGGTCGACGGCTTGCTGGTGTTCGCCATCCTCTGGTTGTACGCGCGCAAGGAACGCCCGCGCATGGCCGTCGGCGCCATGTTCACCCTGCTCTACGGCTGCGCGCGCTTCTTCACCGAATACTTCCGCGTGCCCGACTACGAGGTCAGCTTCGCCGGCTTCACCATCTCCTCGGGACAGATGCTGTCGCTGCCGATGATCGTCGGCGGCGTCGCCCTGCTGCTGTGGGCCTACAAGCGCAACGCCAGCGGCAGCGCGCCGCTGCGCGCCTAATTAAGCTGCCGGACCGGGACCGGACCCGCCGGGTCTGTCCCCGGCCGCGCGGCCCGGTTTACCGGGCCTTCCACAACATGTACGCCGCCAGGCAGTACAAAATCCCCGCGAAGCCCTTCTTCAGCGCCTGCACCGGCAGGCGGTGCGCCGTGCGCGCGCCCAGCGGCGCCATCGTCACGCTGGCGGCGGCGATCACCAGCAGCGCCGGCAGGTAGATGAAGCCCAGCGAATAGGCCGGCAAGCCAGCCGTGCCGGCGCCGAAATAGATGTTCGACAGGGTGCCCGCCAGCGCGATCGGAAAGCCCAGCGCGGCGCTGGTGGCGACGGCGTTGTGGATCTTCACATTGCACCAGCCCATGAAGGGCACCGAGATGAAGCCGCCGCCCGCCCCCACCAGCCCGGCCAGCACGCCGATCACACCGCCGGCGGCGAACATGCCCGGCGCGCCCGGTAGTGCGCGGCCGCCGCCGCTCTTTTTGCTCATCAGCATTTGCGTCGCCGAGAAGGCCACGAAGAGGCCGAAGAACAGGGCCAGCGACGAGGCATCCATCTGCTTGCCTATCCACGGCCCCAGCCAGGAGCCGAGCAGGATGCCGGGCGCCAGCAGGCGCACGATGCGCCAGTTGACGGCGCCTTTGGCGTGATGGGCGCGCACCGAGGACATCGAGGTGAACAGGATGGTCGCCAGCGAGGTGGCGATCGCCATGTGCACGACCAGTTCGGGCGGAAAGTGTTTCGCCGTGAAGATCATCGTAATGAAGGGCACCAGCACCATGCCGCCCCCTATGCCCAGCAGGCCGGCGGCGAAACCGCCCGCGGCGCCCATCAGCAGCAGGATCAGCACCAGGCTCCAGTCCATCAGCGCGCCTCCAGTCGCGCGACGATGATCTGCCACTGCGCCGGCGTGACCGGGGTGATCGACAGGCGGCTGCCCTTTTGCAGCAGCGGCATCTCCTCCAGGCCGGCGATTCCGCGCAGCTCGGCCAGCGGCAGCAGGCGCGTCCTGCGCACGCCGCGCACGTCCACGCTGACCCAGCGCGGCTGCTCCGGCGTCGCCTTGGGATCGGCGTACTTGCCGTCGGCTTCGAACTGGCTGTGGTCGGGATAGGGCGCGCTGGCCACCTCGGCCAGGCCGGCCACGCCCGGCTGCGCGCAGCTGGAATGGTAGAACAGCACGCCGTCGCCGACCCGCATGGCGTCGCGCATGAAATTGCGCGCCTGGTAATTGCGCACGCCGAACCACGGCACGGTGCGCGCCGGCGCGGCCATCAGGGCGTCGAAACTGAGCTCGTCCGGTTCGGACTTCATCAACCAATACTGCATCTGGACGGACTCCCGGGGAACGGTGAAGCGCGGGCGGCGCACAGCGTGCGCGCGTAAAAAAGCGGTTGCCCATCGTCAGATGAAACAACCGCCCGCTATCGAATGAGGAACCCCGCATGTGCCGTTATGCCGGCATCCCGAACCAAGAGGTTCAAGGTGGTCACAGTTAGTTCAATTTCGGGTTCGTCGAACGAGCGACGCTCACTCCCATCGAACGAAATTCCGCAACCGGTGCACATAAATGGTTCAAGGAATATATGGCAATCGCGAACACTGCAGGGTAGACACGAAGTTTACTCCTATGCCCGGGCATGTCAAACCTATTTCGCCGCTCAGAACAGATTTTCCTGCGGCGTGAGGGCGACATCGAGCACCGCGTGCATCGCCTCTATCTTTTGCTTGACTTCCAAAATCGTCAGGTCCGACAGCGGCCCCTGCGGCGATTTGACGGACAGGAATTCCGCCGCCACGCCCAAGGCGGCCAGCACGGCGATGCGGTCGTTGCCCTTGATTTTGCCGGCGTCGCGGATCGCGCACATCTTGCCGTCGAGATAATGCGCCGCTTCGCGCAGGGCTTTCTCCTCGCCCTCGCGGCACACCATGCGATACGATTGTCCCATGATGGAGACGTCCAAATGTGTCATCAAGCGTCTTTCTCTGCGGCCGCTTCGGCCAGGCCGGCCTGGACCAGTTCGGGGATTTTCTCCAGCAAGGCCTCGACGCGCTGCTGCGCCTCGCTCATGCGCTGCACGTAGACGGCGTTTTCCGCGCCCAGGGCCGCGTTGGCCTGGCGCAGGTAAGCGTTTTCGCGGCGCAATGCCTGCGTCATCTCGGCCAGAAGGTCGATTTTATTGGATAGGTCTTGGAATTCGGAAATCATCCCGTCACTATATGGCGCCAGCTCCATGGGCGTCAATCGAATCAGGCCACCGTCACACATATTTACAAAAAAGCAGCCGAATTACTTACGGGCACCATTGCCGGGCGGCCAGCCCGGCCCTGCCGCCGGGTTCGTTTACTCGTCCCGCTCGTGGCCGGGCTCGATATCCAGGTGGCCGCTGCGCCCTTCGCAGGAGCGCCGCTTGAGCGTCTGCGCCGCGCTTTTTCCCTGCACCAGCATGCTCAGGTCGCGGCAAATGCGGAAGCCGCCCGGCTTGGTCGCCGTGGCCGACACGCTCAGGGTCACCGTCAGCGCTTGCGCGTTGCCCAGGCCCTTGTTGCGCCATTCCACGCTCGTGTCGTCCTCGGCCATCTGCAGCGCGTTCACGGCCACCGCCGTCAGCTCCGCCGCCTCCTTCTTGTTCAGGCGCGCCACGGTGAGGTCGGACAGGAAGCGCGGATACACCACGGCGACCGGATCGACGGCGTCGATGTCGAACTTGCCGCTCTGCTGGGTGCAGGTCTTGCGGCTCAGGTCCTGCTCCTTGCCGCCGGCGCGCAGCAGCAGGCTCAGTTGGCGGCAAAAAATGGTCTTGGCGCCGCGCCCCGTGGCGCTGCTGTTGTCGACCGAAAAATCGGCCTCCAGCCCGTCCGGCCCGGCCGACGCCCAGTTGGCGCGCGCGCCGTCGTCGGCCTTTTTCAGGAAATCGAGGACGCGCTGCTTCAAGTCCTGCCGGTCGCCGTCCGCCAGGTCGACGATGCCGACATCGTCGAGGAAGGGCGCGGCGGCGGCCGCGGCGGCGCCTTGGGCGAAAACGGCGGCCGCCAGGGCGGCGCAGAGATGGCGGATACGGTGGTGCATGGTTGTCCTCTTAGACATTGATAAACATTGGCAAGGCACCACTGTAAGGATATTCATACGAAAATGCAATCGAATCGACCCTATCCATAGTTATACTCAGCGGGTGCGCTTGCGCCGCAACAAAGCGGCCCCGTTTGTCCGCGCGAATAGCGAGAATCCATATGAAATAAACGTATGCACTCTTGAAATACCCCACTACCGTCCCTATAATTGGCACTCGTTAGTAGAGAGTGCTAACAACTCTTTCTCGCCGCGGCAAGCCGCTTACCGCGGCAATCGACTGAAGACTGGGCTGGCCAAGCGCCGCGCAATAATCATTTAGCAACATCCATCCATTGTACTTTTTAGGAGTTTTGTATGAATCTTCGCCCTTTGAACGATCGTGTCATCGTCAAACGCCTCGACCAAGAGACCAAAACTGCATCCGGCCTCATCATTCCTGACGCAGCCGCTGAAAAACCGGATCAAGGCGAAGTGCTCGCCGTCGGCAATGGCAAGATTCTCGACGACGGCAAAGTCCGTCCTTTGGATGTCAAAGTCGGCGACCGCGTCCTGTTCGGCAAATACGCCGGCCAGACCGTCAAGGTCGACGGCGATGAGCTGCTGGTCATGCGCGAAGAAGACATCATGGCGATCGTCGAAAAGTAATTCGCGGCATTTCCCGTTTCAGACACCAATCCACGCAATTCAGGAGAAACAAACATGGCAGCTAAAGAAGTAGTATTCGGCGACGCAGCGCGCGCCAAAATGGTTGAAGGCGTCAACATCCTCGCCAACGCAGTCAAAGTCACACTGGGCCCTAAAGGCCGCAACGTGGTGCTGGAACGCTCGTTCGGCGCCCCTACCGTCACCAAGGACGGCGTGTCGGTTGCCAAAGAAATCGAACTCAAAGACAAGCTCATGAACATGGGCGCGCAAATGGTCAAGGAAGTCGCTTCCCGCACCAGCGACAACGCCGGCGACGGCACCACCACCGCCACCGTGCTGGCGCAAGCGATCGTGCGCGAAGGCATGAAGTTCGTTGCCGCCGGCATGAACCCGATGGACCTGAAGCGCGGCATCGACAAGGCCGTCGCGGCGACCGTCGAAGAACTGGCGAAAATCGCCCGTCCTTGCACCACCACCAAAGAAATCGCCCAAGTCGGCGCGATCTCGGCGAACTCGGACTACTCGATCGGCGAGCGCATCGCTGAAGCGATGGAAAAAGTCGGCAAGGAAGGCGTCATCACCGTTGAAGACGGCAAATCCCTGAACGACGAGCTGGACATCGTTGAAGGTATGCAATTCGACCGCGGCTATCTGTCGCCTTACTTCATCAACAATCAAGAAAAGCAAGTCGCCATCCTGGACAATCCGTTCGTCCTGCTGTGCGACAAGAAAATCTCCAACATCCGCGATCTGCTGCCGGTACTGGAACAAGTCGCCAAAGCCGGTCGTCCTCTGCTGATCATCGCCGAAGACATCGAAGGCGAAGCGCTGGCCACCCTGGTTGTGAACAACATCCGCGGCATCCTGAAAACCTGCGCAGTGAAAGCGCCTGGCTTCGGCGACCGCCGCAAAGCCATGCTGGAAGACATCGCCGTCCTGACCGGCGGCCAAGTCATCGCTGAAGAAGTCGGCCTGACGCTGGAAAAAATCACCCTGACGGAACTGGGCCAAGCCAAGCGCATCGAAATCGGCAAGGAAAACACCATCGTCATCGACGGCGCCGGCGAAGCCGCTTCGATCGAAGCGCGCGTCAAGCAAGTGCGCGTGCAGATCGAAGAAGCGACCTCGGACTACGACCGTGAAAAACTGCAAGAACGCGTCGCCAAACTGGCCGGCGGCGTTGCAGTGATCAAGGTTGGCGCCGCCACCGAAGTCGAAATGAAAGAAAAGAAAGCCCGCGTTGAAGATGCACTGCACGCCACCCGCGCCGCGGTCGAAGAAGGTATCGTTCCCGGCGGCGGCGTTGCCCTGCTGCGCGCACGCGCCAACATCACGGTCAAGGGCGACAATCCTGACCAGGACGCGGGTATCAAGATCGTTCTGCGCGCCATGGAAGAGCCACTGCGCATGATCGTGCAAAACGCCGGCGAAGAAGCATCCGTCGTCGTTGCGGCCGTTCTGGCCGGCACGGGCAACTACGGCTACAACGCCGCCAACGGCACCTACGGCGACATGGTCGAAATGGGTGTTCTGGATCCAGCCAAAGTGACCCGTTCGGCGCTGCAAAACGCCGCTTCGATCGCTTCGCTGATGCTGACGACCGACTGCATGGTCTGCGAAATCGCCGACGATAAAGCCGGCGGCGGCATGGGCGGCGGCATGGGTGGCATGGGCGGCATGGGCGGTATGGACGGCATGATGTAATGCCGGCCCGATGAGCGCCGGCGACGGCGCCTCGTCAACGCTGTAAAAAGCCCGCAAGGTTCGCGCCTTGCGGGCTTTTTCACGTTCCGGCGCGCCGTCCGGCCGCCCCTTGCGCGTCCACAAGCGCGCGCCGCCGGCGCCCTTTTATAGTGGACGCAAGGGGCGCCCCTGCCCGACGGAGGATGTATGCATCGCTATGACCACGAAGGACCGGCTGAGATCCTCAGCGAGCCGCAGCGCGCCTTCGAGGAGCAGGCGCGCCATCTCGGCCTGCGCGCGCGCGACCCTTGGGTGGGCGGCTATGTCGATTACGAATGGGATCACCTGCGCCTGGTCCTCGACGTCATGCCGCTGCGCCTGGAGGGCTTGCGCGTGCTGGAGTTCGGCTGCAACGTGGGCGCCTCGGCGATCCTGTTCGCCTATCTGGGCGCGCGCGTCTGGGCCACCGACCCTTCGGCCGACTGGCTCAGCCTGGCGCGCCTGAACGCGGCCCGCTACGGCATCGGCAACATCGATTTCAGCCACGTCGCCGATGCGCGCCGCCTGCCCTTCGCGGCGCGCCAGTTCGACCTGGTCGCCTGCAACAGCGCGCTCGAGTACGTCAAGCACGGGGAACTGGCCGCCGTGCAGGGCGAAATCGACCGCGTGCTGGCGCCCGGCGGCATGATTTTGCTGACCGGAACGAGCAACCGCCTGTGGCCGCGCGAAGCCCATTCCGGGCGCTGGCTGGTCAACTACCTGCCGCGCGCCCTGGACCGCTGGCGCGGCAAGCCCCTGCAGCGGGGCGTCTGGCCGTGGACGGTGCGCAAGGGCTTCGGCCCCCACTACGACAACCTCGACACGGCCCACGCCAACAACTTCTTCTGCCGCTCGCGGCGCGGCATGGGCGCCCCGCCGGCGCTGCTCAAACTGCTGCTGCTGGGCGCGACGCTGCTGCGCGTCGGCCCCGGCATGCTGGCCCCGCATATGTCCTGCCTGCTGCAAAAACGCGGCGGCCCCCATCCCCCGCCCCACTGACAATGCGGCGGGCGGAGCCGGTTTCCCCCCTCCGCCATATTGCCCGCGATCAGGCTTTGCTTTAGTATGGCCGCCACTTCACCGCACAAAGGCCGCCAACCATGTCGCAACACCCCTCCTCGCCGAAAACCGCCGTCATCGCCGCCACGCTGGCCGCCCTGCTCGCCGTCGGTGTGGGCGCCTACTATCTGCGCCATGCCACGCCGCAGCGGGTGCCCGCCGCGCCGCCGGCGGCCGCCGCGGC
>JANXSQ010000162.1 GCA_025356595.1 Janthinobacterium sp. | reverse complement strand
AAGAATCGGTATTTAGAGGGGAAGTGGGGCATGACGTTAGAGGAGTATGGGGCATTGGTGGTAGGTCAGGGCGGTAAGTGTCGGTGCTGCGGGTGCAGGTGCCGGAGGTTTTCGGTGTATTACCGTCGGTGGGAGCGTGAGGTGGCGTGTTTAATATGCGCTCAGTGTTCGAGCCTCGTGCATATGGCGGAGTCAAACCCGGTACTTCTCATCAAGGTGCGGGCATTTATGGGAAGTAACGACGGGCCGGAGCCTGCGGGGTAGAAAATGGTGTGAGGGGCGCACCCGAAAGTGTTTTGCCGTGTTTTCTGGCACTTTCGGGTGTTTTGCATGCGTGATTAGGGTTCCAGGGTGATCAGAAAGTCTTTGGCGAGTCGGCCTTCGAGGTCAGCAATCGTGTAGAAAGCGTAGCAGGCGGGGGGTGCGACATTGATTTTCACAAGTCCGTGCGGGGTATCGAGTGAAACCATAGTGGATTCTTTGCTGGGTGCGTTAAACTGCTTCGCAAGTGCGCCGCTGACATCTTGAAGCTGTAGGGGCGAGAGGGCGATGGAGCGCAGGCGCAGGCCGGCAGTATGGGCCTTCATGCTCAGGGCGCAGACGTCGCGGTAGAATCGCTGTATGCTGAGGGTTCGGGCGAAGGGGTAATCGGTAATCATGGCTACTTCCAGTCCGCTTTGAGCTTTTCGAGATGCGTAAGATGCGCGGCTTGGATTTCGCATTGCATTTTCGGCTCCGGTTTATTCTGATCTGTTTTGCCGGTGAGAGGCGGTTCATCAAAAGCGGTTTCTTCTTTGGCCCGCTGCACATGTTCTTTGACAGCTTCGAGGACTTGGAACTCGGCTTTGGTGGGGAGTCCCATATGCCGCACGTCGGCAGCAAACACTTCGAGGGCAAGCACAGCGGAAAGCTGCGCCGGGCTTAATATAACGCTCATACGCTGATTATACCCGCTGCCCCTGTGCGCTTGACTATCAGGGGCAGCGCACTCAATGCCCTACCGTGCCGCCTGCATAAGGTCTCGTTCGGGCATAAGGTCTCGTTCGGAGCGCAGTGCCGTCGCGAGGCGCAGGCTGCTGGTGAGCGGCAGGTAGCCGAGAGCCTCGCGCCAGGTCTCAGCGGTAATCACGTCCCCGAACATATCAGGAGCCGTCGAGCAGCGCGTGGTGAACTTCGCACCGGACTCGGACTTGTAAATTACGTCCAGCGTGTCGGGGTCGAATGCCACCGGCACAAGCTTTTCCCCTATCGCAATGCCTAAGTTATTCATTTACCCTTCTCCTTCTGTAATCTTCCCTACTGCATTAATCCCCGCATTATACCCAGAGCTACGGGTTTTAAGCCTGTCGTTATTGACTTCTAATTGCATTGTTGGCAAGTATTGATAGAAACAGCACTTTATAGCAGAGAGAAACAAACCGCCGTGAACGAAATCTCTACAGCTAAACCCCTTGCCCCGGAAGATATTGCGCTGACGGATCGCAACAATGCGGTGAAGAAGGCCATCCTTCGGGAGCAGGCATCGGCAGCAATGACGCTGCACGTCAAGGGCAAAACAACGCGGCAGATTGCAGAGACGCTCGGCATCTTCCCCGCCGCAGTGTCGCAGCTTCTTAAAAAGGGCTACGACCAGAACGCGCGGCATATGCAGGATTTGACGCGGCGCGAAGTGTTCGTGCAGCTTTCGCGCCTGGACTACTTGTTCGGGGAGGTCATGCGGGAGTGGGAGCGGTCGTGCGAGGATTCACGCGAAACGCGCTCGGGCAGCAAGGACACTTCGTTTGGCAACATGGCCCACGACGAAACTGTCACGCGCTCTCAGATTGGTGATCCGCGCCTCGCAGCAGAAGCGCGGCAGATTATGGAGGCCCGCCTGAAACTGCTGGGCCTCAACAAAGAAGAAACCCTGCGCGTTGTCCTAGAGCAGTTCTCCTACTCTACGACCGAGACAAAGGTTACGATCGAGAGCGTTCATACCCCGCAGGAGCTAGGCGAGATTGCAGCGTTTATGAAGGACTTGGGCCTCTCGCAGCAGATACTTGGCGAGATGCCGCAGCTTCCGCCCCCGGCTCCTGAGCCGCTCACAGACGAAGAAGCGCAGAGCATTATCGAAGCGGAGTATAAAACCGAGGCGGAGCACAAAGGCGATGACGATGGAAGCGATGACGGCTCAGGAGTTTGCGCGACGGATGACTCCGAAGCTGAACCCCTACATTAAGCAGAAGCCGCATCCTAAGCAGGCATTGTTCCTGCTCCTAAACTGCCTGGAAGCCTTGTACGGGGGCGCAGCGGGCGGGGGCAAGTCCTCTGCGCTGCTGGC
>JANXSQ010000129.1 GCA_025356595.1 Janthinobacterium sp. | reverse complement strand
CCGCGCCGCGCGCGGCGCCGCCCCAGCCATGGCGCGCGCCGCCGCCGGCCGAACCGCCCCCACCCCCCCCACCCCCCCGGGCGCCCGACGCGGCGCCGCTGCGCCAGTTGCAACTGGGCCAGCACAGCCTCGAATACGTCTTGCGCCGCTCGACGCGCCGCTCGATCGGCTTCATGATCGACGACGAGGGCTTGCGCGTGACGGCGCCGAAACGCGTCTCCCTGGCCGACATCGACAACGCCATCCGCGCCAAACAGGGTTGGATCCTCGCCAAGCTGCATGAACGGCGCGAACGGCGCGCCCAGCGCCTGGAGCGCCCGCCGGTGGCCTGGGTGGACGGCGCCGCCCTGCCCTACCTGGGCGCCAGCATCACGCTGCGCCTGCACCAGGCGGCGCGCCACCGCGCCAGCTTCGACCGCGCCAGCGGCGAGCTGCACGTCTGGGTGCCGCCGGCCGGCACCGAACAACAATTGAAGGACAAGGTCAAAAGCTGGTTGCAGGCCGAGGCCAAACAACTCTTCGGCGAACGGCTCGACCTGTACGCGGCCCGCCTGGGCGTGCGCTACCATTCCTTCGCGCTGTCCTCGGCCGGCACGCGCTGGGGCTCCTGCACGGTGCAGCGCAAGATCCGCCTGAACTGGCGCCTGATCCACTTCGCGCTGCCGCTGCTCGACTACGTCGTCGCGCACGAACTGTCGCACCTGCTGGAGATGAACCACAGCCCGCGCTTCTGGGCCACGCTGGAAACGATTTATCCCGACTACGACGGCGCCAAGCTGGCGCTGCGCCAGCGCGCCCAGGAGTTGCCGGTGCTGTTCGGCTGAAATGGGCGCAAGGCGGCGGGCCCGGCAGGCTCCGCCGCCCCGTCGTCCGGCGCATCCATGCGGCGCGGCGAGCCGCCCGGCCCGATTTAAACGGCCGGCGCCGGGTCCAGCAGCGGCGGCAGCAGGGCCAGCGTGCGCGCGGTGGCGCCGCGGTGCTGGCGCGCGAAGGCCAGCGCGTGCGCGCCCATCGCCGCCAGGCGCGCCGCGTCCTGCAGCAGGCGCGCCGCCTGCGCCATCAGCGCGTCGGCGTCGGCCACCAGCACGGCGGCGTCGGCGGCCAGCGCGTCCTGCGTCACCAGCGCGAAATTGAAGGTGTGCGGACCGGTCAGCACCGGCTTGCCCAGCGCGCTCGCCTCGATCAGGTTCTGCCCGCCCAGCGGCAGCAGGCTGCCGCCGATGAAGGCGCAGTCGCAGGCGGCGTAGTAGGCGAACATCTCACCCATCGAATCGCCCAGCAGCACCGCCACCTCGGGCGCCAGCGGGCCGTCGTCCAGCGCCAGTTGCGAGCGCCGCCGCAGGCTCAGGCCCTGTCCCTCGACCAGCGCGGCGACGGCGTCGAAGCGCTGCGGATGGCGCGGCACGATCAGCAGCAGCAGGCCGGCCGGCAGCGACGCGCCGGCCCTGCGGTAGGCCGCGAGCAGCAATTCCTCCTCGCCCTCGCGCGTGCTGGCGCACAGCAGCACCGGGCGGGCGCCGATCTGCGCGCGCAGGCGGGCGCCGGCGGCCAGCGCGGCGGCCGGCGCCTGCACGTCGAATTTGATGCTGCCGGTGACCACCACATTGGCCACGCCCAGCGTGCGCACGCGCGCCGCGTCCGCTTCGGTCTGCGCGGCGACCAGGCTGATGCCGCGCGCCGCGTCGAGCAGCAGGCCGCCCAGGCGCTGCGCCTTGCCCAGCGAACGCTGCGACAGGCGCGCGTTGACCAGGGCCACCGGCACGCCGCGCCGGCCGCACGCGGCGATCAGGTTCGGCCACACCTCGGTCTCCATCAGGATGCAGACGCGCGGCTCGAAACGGGCGATGAAGCGCCCCACCATGCTGCCGGTGTCGTAGGGAAGATAGGCTTGCAGCAGGCGCGCGCCGTGGCGCCCGAACAGCGCGGCGCCGGTGGCGCGCCCGGTCGGCGTCATGTGGGTGAGGATGATGCGGCACTCCGGCCAAGCCACCAGCAGGGCGTCGATGAGCGGTTCGGCGGCGCGCGTCTCGCCGACGGAAACGGCGTGCACCCAGATCGACAGCGGCGCGGCGGCGCGCGGTTTGGCGCCGTAGTAACCCAGCCGCTCGGCCCAGTGGCGCCGGTAGCCGGGCTCGCGCCGGCCGCGCCACCACAGCCGCGCCAACACCAGCGGCAAGGCCAACCACCACATCAGGGAATACAGAAGACGCATTATTTTTCCAGCAGGCTCTTGGCCGCGGCCAGCACTTCGGCCACGCTGGGCGGGTTGCCGCGGTCGCCCAGGTTGATGATGTTGGGCGACCAGTTGCCCTCGGTCTTCCAGCGCGGCGAGTCGCAATAGATTTCCACCGTCGGGCGCGCGAACGCGGCGGCGATGTGGGTCAGGCCGGTGTCGACGCCGACCGCCAGCGCGGCGTGGCGCGCCAGCGTGACGGCCTCCGCCATCGACAGCTTCGGCAGCACGCGGGCGTTCGGCAGCGCCGCCGCCAGCGCCTCGGCCTCGGCTTTTTCCGCCGCCGAGCCCCAGGGCAGCAGGATGCTCAGCGGCGCCAGTTGCGCGCCCAGGGCGATCCAGTCCTGCGCCGGCCATTTCTTGGCGGCGCGCGCCGTGCCGTGGAAGTACACGGCGTAGGGGCCGGCCGGCATCCAGTCCGGCGCCGGCACGGGCCGCGCCTGCGCCGCCAGGCCGAAGTCGGCCGGCGTGTCGAGCGTATAGCCGAGCGCCGCCGCCGCCACCAGGCGGCCGCGCGCCACCGCGTGGGTGCGCGGGTCGAGCGGGATGCTTTTCGTGTGGAACAGGCGCGAAATGCCCTCGTAGCCGGAGCCTTCGCTGCCGTTCGCCAGGCCGACCTTCTGCCCGCCCGGCGCCAGCCGCGCCGCGCCCATGACGACGCCGGTCTTCAGCAAGCCCTGGGTGTCGAACACATAGTCGTAGCGCTTCTGCCGCAGCGTCCTGAAGAAGGCGGCGATTTCCGCCCGGGTCGCCCTGCTGCCCAGGCTTTTGCGCCAGCGCCGCAGGGCGAAGGGAATGATCGCGCCGATGCGCCCGTTCAGGCGCAACAGGCTGGTGTAGCCCTCCTCCACCACCCAGTCGATGTTGGCGTCCGGGAAGCGGCGCGCGATGTCGGCCACCATCGGCAGATTATGCAGCACGTCGCCCAGGGAGGAGACGCGCACCAGCAGGATGTTCAGGGGCGCCGGCGTACCGGCTTGCAGCGCCGCCGACATCAGAAGGGCAGCACCGCGTCCGGCTTGGCGGCCAGGATCACGCTCTTGAACTGGGCCTGGATGCGCGCCAGCGCGGCCGGCGTCTCCGCCTCGAAGCGCATGACGATCACCGGCGTGGTGTTCGAGGAACGGGCCAGGCCGAAGCCGTCGGCGTATTCGACGCGCAGGCCGTCGATGGTGATGATGCGCTCATGGCCGGGGAAGACGGCGTCGCTGCGCAGCTTGTCCATCAGCCGGACGTTTTCGCCCTCGGCCAGTTCCAGGTGCAGTTCCGGCGTGCTGTCCGATTGCGGCAAGCCGTTCAGCAGGGCCGACGGGTCGCTTTCGCGGGTGAGGATCTCCAGCAGGCGGGCGCCGGCGTAGAGACCGTCGTCGAAGCCGTACCAGCGGTCCTTGAAGAAGATGTGGCCGCTCATTTCGCCGCCCAGCGGGGCGCCCGTTTCGCGCAGCTTGGCCTTGACCAGGGAGTGGCCGGTCTGGCACATCAGGGGCTGGCCGCCGTGCTTGGAAATCCACGGCGCCAGGTGGCGCGTGCACTTCACGTCGAACAGGATCTGCTCGCCCGGATGGCGCGTCAGCACGTCGGCGGCGAACAACATCATTTGCCGGTCCGGATAGATGATCTGGCCATCCTTGGTGACGACGCCGAGGCGGTCGCCGTCGCCGTCGAAGGCGATGCCGATCTCGGCGTCGGAGGCGGCCAGGCAGCGGATCAGGTCCTGCAGGTTTTCCGGATGGGCCGGGTCCGGATGGTGGTTCGGGAAGGTGCCGTCGACTTCGCAGAACAGTTCGATGACCTCGCAACCCATGCCGCGGAACAGGTCGCCGGCGAAGGCGCCGGCCACGCCGTTGCCGCAGTCGACGGCGATCTTGATCGGCCGCGCCAGCTTGACGTCGCCGAGGATGCGCTGCAGGTAGGCGGCGCGGATGTCGTGCGTCGCGTAGGCGCCCGCCGCGGCGGCGTCGGCGCCGTCATCGGCGCGGATGCGCTCGTACAGGGAGAGGATGGCCTCGCCGTGGATGGCCTCGCCCGCCAGCACCATCTTGAAACCGTTGTAGTCGGGCGGATTGTGGCTGCCCGTGACCATGATGCCGGATTGGGTGTCGAGCACGTTGGTGCCGAAGTACACCATCGGCGTGGCCACCACGCCCAGGTCGATGACGTCGGCGCCGACCGACTGCAGGCCCTGCGCCAGCGCGGCGATCAGTTCCGGACCGGACAGGCGGCCGTCGCGGCCGATGACGACGCGCGTCTGGCCCTTGGCCAGCGCGGCGCGGCCGAAGGCGCGGCCGATTTGCCGGGCCACGCCGGCGTCCAGCGTCTTGCCGATGACGCCGCGGATATCGTAAGCTTTGAAAATGGTCTTCGAGAGTGGGAGCATGATGTCTTCTATTTGGAAAGGCGGGAACAGGGCGCCGCGTCCGTTCGCCGGGGGCGCCGCGCATTCAAAACCGGCGCGGCGGCGCGCGGCCGCAGCGGCCCGCGCGCCCCGCGCAGTACAAGCGGGATTATACCCGCAGCAGATCGATGGACTTGCCCGCGTCCAGCCATTCCTTCACCCATTTCGGCTGGCGGCCACGGCCGGTCCACTGCTGCGCCGCGTCGGCGGGATTGCGGTAACGCACCGCCACGCTGCCGGTCTTGGCGCGCGCGCCGGCGCCGACCAGTTCGTTGACGGGAATGCCGACGCTCTGCGCGATGGCGAGGATCTGTTCGCGCGCCTTGGCGATGTCCTGGTGTTCGCGGCGCTTCATTTCCTGCTTGACGCGCTCCTGAAGCTGGCGCAATTCGACCGTCGACATGCTGGATAAATCCATGTGTATTCCTTTGAATGTATTGTAAGTATGAAAACTTTATTTGCGGAAGCAATATACTACATCACCGCGGCATCGCCAGTTCTTTACAGTTCCATTCGATCCGGACGCGCGCCGCGCCGATTATATATTCCCGTAAATATTTATAAATTAAATACCTCTTATATTACGGCCGGCGGCGCGCGCCTAGTCGCGCAGGCACAGACGCAGGGCATCCTGCCAGTCGGGCAGGCGGCAAAAGCGCGCCATCAGCTTGTCCGAGCACAGCAGCGAATTGGCGGGGCGCGGCGCCGGCACGGGATACTCGGCGGCGGGAATCGGGATCAGGCGGCAATCGATGCGCGCCGCCGCCAGGATCGCCTCGGTGAAGCCGAACCAGCTGGTGCGGCCCTGGCTGCTCAGGTGATACAGGCCGCCGTTCTGGCGCCACCAGTCGTCCTGGCCGGCGCGCGCCTGCGCCAGGATCAGCGCCGTGCTGTCGGCGATGGTGCGGCTCCAGGTGGGCGCGCCGAACTGATCGTTCACGACGCGCAATTCCTCGCGCTCCCTGGCCAGGCGCAGCATGGTCAGCAGAAAATTCTTGCCGCGCATGCCGTACACCCAGCTGGTGCGCAGGATCAGGTGCGGAATGCCGGCCGCCGCGACGGCTTGTTCGCCGGCCAGCTTGCTGGCGCCGTAGACGTTCAGCGGACCGGTGGCGTCGCCCTCCAGATAGGCGCCGGCCTTGGCGCCGTCGAACACGTAGTCGGTCGAGTAATGCACCATCGCCGCGCCCAGGCGGGCCGCCTCCTGCGCCATCAGCGCGGGCGCCTCGGCGTTGACGCGGAAGGCCAGCGCCGGCTCGCTTTCGGCCTTGTCCACGGCCGTGTAGGCGGCCGGATTGACGATCAATTGCGGCCGCACGGCGCGGATCACGTCGCGCACCTGGCCCAGATCGGCCAGATCCATGCCGGCGCGGTCCAGCGCGACGACCTCGCCCAGGCCCTGCAGGCTGCGCTCGAGCTCGTAGCCGAGCTGGCCGCTGACGCCGCTCAGCAGTATCCTCATGCGAACAACTCGGCGTCGGCCAGCAGCTTGCCCTGCTGATCCTTGCCCGACAGCAGGGGCGCGCCGTCCAGCGGCCAGACGATGCCGAGCGCCGGATCGTTCCACAGGATGCAGCGCTCGTGCTCGGGCGCCCAGTAGTCGCTGGTCTTGTAGAGGAATTCGGCGCTCTCGCTGGTGACCAGGAAGCCGTGCGCGAAGCCGGGCGGTATCCACATCTGGCGCTTGTTCTCGGCCGACAGCTCGGCGCCCACCCATTGCCCGAAGGTCGGCGAGCTCTTGCGCAGATCGACGGCGACGTCGAACACGGCGCCGGCCGTCACGCGCACCAGCTTGCCCTGCGCCTGCTCGATCTGATAATGCAGGCCGCGCAGCACGTTCCTGGCCGACTTGGAGTGGTTGTCCTGGACGAATTCGCTGTCGATGCCGCTGACTTCGCGGAATTGCCGCGCGTTGAAGCTCTCATAAAAATAACCACGCGTGTCGCCGAACACCGTCGGTTCCAATATCAGCACGTCCGCGATCGCGGCGGGAGTAATTTTCATTATCGGATCACTTTATCTTCTAAAATATGCAACAGGTATTGGCCATAGCCGTTTTTCTTCAGCGGCAGGGCCAGCTTCTGCAATTGCGCCGCGTCGATATAGCCCTTGCGGTAGGCGATCTCCTCCAGGCAGGCCACCTTCAAGCCCTGGCGTTTTTCGATGGTGGCGATGAACTGCGCCGCCTCCAGCAGGGAATCGTGGGTGCCGGTGTCCAGCCAGGCCATGCCGCGCCCCATCAGCTCCACGCTCAGTTGCTGGCGCTCCAGATACCAGCGGTTGACGTCGGTGATCTCCAGCTCGCCGCGCGCCGACGGCGCCACGTCGGCCGCGACGTCGCACACCTGATTGTCGTAAAAATACAGGCCCGTCACGGCGTAGTTCGATTTCGGCCGCGCCGGCTTTTCCTCGATGCTGACGGCGCGCCGCGCCGCGTCGAACTCCACCACGCCGTAGCGCTCGGGGTCCTGCACGTGGTAGGCGAAGACGGTGGCGCCGTCGGCGCGCCCGTTGGCCTGCGCCAGCAAGGCGTCGAGTTCGTTGCCGTAGTAAATATTGTCGCCCAGGATCAAGGCCGAGGGCGCGTTGCCGAGGAACTCGCGGCCGATCAGGAAGGCTTGCGCCAGGCCGTCGGGCGAGGGCTGCACCGCGTAGCTCAGGCTGATGCCCCACTGGCTGCCGTCGCCCAGCAGTTCCTGGAAGCGCGGCGTGTCCTGCGGCGTCGAGATGATGAGGATCTCGCGCATGCCGGCCAGCATCAGGGTGCTGAGCGGATAGTAGATCATCGGCTTGTCGTAAATCGGCAGCAATTGCTTCGACACGCACATCGTCACAGGATACAGGCGGGTGCCGGAACCGCCGGCCAGGATGATGCCTTTGCGCTCTTGCAGAACGTGCGTCATGCTTCCTTCTCCCGGTTCAGATAATTTTGTTCGACCCAATTGGCGTAGGCGCCCGACTGCACGTCGGCCACCCAGGCCTGGTTGTCCAGATACCATTGCACGGTCTTCAGGATGCCGCTCTCGAAGGTTTCCGCCGGTTTCCAGCCCAGTTCGCGCTCGATCTTGCCGGCGTCGATGGCGTAGCGGCGGTCGTGGCCGGGGCGGTCCTGCACATACGTCAATTGTTCGAGATAACTGCCGTGCGCCTTGGGCGCCAGGCGGTCGAGGATCGCGCACAGCGTGCGCACCACGTCCAGGTTGGCCATTTCATTCCAGCCGCCCACGTTGTAGACCTCGCCCGCGCGGCCGGACTCGAGCACGCGGCGGATGGCCGCGCAGTGGTCGCCCACATACAACCAGTCGCGCACCTGTTGGCCGTCGCCGTAGATGGGCAGCGCCTTGCCGGCGAGGGCGTTGGCGATCACCAGCGGAATGAGCTTCTCGGGGAAATGGAAGCGACCGTAGTTGTTGGAGCAATTCGTCGTCAACACCGGCAAGCCGTAGGTGTGGTGGTAGGAGCGCACCAGATGGTCGGAGGCCGCCTTCGAGGCCGAATACGGGCTGTTCGGCGCGTAGGCCGTGGTTTCGCTGAAGGGCGCATCGTGCGGGCCCAGCGTGCCGTAGACCTCGTCGGTCGAGACGTGCAGGAAGCGGAACGCCGCCTTCCCGGCCGCGTCCAGCTCGCCCCAGTGGGCGCGCGCCGCCTCGAGCAGGCTGAAGGTGCCGTTGATGTTGGTCTGGACGAATTCGGCCGGTCCGTGGATGGAGCGGTCGACGTGGCTTTCGGCGGCGAAATGCAGGATGGCGCGCGGCCGGTGTTGGCGCAGCAGCGCCAGCACCCGCTCGCCGTCGCAGATATCGCCGCGCACGAACAGGTGCCGCGGGTCCTCGCGCAGCGCGGCCAGATTGTTCAGATTGCCGGCATAGGTCAGCTTGTCGAAATTGAGCACTGCCTCGTCGGACTGGCCCAGCCAGTCGAGCACGAAATTCGAGCCGATGAATCCGGCTCCACCTGTCACAAAAATCATTTAGTATCCCGGCCATGGCGCAAATTGGTGATAAGCATGATTCTATGTGAAACTGAGCACCTACAACGACAAAAAATGCATGCCCGCGCCCCCATGCACCATCCGGGACGCGGGAAAATAGCAGATGAATATGAAAACCTATGTCATCGGCGACCTGCAAGGTTGCCACGATCAAAACCTGGCCCTGCTCGAACGCATCGCCCAAGCCAATACCGAGCCGGCGCGCCTGCTCTTCGCCGGCGACCTGGTCAACCGCGGCCCGCAATCGCTGGCGACCCTGCGCCACGTCCACGCGCTGGCCCGGGACGGCCGCGCCGACAGCGTGCTCGGCAACCACGACCTGCATCTGCTCGCCGTCTCCCAGGGCATACGCCCGCCGCACGCCGGCGACACGCTCGACGAGATCCTCGCCGCGCCCGACCGCGGGGAGCTGATCGACTGGCTGCGCCACCGTCCGCTGGCCCTGCCGCACGACGGCCATCTGCTGGTGCACGCCGGCGTGCTGCCGCAGTGGAGCGCGCAGCGGGCGCTGGAGCTGGCCGGCGAGGTCGAGGCGGCGCTGCGCGGCCCCGGCTGGGTGGACTTCCTGCGCGGGATGTACGGCAACGGCCCGGACGCCTGGAGCGAGGACTTGCGCGGCGCGGCGCGCCTGCGCTGCATCGTCAACGCGCTGACGCGGCTGCGCTTTTGCACGCCGGACGGCGTGATGGACTTCAAGATGAAGGAAAGCGGCAGCGCCCCGCCCGGCAGCGGCCTCTTGCCCTGGTTCGACGCGCCGCACCGGCGCAGCGCGGACGCGACGGTGGTGTTCGGCCACTGGTCGGCGCTGGGCCTGCTGCTGCGCCCCGGGCTGATCGGCCTCGACAGCGGCTGCGTCTGGGGCGGCAAGCTGTCGGCCGTCTGCCTGGACGACGGCGGCCTGCTGCAGGTCGACTGCCCGTCCTTCCGCCAGCCCGGCGCCAAGGCGGCGCGCCGGGCCGAGGCGGCGCCGCGCGCATAAGCATATGCGCATTCAGCACTGGGCGCGCGGGCGCCGCGCCCGTATCATGGACGCTTTGCGAAGCGCCCACTATGCCCCCCGACAGTGACCCGCTGGCCAATTGGCTGCTCGGCGACATCGACATCGACAGCGCCGCCCTGCACGTCGGCCACTACTGCGGCAACTGGCGCGCCTCGACGGCCGGGCGCAGCGTGGCCAGCTTCCACCTGGTGCTGCGCGGCGCCTGCTATCTGCACCTGCCGGGCGCGGCGCCGCTCGCCCTGGGCGAACGCGACGGCGTGTTCCTGCTGCGCGACATCGAACACTTCCTCAGCCCCCTGCCCGACCCGCGCGCCGCCGGCGCCGCGCCAGCCATGCTGCCGCTGGCCGGCGCCGACGCCGGCGGGGCCGGCCTGGCCTGCGGATTCTTCCGCCTGCGCGGCGCCCTCAGCGCGCTGCTGGTCGACGCCTTCCCCGACTACCTGATCCTGCGCGCCGGCGCCGCCGCGCCGCGCGCCGCCGCCGCCCTGTTCGAGCTGATCCTCGCCGAGGCCGAGGCCGACCCGGACGCCGACCCGCTGCGCCCCTCGCCGCTGCTGGCGCGCCTGGTCGAACTGCTGTTCTTCTACCTGATCCGCCACGCCGGCGCGCGCCGCAGCGCCGACGCCGGCCTGCTGGCGCTGGCGCGGCGCAGGGAATTCGCGCCCCTGCTGGAACGCCTGCTGCAGGCGCCGGCCGAACCCTGGGACATCGCCGGCATGGCGCGCCTGGCGCACATGTCGCGCGCCAGCTTCTGCAAGCACTTCGCGGCCGCCTGCGGCCAGCCGCCGGCGCAGTTCCTGCAACTGCTGCGCATGCGCATCGCCGCCCAGCGCCTGCACGCCGGCGCCACCGTCGAACGGGCCGCCGCGCAGGTCGGCTACCAGTCGCAGGCGGCCTTCTCGCGCGCCTTCCAGCGCGTCATCGGCGCCCAGCCCGGCCTGTACCGGCGCGAGCAGCGGCGCCGCCAACTGGCGCCGGCGCTGGACGAACGGACACGAAATGGCGACGCCGGCGCCTTCCGCACGACCTTGCCATAAGCGATAATGTGGCCTGATCCTTAACGGAGGCCCCGATGCCACGCCTGACCCTGCACACCCTCGATAGCGCCCCGCCCGACAGCCGTCCCTTCGTGGAGAAGGCGCTGGCCAACAACGGCTTCCTGCCGAATCTGATCGGCGTGCTGGCCAACGCCCCGCTGGCGCTGGAAACGTATATGACGGTGGCGGGCATCAACGCCCGCGCCAGCCTGACGCTGGCCGAGCGCGAAGTGGTGCAGATCAGCGCCGCGCGCATCCACGGCTGCGACTTCTGCATCGCCGGGCACAGCGCCATCGCGCTGAAGAAAGCCGGCCAGAGCGCCGAGACGGTACGCGCGCTGCAGCAGGGCGCGGCCACCGGCGACGCCCGCCTGGACGCCGTCGGCGCCTTCGCGGCCGCCGTCATCGCCCGCCGCGGCGCGGTCGACGACGCCGACTACCAACACTTCCTGGCGGCCGGCTACAAGGAGCAGCAAGCGCTCGAAGTGGTGCTCGGCATCAGCCTGGCGACCCTGTGCAACTTCGCCAACAGCCTGGCCGGCACGCCGGTCAACCCGCAGCTGCAAGCCTACCTGCCCGGCGCGGTCTGAGCATGGACACACTCACAGCCTGGCTGGGCGCCCACGCCGAGCAACTTGACGACAAGGCGGCGCTGGCCGAGGCGCTGCTGCCGGCGCTGGCCGAAGCCCAGCAACTGCGCATCGGCGTGCCGCGGGCGCAGGGCGGCGCCGGCGGCGACGTGCGCGACGCCATCACGGCCATCGCCGCCGTCGCCGAGCATTCGCTGACGGCCGCCTTCGTCTTCTGGGGCCAGCGCACCTTCATCGAATACCTGCTGCAAAGCCCCAACCGGGCGCTGGCCGAACGGCGCCTGCCTGCCCTGCTGAGCGGCGAGCGGGCCGGCGCCACCGGCCTGTCGAACGCCATGAAATTCCTCTCCGGCATAGAGCAGTTGCAGATCAAGGCGACGCCGCAGGCGGGCGGCTGGCGCCTGGACGGCGGCCTGGCCTGGCTGACCAATCTGCGCCGCGCCGGCTTCGTCGCCGCCGCCGCCGTCGCGCCCAGCGACGGCGCCCCGCCGGCCATCATCGCCTTCGACAGCGAGGCGCCCGGCGTGGCGCGCGGCGAAGACCTCGACCTGATCGCCCTGCGCGCCAGCAACACCGCCTCGGTGACGCTGGAAGGCGTCGAGATCGACGCCCGGGACCTGATCGCCGCCGACGCGGCGGCCTGGTTGCCGGGCGTGCGGCCGGCCTTCCTCGGCATGCAGTGCGGCATGTCGATCGGCCTGGCGCGCGCCAGCCTGGCGCAGGCCGCCGCCATCTCGGCCGGCAGCCGCAACCAGCTGACGCCGCGCATCCTGGCCCTGCAGCAGACCCTGGAGGCGCGCGCCGAGCTGCTGCTGGCCGGCGTCCACGACGGCCGCTTCAAAACCAAGGCGCCGGCCATGTTCCGCCTGCGCATAGAGCTGGCCGAACTGGTCCAGCAAGCCCTGATGCTGGAGCTGCAGGCCATGGGCGGGCGCGCCTACCTGCGCCAGGAGCAGAACGGCTTCGCGCGGCGCTGGCGCGAGGCGGCCTTCATCCCCGTCGTCACGCCCAGCCTGACGCAATTGCAGGCGGCGCTGCGCCAGCTCGAAGGCGGCGCGTGACGGACGCCTGGGCGCTCGAGGCGCGCGGCCTGTCCTTCGGCTACGCCGGCGCCGGCGCCGTGTTCGAGAATGTCGCGCTGGCCGTGCGGCCGCGCGAAATCGTCTGCCTGCTGGGCGGCAGCGGCTGCGGCAAATCGAGCCTGCTGCGCGTGCTGGCCGGCCTGCAGCAACCCAGCGGCGGCGCCGTCAGCTTCCTCGGCGAAGCGCTGCTGCGCCCGGACCCGCGCAGCGCCCTGGTGTTCCAGCAGGCCAGCCTGCTGCCCTGGCTGAACGTGGCCGGCAACGTCGGCTTCGGCCTCGACTTCGCCCACCAGCCGAAACTGGACGCCGCGCGCCACCGCGCCCGCGTCGCGCAAGCCATCGAGGCGGTCGGCCTGGCCGGCCGCGAACACCTGTACCCGGCCGCGCTGTCGGGCGGCATGGCGCAGCGCGTCGCGCTGGCGCGCGCCCTGGCGCGCGAGCCGGAACTGCTGTTCGCCGACGAACCCTTCTCCGCGCTGGACGCCATCACGCGCGCCGAAATGCAGGCCCTGCTGGTCGAGGTGGTGCACCGCTGGCACAGCGCCGTGCTGCTGGTCACCCACGACATCGACGAAGCGATCCTGGTGGCCGACCGCATCCTGCTGATGGGCGGACGGCCCGGCGCCATCGTGCGCGAATGGCGCGTCGACATCGCCGCGCCGCGCGAAGGCCACAGCGGCGCCGTCGTCGCACTCAAAATGGACATCCTCGCCGCCCTGCAGGCGCTGCGCGAGCCGCACACCCACTAAGTCACCGAACCGAAGCGAATCGAGCCCACCATGAAAACCCACACCACGCCGCACATCTGCGCCTCCTCCACCTGCGACTGCGGCCTGACCCGGCGCGACTTCCTGCGCATCTCGGCGCTGGCCGGCGCCGGCGCCGCCGCGCCGCTGCTGTTCGCCGGCGACGCCATGGCGCGCCAGGGCGCCAAGGGCGACGACCAGCCGGTCAAGATCGGCTACCTGCCGATCACCGACGCCACCCCGCTGCTGGTGGCGCACGCCCGCAAACTGTTCGAGGCCGAGGGCCTGAGGACAGAAACGCCGCGCCTGTTCCGCAGCTGGGCGCAGATCACCGAAGCCTTCGTCTCCGGCCAGGTGAACGTCATCCACATGCTCTCGCCGGCCACGCTGTGGGTGCGCTACGGCGCCAAATTCCCCGCCAAGGTGGTGGCCTGGAACCACGTCAACGGCTCGGCCCTGACGGTCGCCAACGAGATCAACTCGGTGGCCGACCTGGGCGGACGCACCGTGGCGATTCCCTTCTGGTACTCAATCCACAACATCCTGCTGCAGCAGATCCTCGCCGCCAGCGGCCTGGTCGCCGTGACGCGCGCGCGCAACGCGGCGCTGAAGGCGAACGAGGTCAACCTGGTGGTGATGGCGCCGGCCGAGATGGTCTCGGCGCTGGCCGGCAAATCCATCGCCGGCTTCATCGTCGCCGAACCCTTCAATGCGGCCGCCGAAACGGCCGGCATCGGCAAGGTGCTGCGCTTCTCCGGCGACGTGTGGAAAAACCACGCCTGCTGCGTCACCTTCCTGGCCGAGCGCGACATCAACGAGCGCCCCGAATGGGCGCAGCGCGTCACCAGCGCCATCGTCAAGGCGCAATTGTGGACCCGCTCGAACCAGCTCGACACGGCCAAGCTGCTTTCGGCGGCCGGCGAGAACCGCTACACGCCGCACTCGCTGCAGGTGCTCTCGAAGGTGCTGGTGACGACCGACTACAGCAACTACGAGGCGCGCGGCATCATCGCCCACAAGAACTGGCAGCAGCGCCGCATCGACTTCCAGCCCTTCCCCTTCGCCTCCTACACCGAGGAAATGGTGCGCGCCATCGCCCGCACCAAGGTCGAGGGCGACACGCGCTTCCTCAGCACGCTCGACCCGGCCTTCGCCGCGCGCGACCTGATCGACGACCGCTTCGTGCGCAAGGCCATCGCGGCCGTCGGCGGCCCGGGCGTGTTCGGCCTGCCGGCCAAGCTGCTGCGCAGCGAAATCGTGGCGGCCTAGGGTGCTGATGCGTTTTCTGATGCCGCTGATCGGCCTGGCCGTGGCCCTGCTGCTGTGGGCCGCCGGCGTCGCCTCGCTGGAGAAAAGCATGCCGATCGCGGCCGCCTTCGCGCCGCGGAACGCCGCGCTGGCCCTGCTCGAACTGGTGCGGGGGCGCGACATCTGGGTGCACATCTGGCTGAGTCTGCAGAGGGTGGCCGTGGGCCTGAGCCTGGCCAGCGTCATCGGCGTGCCGCTGGGCGTGCTGGTGGCCACCTCGAAGCGCTTCGCCGGCGGCGCCATGCCGCTGTTCCAGCTGCTGCGCATGGTGTCGCCGCTGTCCTGGATGCCGCTGGCGGTGATGGTGCTGGGGGTGGGCGACGCGCCGGTCTACTTCCTGCTGGCCTTCGCCGCCGTCTGGCCGATCCTGCTCAACACGGCGGCCGGCGTGGCGCGCCTCGATCCGAACTGGTTGCTGCTGGCGCGCAGCCTGTCGGCCACGCGCAGCGAAACCGTGCTGCGCGTGATCCTGCCCGGCATCACGGCCGACATCCTGACCGGCGTGCGCCTGGCCATCGGCATCATCTGGATCGTGCTGGTGCCGGCCGAGATGCTCGGCGTCTCGGCCGGCATCGGCTACTTCATCCTCGACACGCGCGACCGCCTGGCCTACTCGGAACTGATGGCGGCCATCGTCATGATCGGCGTGCTGGGATTCCTGCTCGACTACCTGGCGCGCGCGGCGCACGCGCGCTGGTTGCATGTGAAGGCCTGAGGCGCGCCG
>JANXSQ010000218.1 GCA_025356595.1 Janthinobacterium sp. | reverse complement strand
TCGGTGTCGACGAACAGGGCCAGCTGGATCTGGCCTGCATACGAGATGAACGCCAGGCCCACACCCAGCTTGCCCGCTTGCGGCACCCAGCAGATCAGGTCCGTCATGCGCGAGCCGGCCAGGTAGCGGCGGCTGCCGGGGCCTTCGATATTGGTCAGCACCACCGAGCCCTTGGACGTGAACAGGTTCAGCGCAAAGTGCTGCAGGGCGGTCGGCAAGCAGCCGGCGATCGACAGGAAGGCCATCGTGGCGCGCGGCTGGTGCGAGCGTTTGATGGCGGTCATGCGCTCGCTGGACTGGCGCAGGCGCACACAGGGATCGTCGACGTTGGTCGGCAAGTCCACCGCCACCAGGCCGAACTCGTTCCCCAGCTGGAAGGCGTTGGCCTTCTCGCGCAGATTGAAGGTGACGGCGGCGCGCAGCGCGCGGCCATTGGGACGCTGTCCGCGCTCGTTCAGGTACTGGCGCAGCGCGCCGGAGACAGCCGCCACCCAGACATCGTTCAGGGTCACGCCCATGCGCTTGGACATGGCGCGCACGCGCTCCATCTCCAGCGGCGGCAGCCACACCAGTTGCTTGGCGCCGTTCATCGGCGCCTTGAACTGGCTGGGCGCGTCGGACCACAGCAGCGATAGCCGCGCCACATGGAAGGCGATCTTCAGCCACGACACGCCGCGCGCCACCGCCGAAAACACGGCATCGTGCGCCACCGTGGCGCGGTGTGGATGGCCGACCGGCGACGGCGTGCAGCCATGCACGCCGTTGTCGTCGGTCAGGTGATTGAGCACGTGGACCAGCCCCAGGCCGTCGGTGATGCAGTGGTGGACGCGGAACACGATGGCATGTCCGCCGTTGACGCGGTCGAGCACCGTCATGTGCCACATCGGCCGGTCGCGCTCCAGCGGCAGATGGGCGATGCGGGTCATGTGACCCTGTAACGCCTCGCCGTTAACTTCCCGCGACATCTGTTCCAGCTTTATGTGCTGGGCGATGTTGAACTGCTCGTCTTCGACCCAATGCGGGCGGCCGCGCCGGTGCTCCACCTTTTGGGTGAAGCGGGGATAGTTAGGCAGACGCAAGCCGATGGTGGAGATCAATCGCTCCATGTCGACCGCGCCCTCGAACAGCAGGATGCTGTTGATGACCATCAGGTTCTTGTCGGTGTCCATGCGATGCCACGCATAGTCGCGACGTGTCATCGGCGCCGGTGCTGCGGTGGGTTTGCTCATGTGATGCTGTCTCCTGGGTCCGGCGTCGAATCTTTGTCGGCGTTCGTTTTTATTTCGCTTATATTTCTACCGGTCTTGCTTCTGTTTCTGTCGCGGACTTGGGCAGCGGCGCCGCCGTTGCCGCCGCCTCCACCGATTTCGGGGAGCGCGGACGCAGCGCATAACGGTTCAGGCCCGTCATGTGGATGCGGCACAGGTAGTCCGGCCAGTCGATGATGCTCGGGTCCACTGCGTAGCGCGCCCGGTCTTCGCTGCCGAAGCGCTGGGCCAGCGCCATCAGGGATGTATTATGGAAAACGTAGCGCGGCGCGGTGTAGAACGAGAACGTCAGTGCCAGCAGCCGCGTGGTCCGCAGCGCTTCAAGCTTGGGCGAGTCGCCCACGCCGAGCACGCAGCGCACACCGCTCCAGGCGCTTGCGCCCAGACTCATGACCCTCAGCATCAGCAGGAATACCGGCCGGCTGACGACGCGGAAACCATGTTTCGGCTCCTTGTAGAACAGCCGTTCGTAGTTGCGCCAGTTGCGCTGTGATTCGGTCTGGAACAGCTCGATCACGCGGCCGACCGAGATCGGATTGGCCGAGCCCGTGCAGGCCTGGTAGATGCGGGTGGCGCCCGGTTCGGCCAGCGCCTCGGCGGCGCCCAGGATGATGCTGTTGGCGACCAGGTCGGCCGGCACGATGTCGACGATTTCGTTCGGCTTGGCCGGGAAGAAGCTGGTCTTGCCGCGTGCGTAGGCCAAGATGATGGCGTCGGCCACCTTGACGCCTTCCAGCCAGCCGGGCACCGGCTCCTGCAGGGTGCTCTCGATGATGGACGGCCGCACGATGGTCAGCGTCTTGCCGCGCATGGCCTGCATCGCCAGCTGCTCGCCCATCCACTTGGTGAAGGTGTAGGTGTCGTTCCAGCCGTGGTGGTTGGCCTCGGCGATGCCCAGCTCCGTCAGGCGGCGCATCCGCTGCTCGGCGTCGCTGGTTTCAGCCTTGATGGTGGCCACGCGGTGCTGCAGGTGTTTGAGTAAGCCGGATACATCATAATGGCCGTCGGCATGGCGCGCAATGGCGGCGCGCGCCGGTGTCACGTTCTGTTCGAGCATGTCGCCGCGGTTGTAGCCGTTGACGTAGCAGGTCGATACCTGCACCAGCGGTGCGTTGGTGGCGCGTGCCAGCTCGGCGATATTCTGGACGCTGAGGGCGTTGATGGCCAGCGCCTCGTCCAGCGCTTCGCGGAAGTTGACGCTGGCGGCGGCGTTGATCACCAGGTCGATGCGGCGGGCCAGCGCGTTGAAATCGGCCAGCGACAGGCCGAAACACGGCGCGGTCACTTCGCCGGTCACGCATTCGATCCGTTCGGCGAAGAACTCGGCCAGGAAGGCTGGCCGTTCGGCGCGCAGCCGGTCGAATACGGAGGAGGTGGCGATGTCGCGCTCGAAACGGGTGCGGGCATCGCCATTGGTGTTGCCTGTGCCGCCGCGGATCACCAGCACGATGCGGCCGATGTCGGGCACGCTGTGGATCAGCTTTTCCAGCACGACCTTGGCCAGGAAACCAGTGCTGCCGGTAATTAATACGCGCTTGCCGGACAATGCCGCGTGCACATTCAATGCTGGTTTCATAGGCTACCCGAAAACGGTGTCATTAATGCAATGACCCGATCTTATAGCGAAACCTCGGGGTGACTGGTAAATTTGCGCTGGCTTTGGAAGCCAAACGCATGCCTGCGCGAGCCATGCAGAGTGAGCACAGGTGAAGCGGGCACCACTCAAATGGCAACATTGCGAAGCGCTTTTTCTTTGGGAATTCAGCGTTCTCTTGCACGGGCCGACAGGCGCAGGGGGCGAATCTGCGGCGCCGGGCCCCATCGGCGTGCATTATCCGAGCGACCTGCAGGCCAGCAAAGTGCTGGCCTATTCGGCGCACGCGGTGATGGCCAACAATCCGCAACATCAAAAGGAAATGGACGCGGCCCGGAGCGAGGATGGTTGGCGCCGACTAGGCACTTAGGCGCGCGCTACGGTCGCTGCCACACTGACGCACTCATCAAATTTTCCCGCCGGCGGCAGACAACGACTGGCGTGTTCAGCACTCCGTGCAGGCTGCCTCGTTCGCCAATCCAAGCTAAGCGGCATCAGCATTCCCGTCGCCATCGTCGTCACAATTCAAATCGTAACCGAATTCCGCGGGCTTCGCGCCTTCTTGCGAAACGATGCACGGGTATTCCAGTCCGGCCAGCGCGGTCGTCTCCTTGCCCTTCTTGGTGATTTCAAAGCACCATGACGCGCCGAAGTCGTAGACGTAGTACAGCTTCTTGTTGCGGCCAAGCGGGAAGATATCGGACAGGCGGATATCCCACATGTCGCTGTCGTCCTCATCCCATTCGCCATCGGCAGTGAACCACGTTTTCTTGCCCCGCAACCCATTCGCCACGTAGAACTCGGACAGGTGCTCACCATCAAAATCGACCATGCCAAGGATGAACGATGCCAAGTCATCGAGCGTCGAGTCTGCGGGCACATCAAGTACGAATCGATACTCTTCCGTGAGGTGCCTGCCGGCGATACAAGCGATTGATAGGGTAAATATTACGCTCATGATTCCGATCTTCCATTTAAAAGAGTGCCCGTCATGCTCAATGCTCGGGCATGCAAATTGATGCGCCACCAACCCGACGTATCGGCGCCTGCGCCGCCACAAGGATGCCGTGACGATCATCGAGCTTATGCTGGCGCGGAACCCAGCCGACAACCAGGGCGTGCGTTTCCTGCTGGGATCTGAAGCACTGCGCGCCGGCGACTTCGCCCACGCCCGTGCCGTGTTCGAGGCTGAGGCCGACGGCTATCCTCCGTACTTCTACGAACTCGCCCTGACCCACATGCTGCGTGACGAGTGGGTGTCCGCCGCCACGGCACTACGTAGAGGCTTCGCCGCGAACCCATATATTGCGGAACTCCTTGGTGGCAACGCCAGCCCTGCCCCGCTTGCAATCTGGCACGGAACCAACTTGGCGGAACCGACGACAGCGTGCGCGTATATCCAGATGTACGGCATGTACTGGCACAACCAGCCCGACAGCTTTGCGTTCACCCGCTGGCTGTTCAACCACCCGAAAGTGCTGGCTGAGCGCGCTGAAATCATGGAGTGCAAGGAAGCCATATTGTGGGAGAGCGGTGCCGCCGCGCGGAGGAAGTCGATTGAACGCGGATTTCTGCTGGCCGACTCCATTGACTACGCGCTGTCCACCGCCATCGTGACCAAGCGGAAGGACCGACGCGGGCAAATGGTATGGCCGTGGATGCTGACACAGCTTCGATTCCCCGCGTAAGCTAACTGGGCTCGCTGTGGCATCGCTGGCGGCCACCGTAGAACAGGTATTGCAAAGCCAGCGGCAACAAGGCCATGCCAATTTCGCAGTGTATTCAACGACGTATACCATTCACTGGGAGGCGACTATGACACGATTAACACGTTGGGGAAACTCTGATGGAGGGCTTCGCATACCCAAACCCATTTTGGAAGCCGCCGGTCTGCGAGTAGGCGATGAGATCGGCGGCCGCCTACTCGATAACGGCTCGATTCTACTGACACCGAGCAAGGAACGCATCGGCATTTTTGAAGCGTCATTGAAGTCAGCAAAGGCTAAGCTGCCGTACGCCAAGTGGTGATACCGGCATCCTGCGAAGCACTTTCAGTTAGGTAGCTAAGGGCGCTGCGGGTAGAGCTGTTCGACGCGGCGCGGCGCTATCTAGACGCCAATCGCGTGCTGCTGATTGCCGTCGCCGATCATCTGCAGCGCCACCACTCCATGGACTGCGAAGAGTTCGAACCGCTGTGAAAAAGGGCCGTTACGCCACCTGGCTTTGCGAAGATCGATCCGCCAGGCCGAATTGCCTGCCTGCCGTTGTCAGACGGCCATATGGAATTTTAAAATTTAGTGTCGTTCACCGATATTCGTTTATTAAGCAGTCAACTTATGTAGGAGCAAATTTTGTGAATTTACAAGAAACATTTAAGTAATTTAACAAAATTAACTTTATTGCCATGATTTCCTTGCAGTGAGGTGCAGACTTGTGTGTAAGTCTATGCGCCCAATGGTAACGTATGTGTTACCATGTAAAACATAAAAATCACGCTTGAAGAATACCTTCGCGAAGACGGCACTAATCCCTACAAGAGATGGTTTGACGACCTCGATGCACAGGCCGCCGCCAAGGTGACGACAGCCAAGATTAGATCGGGACTTGGCAACACATCGAGCGTTAAATGGTTCGATGGCATTGGCGAGTACATCATCGACTGGGGGGCCAGGTTATCGCATCTACCTCGCCAGGGATGGCGAGGCGCTCATTGTCCTGTTCGGTGGTGGAACAAAGCGAGGGCAGCAACGGGATATAGTTGACATCCTTCCCTCGTTGAACCGAGGGGATTCCTACGGCACCTGCGGTGTTTTGCAAGTCGCTTCGGTGGGTTCCTGCTTCAACGAGACTGCCCAGGGGCGCAAGGCTTGGTTTTCGCCATGCAATTCCTTCAGTGGGGAGCTTTACGGTTTTGAGCCGACGCCATGCACCCCCAGGACTCACATTCTCTCGACAGGCTTGAATTCCCGCATGCCCTACGGTATTAGAAAGGTTTGACAGGCATGCAAAACGAAAGTTCAACAACAAGGACGGCTTCGCCGTCCGCGCTATCCTTCCCCGGCCTGAAGGCTGGGGTCTGCCGCGCAAATCCGATCAAGCCAAGGCATTGCACACCGAGTACAAGACCAGGAAGAAGGCCGCCCAAGCTGCCAAACAAGGCAAACGTAAAGGGAACTGATATGGCACTCACGAGAAATTTCAAACACACCATTGTCGAGCGTGTCGACCGAGACCCCGCGTTTGCCAAAGCGCTATTGGATGAGGCTGCCACATCGTTCCTAAACGGCGAACCCGACGTTGCCCGCCTTATCCTGCGCGACTTGGTTAACGCCACAGTAGGTTTCGACCAACTTGCAGAGTTGACTCATAAGCCAAGCAAGAGCCTCTGAGGTGTACTGTCAATAGCGGACACTCTTGTTTCAAGCCGCTTGCGGTTGTTTGCTGAATTTTTCAGCAAACAACGCGGGCGGAACATTGCCAAGGCGCGAGTGGCGCCGCTGGCGGTTATAAAAGCTTTCGATGTA
>JANXSQ010000064.1 GCA_025356595.1 Janthinobacterium sp. | reverse complement strand
CGGCGCGGCGGCCGGCGCCGTTGCAACGGCAGGGGCCGCCGTATCGGCCTTGGCGGCGTCGTCGGCGGCAAAGCCCGGCGTCGCGAGGCTACAAGCGAACAGGACGGCAACCCCGGCCAGCCATTTTGTTATAGTTTTTTTCATCGGTGTTCCCCTTGCCTTAAAGTGCTTCGTTGCCGGTCTCGCCGGTACGGATACGGATGACTTGTTCCAGGTTGTAGACGAAGATCTTGCCGTCGCCGATCTTGCCGGTGCGGGCCGCGCCCTCGATGGCTTCGATGGCCTGGTCGACGATGGCGTCGTCGACGGCCGCCTCGATCTTGGTCTTGGGCAGGAAATCGACCACATACTCGGCGCCACGGTAGAGCTCGGTATGGCCTTTTTGGCGGCCGAAGCCCTTCACTTCCGTGACCGTGATGCCTTGGACGTTGATCGCCGACAAGGCTTCGCGCACCTCGTCGAGCTTGAACGGTTTGATGATGGCGGTGATCATTTTCATGGTGGTCTCGCTTAGAAAGTTTTCGACACGGTCAGGATCAGACCGGTTTTCGCCGTATTTTTGCCATTCGGCGCGGGCAGTTCGATGTCGGCCTTGATCGCGGCCAGGGCGACGGTGACGATGCCGAAGTCCTTGGTGACGCCGATCTTGTAATCGCTATAGCTCAGGTCGCCGTGGTTCTTGACGTTCTGGTGGCCGGCGTGCAGGTTCAGCGTGTAACCCTGGTAGACGTCGTAGTTGAAGCCGGCGTCCAGATAGCCGCTGTTCTTGCTGTTGTCGTTGGCAAACAGGTTCGTCGTCGCGTGCGAATACTTGACGTAGAAGGGACCGAAGCCGACCTGGCCGTACAGCTCGAAGGTGTTGGCGCTCGGATGCAGGCCATTGGATGGATAGAAGTAGTACAGACCGCCGACGTCATAACTGATGTCCTTGGCGATCTCGCCCTTCTTGCCGCCATAGATGTCCATTTCCACGTCGCCGCTGCCGCCCGCGTCCTTGGTCCATTTGATCGTCGACAACCAGGTGCCGGCATACAAGCCGGTCGGATTGTGCGTGTAGTCGACGCCGCCCTGCAGGGCCGGATCCAGGCGGCTTTGCGACACGCCGCGGAAACGATAGTCGTTGGTCAGGGCGACGTTGTAACTGACTTCATTGTCCGGCTTCGCTTCCGGCTTCGCGTCTTCCGCGTGGGCCATGCCGCCGAAGGCGGCCAGGGCGAGTGTCAACGCTGCGGCTAGGGTCAGGTTCGTGGTCAGGTTTTTCATGGCGATTTCCTTTTGGTTGAACTTTTATAGCGGTTGCGGTTTAAAATCTGGGCTGGAGATCAAAATGCGGTCGATAACTTCTTTAGCAGAATGCGTGCCAGCTTGTTTCGCCTGCCGGACGGCGCATTCCAGCGTCACCCGCCCCATTTCGGCTGGGGCGGCGGCTTCATGCTGTTGGGGGAATTGTTAATTTGCTCAGACTCGCACCATATTAACGCCGGAAGCGCACTGCAATGGTGCAATGCGTTTGCCTGTGCCACAAAGGATACACATGGATATGAACAACTTTTTCACCGACTTACAGAGCAAGATCAATCAGGCGATAGAAAATTCGCCGGCCAAGGACATCGAAAAAAACGTCAAATCGATGATGACGCAAGGCTTCTCGAAGCTCGACCTGGTCACCCGCGAAGAATTCGACATCCAGGCGCAAGTGCTGGCGAAGACCCGCGCCAAGCTGGAAGCGCTGGAAGCGCGCCTGGTCGAGCTGGAAACACGCCTCAACGTCGCGCCCTAAGCCTCCGCAAAGGACCAACCGGCCGCGCGCCGGTGCCGGCCCGCGCCGCGCCCTGCGCGCCCGCCTTTGGGCGCCCGCAAGGCGCGGCGCGCCAAAACGCTTACGATCGGCAGACGCCCCGTCCCGATCCGTAAGGAAAACCATGAGTCTTGCAGTCCTGAAAAGCCGCGCCCTGGCGGGCATGGACGCGCCGGAAGTGAACGTTGAGGTTCACTTGGGCAACGGGCTGCCCTCTTTCACCATCGTCGGACTGCCCGATACCGAGGTCAAGGAGGCGCGCGACCGAGTCCGCGCCGCCCTGCAGAACGCCGGCTTCGAGATGCCGGCGCGGCGCATCACCGTCAACCTGGCGCCGGCCGACCTGCCCAAGGAATCGGGCCGCTTCGACCTGCCCATCGCGCTGGGCATCCTGGCCGCCTCCGGACAGATTCCCGGCCAGCGCCTGCACGAGTATGAATTCGCCGGCGAACTGTCCCTGACGGGGCAATTGCGCCCGGTGCGCGGCGCCCTGGCGATGAGTTTCGCGATGCAGCGCCGCGCCGAAGGCGGCCGGCGCGCCTTCATCCTGCCGCTGGCCAACGCCGACGAGGCGGCGCTGGTGCGGGGCGCCGCCATCTATCCCGCCTTGACGCTGTTGCAAGTTTGCGCCCACTTCGCCGCCCGCGACCCGGAGGCGGCGTTGCCGCGCCACTACGCCGCGCCACCCGCGTGCACCTCCGAATATCCCGATTTCGCCGACGTGAAGGGCCAGCAGTACGCCAAGCGGGCGCTGGAGGTGGCGGCGGCCGGCACGCACAGCATCATCCTGATCGGTCCGCCCGGGGCCGGCAAGACCATGCTGGCAACGCGTTTCGGCGGCCTGCTGCCGCCCATGACGGAGGACGAGGCGCTGGAATCGGCGGCGGTGCAGTCGCTGACGGGCGCTTTCAACAGCGCCAACTGGAAGCGCCGGCCGTTCCGCGCACCGCACCACACGGCCTCCGGCGTCGCGCTGGTGGGCGGAGGCAATGTACCACGTCCCGGCGAAATTTCCCTCGCCCACGGGGGAATCCTGTTTCTTGACGAACTGCCCGAGTTCGACCGGCGCGTGCTCGAGGTCCTGCGCCAGCCGCTGGAATCGGGCCGCATCACGATTTCCCGCGCCGCGCGCCAGTCCGACTTTCCCGCCCGCTTCCAACTCATCGCCGCGATGAACCCCTGTCCCTGCGGCAACTCGGGGCACGCCACGCTGGCCTGCCGCTGCACGCCGGACGCCGTCCTGCGCTATCAGGGCAGGGTTTCCGGCCCCCTGCTCGACCGCATCGACATGCAGATCGAAGTGGCGGCGCTGCCGCCCGACGTCCTCGGCGCCGCCGGCGACGGCGAAAGCTCGGCCGACATCGCCGGCCGGGTCGCGCTGGCCTTCGAGCGCCAACTGCTGCGCCAGGGCAAAGCCAACCAATATCTGAACAGCCGCGAAATCGACCAGCATTGTCCGCTCGACCATGCCGGCGAGCAATTGCTGCGCAAGGCCATGCTGCGCCTGCACTGGTCGGCGCGCGCCTACCACCGCGTGCGCAAGGTGGCGCGCAGCATCGCCGACCTGGCCGGCGCGCCGGCGATTGCCGAGCAGCATGTGGCCGAAGCGATCCAATACCGCCGCGCGCTACGCGAGCGCTGACGCGTTTGCCTCGCGCCGGTTCGGCTGCTACCATCTATCCATGTTAAAAAAATCCCTCCCCACCCTCCTCGGCGCGACGCTTGCCGCCTGCCTTTTCGCCGCCTGCAGTCCGAAATTCGACTGGCGCGACTATCGCAGCCCCGACGCCTCCTTCAGCGCCCTGTTCCCCGCCAAGCCGGCCAGCTTCACCCGTACGGTCGACCTGGACGGCGTGAGCGTGAACATGACGATGACCGCCGCCGAAGTCGACGGCACCACGTTTGCCGTCGGCAGCGCCGAAATGGCCGATCCGCTCAAGGCGCAGGCGGCCCTGCTCGCCATGAAGACGGCCATGGTGAAGAATATCGGCGGCACCATCAAGAGCGAGAAGGCGGTCTCGGCGGCCAGCAGCAACGGCGCCACCTCGAAGCAGAAAGCGTCGATCGAGGTCGAGGCCAGCGGCATGCAGAACGGCACGCCGATGTTGCTGGAAGGCCGCTTCGTGGCCCAGGACAAGCGCATCTACCAAATCATCGTGCTGGGCAAGGAGAAGCACATCGTGCGCGACAGCGTCGATACCTTCATGAGTTCGGTCAAACTGAACTAAATGCTGCGCGGCTGCAACGCGGATCGCGTACCACTGTGCGAAGCGCCAAGTCGTGATATTGTTTCAGTACCAAAAACAGAATCAGAAAGCCCATATGTTGATCTCTTTCAAATCCAAATCATCGCCGGAAGTGCTGATGTACCAAGAGCACGCGCAGCGCATCCTGGATCTGCTGCATAAGAGCCCGACGCGCGGCGTCATCACTGCGGCCGAAGCGGGCCAGGCGCTGTCCATTCTGGAAAACGAAGTCGCCGCCAGTCGGCTGCACCCCGAAAACGACGTCGAACACGACGCGCACACGCCGGAAAAGGAAGAAGACGAGAGCAACGAGCACGCCAAGGCGCAAAGAGTGGGCTTCGGCGCCCGCGCCTACCCGCTGCTGGAAATGCTGCGCTCCGCCAAGGCTGACGGTAACGACATCATCTGGGGCGTCTGAGCCCATCCAGACCAACAAGCCCAAGCCCTTCGTTCACGCGCAGGGCTTTTTTTACGCCCGCGCCAAACGAAATCCGGACACGATAAAGCAGTAAACCGGGGACAGACAGCGGCCCGTTCACCCCCCCGCGAAAACGCGGACGAAAAAAAGCCCAGCATCTCTGCTGGGCTTTTTTAATATAACAAGCCTGACGATAACCTACTTTCACACTGGTTGCAGCACTATCATCGGCGCAAAATTGTTTCACGGTCCTGTTCGGGATG
>JANXSQ010000062.1 GCA_025356595.1 Janthinobacterium sp. | reverse complement strand
GACCACGATTTACGGGAAACATTTCCCGTAAATCGTGGTCTGTCCCCGGTTTTATCGTTTGTCGCGGGCAAAAAAAATGCCCCGATCGCGTTGGCGACGGGGGCACTCCGATCGGCTGCCGGAGCCGACCGCGATGAGTTCGATTATTTCAAATGATCGGAGATGAGCTTGGTCATTTCAAACATGGACACTTGTGCTTTGCCGCCGAAAACAGCTTTGAGCTTGTCGTCGGCATTGATCATGCGGCGGTTGGCCGGATCTTGCAGGTCGAGCTTCTTGATGTAATCCCACACTTTTTTGGTGACTTCGGTGCGTGGCAATGGATCCGCGCCGACGACTGCGGCCAACACGGCCGATGGCGTCATCGCTTTCATGAATGCTGCGTTCGGCTTGCGTGGAACTGCCGGTGCCGCCGCTTTTTTCACTGCTGGCTTTGCTGCCGCTTTTGCTGGTGCTGCTGTTTTCACTGCCGCAGCTTTGACTGCCGCAGCTGGTTTAGCTGGCGCTGCTACTGGGGTTTTTTTGGCTGTTGCCATCTTCGAGCCTCCTTAACAAACACATGGGAAATTGCGCAATTGATCGCACGGCTAATATTGGTGGGGATTTACCGAGGATGCAAGTGTTTTTCACGTTTTCCCTATGAAAACATGCCTAAAACACCCTGCCGGCGCGGCCTTGCACCGCTTCGGCGCGGCGCCCTGGGATTTCGCCGCGCCACGGGGGCCGCGAAGGGCGCGCGCGGGCCGTCCTAGCGCATGCCGGGCATCATGCCCTTCATGCTGCGCATCATCTTCATCATGCCGCCGCCGGTGAGCTTTTTCATCATCGTCTGCATCAGCTCGAACTGGGTCAGCATGCGGTTCACCTCCTGCACCTGCACGCCGGCGCCGGCGGCGATGCGGCGCTTGCGCGTGGCCTTGATCAGTTCCGGCTTGGCGCGCTCCTGCGGCGTCATCGAGTCGATGATGCCGACCATGCGGCGCACCTGCTTGTCGGCCTGGTCCATGTTCTTGCCGCCGGCCGCCTGCTGGAACTGCGCCGGCAGCTTGTCGACCAGGCTGGCCATGCCGCCCATCTTCTTCATCTGCCCGAGTTGCGACTTGAAGTCGTTCATGTCGAACTTGCCGCCGACCTTGATCTTCTGCGCCAGGTCGGCCGCCGCCTTCACGTCGACGCCCTTGCGCGCCTCTTCGACCAGGGCCAGGATGTCGCCCATGCCGAGGATGCGGTTGGCCATGCGGGTCGGGTCGAACGCCTCCAGGCCGTCGAGCTTCTCGGACACGCCGGCGAACTTGATCGGCTTGCCGGTGATGTGGCGCACCGACAGGGCGGCGCCGCCGCGGGCGTCGCCGTCGAGCTTGGTGAGCACGATGCCGGTCAGGGGCAGCGCGTCGTTGAAGGCCTTGGCCGTGTTGATGGCGTCCTGGCCCAGCATGGCGTCGACGACGAACAGGGTTTCGATCGGATTCACGGCCGCGTGCACGGCGGCGATCTCGCGCATCATCTCCTCGTCGATGCCGAGGCGGCCCGCGGTGTCGATGATCAGCACGTCGTGGTAGTGCTTCTTGGCCCAGTCCAGCGCGGCCAGGGCGATGTCGACCGGCTTGTCGGTGCTGGCCGAAGGGAAGAAGTCGGCGCCCACTTGCGCGGTGACCGATTGCAGCTGGGCGATCGCGGCCGGACGATACACGTCGGCCGAGACGGTCAGCACTTTCTTTTTCTTCTCTTCGCGCAGGTATTTGGCCAGCTTGCCGACCGTGGTCGTCTTGCCGACACCCTGCAGACCGGCCATCAGGATGATCGCCGGCGGCTGGCAGGCGAAGCTCAGCTGCGACGCCTCCGGACCCAGGTCGGCGCCCATGATGGCGGCCAGCTCGCGCTGCACCACGCCGACCAGGGCCTGGCCGGGCGTGAGCGAGGAGATGACATCCTCGCCCATGGATTTTTCCTTGACCTTGGCGATGAACTCGCGCACGGCGGGCAGGGCGACGTCGGCCTCGAGCAGGGCCAGGCGCACCTCGCGCAGCATCTCGGCGGTGTTGGCCTCGGTCAGGCGCGCCTCGCCGCGCATGGTCTTGACGACCTTGGCGAGCCGTTGGGTAAGATTATCTAACATGATGAACCTGAAATGTAGCTGGAAGGGGCGGCGCGAAGCCGGACGTTGGGCGCCATTTTACCCCATCGGAGACAAGGGCGGCCCGCCTCGCCGGCGCCGCCTTTGTTGTTGCTGAGCCGCTAAGGGGGCCGGCTGGGTTTGGCATAGCCGGCGCCAACTGCTACCATATCCCCGAGCGGCCGCGCGCCGCGCCATCGCCGGAGTGGGGAACTGTACGCATGAGGATTCCTTGGATTTTCCCCTTGTTGATGCTGGCCGGCGGCGCCGGCGGCGCCACCGTCAGCATGGCTTTCGGCGACAATCTGCCGCCCTACATCCTGGCGGCGAGCCATTCCGGCATCGAACTCGACATCGTGCGCGAGGCGCTCGCCTATCGGGGCCACGTCCTGCTGCCGCGCTACCTGCCGATGGGGCGCATCGCCTTCAGCTTCATCGAGGGACAGGTCGACGCAATCATGATGGACGTCGGCGAGGACATGGCGCCCTACGGCGGCCACTACGCCGCGCCGCCCGTCCTGTACGAGAATTTCCTCTTCACGCTGAAGCGGCGCCACCTGCGCCTGCGCAAGCCGGAGGATTTGAAGGGCTTGAACATCATGGCCTTCGTCGGCGCGGCGAAACGCTATCCGGAATGGCTGAAGGCGCTCAGCCGCACGCCCACCTACGCCGAGCGCAACAACCAGGCGGTCCAGCCGCTGCTGCTGGCGCTGGGGCGCTACGACGCCGTGCTCAGCGACCGCACCATCTTCCAGTATTTCAGCCTCCTGCAGCAGAGGGCCGATCCGGGCTTCCTCGCCCCGGCCGTCGACGAGCAGGCCCTGACGCCGACCGATCCGCGCGACTACCGGCCGGTGTTCCGCGACGCGGCCATCCGCGACGACTTCAACGCCGGCCTCGAGCAGTTGCGCAAGAACGGGCGCTACAAGGCGATCTACGACAAGTACCTGAAATAGCGCGGCGGCGCGGTTCCGGCCGGGCGCGCGGCGTTTTCTGTATCATCCCACCCATGTATTCCTCCGCTCCGGGCCCGCGCCGCCGCATCAAAGCGCGCCGCCGGACGGCTTTTCCGCGCCCGGCGCAGCGGCCTTGCCGGCCTATGGTGTAAACTTAACTCTATGCAGACCTATTTTTTTCTCGCCGCCGCCCTGTCCTACACCGCTTGCGCGCTTCTTCCCCCAAGCCGCGGCGGCGCCATCGCCGCCGCCTCCGCCATCGCCTGGCTCCTGCACGGGGCCACGCTGTGGTTCGACCTGCTGGCGCCCGGCAGCCTGCGCATCGGCTTCGCCGCCATGCTCTCGGCCGCGCTGTGGGTGTCGGTGGGCGCTTACTGGATAGAGAGCCGCAACTTCAAGCTCGACGGCCTGCGCCGCATGGTCATGCCCAGCGCCGCCCTCGCCGTGCTGCTGGCCTGGGCCTTCCCCGGCAGCGAGGTCATGTTGCAGGGCAAGCCGGCGGTCTTCGGCTGGCATATCGCCGTCGCCATCCTGGCCTACAGCACGCTGACCATCGCCGCCTTCCACGCCGTGCTGATGGCGCTGCAGGAGTCGCGCCTGCACACGCGCGGCGAGGGCGGCGGCTTCTTCGCCACGGCGCTGGACCAGTTGCCGGCGCTGCTGACGATGGAGCGCCTGCTGTTCCGCATGATCGGCTTCGGTTTCGTCCTGCTCAGCCTGACGGTGCTGTCGGGCATCGTGTTCTCGGAGGAGTTGTTCGGCAAGGCGCTGAAGTGGGACCACAAGTCCATCTTCACGCTGCTCTCCTGGCTGCTGTTCGCCGCCCTGCTGGCCGGCCGGCGCTTCCGCGGCTGGCGCGGCAAGACGGCGCTGAGCTTCACGCTGGCCGGCTTCGCGACCTTGTTGCTGGCCTATGTGGGCAGCCGTTTTGTAATGGAAGTGGTTTTGCATCGGGGTTTCGCATGACACGCATCTTATTCTGGCTGGCGCTGGCTTTCCTGGTGTTGATGGCCGTCCGCAGCAAGCTGCGCGGCATGCAGCAGGGCGTGCCGCCGCCGCGCCGCGACGCGGCCGCGCCGCGCGCCGCCGCGCCG